>JBPCIQ010000194.1:0-18721 GCA_051006135.1 Pyrinomonadaceae bacterium | reverse complement strand
CACAACGTCCTTTTTCTTCGAACTGTTAAGCACAGTGTTGTCGATCAATCGGGTCTTGCCGATGTAGGCCGCTACGGTCACCAAGACCGCCCGGTCGTCCACCTTGTCAATGGTTTCGAGTGTTTCCGCGTCCGTGATGTTTACGTAGTCAACCCGTGCCAGCGGCTCGGCCTCAATCGCTGCTCGCACAAGTCCTGCGAGCTTGTTTGCATGTCGCTCGCCGGCTTTATACGTCTCTTTCGCCCTAGCCAACGCCCGGTGAATAACAGCGGCTGCCTGCTGCTCTTCGGGTTTCAAATACAGATTGCGCGAAGACATCGCCAGTCCGGAATCCTCTCGTACGGTCGGCAGGACAATGATTTCGGTGTCAAAAGCCAGGTCTCGCACCAGGCGCCGGATGATTACCGCCTGTTGGGCGTCCTTCTGGCCAAAAAAAGCGAAGTCGGGTCGCACTACGTTGAGCAGGATCGTCACGATTGTAGAGACACCTCGAAAGTGGCCGGGACGAGCTGCGCCCTCGAATTGGTCTGCTACACCCTCGACGTTCACGTAAGTGGAAAAACCCTTGGGATAAATCTCGTCAACAGGAGGGGCGAATATGAAATCGACGTTGTAGTCGGTTAACAGCGCAGTATCTTTCGTCAGATCCCGCGGGTAGCGCTCGAAGTCTTCGCCTGGTCCGAACTGCGCAGGATTTACGAAGACTGAGACCACAACAACGTCACACATCCTGCGCGCTTCTCGCACCAGGCTTAGGTGGCCGGCATGAAGTGCTCCCATGGTAGGCACAAGGCCGATCGTTCGGTCCTGTTCGCGGCGAATTTTGCGCGCGACGGAACTCATGCGCTGACGGCGATTGATAATCTCCATAATGATTGGGGGCGGGGATTCAGGACTTCTCGGTCTTAGGGTCTTTCGAGGCCGTGGTTAAGTTTAATTGTTCCGCTGCATCTGTGGGCAGCGCATAAGACTCTGCATCAGAAGGATAAGTTTCGTTCCGTACGTCGTCGGCAAACCGAGTCACAGCGTCAGTTATGGTCTCTCGCAAATTTGCATAGGGCCTGACAAAACGCGCTAGCTTCCCAAACGACAAGCCAAGCATGTCATGCAAGACAAGCACTTGTATGTCACAGTGGACGCCGGCGCCGATACCAATTATCGGAATGCTGACACTCTCAGTGATGAGTTTTGCGATCTCGCGAGGGACAACCTCGAGCACGATTGCGAAAGCGCCTGCTTCCTCAAGGGCGAGGGCGTCATCGAGCAACTCGCGTGCTGCCTCGGCAGTCTTTCCCTGGACGCGATAGCCGCCGAGCTTGTTCACGGATTGAGGCGTTAGACCGATGTGACCCATTACCGCGATCTCTTCGTCGACCAGGCGCTTGATCAACGGTAGCCTCTTGCGTCCACCTTCCAGCTTAACCGCCTCCGCGCCTGCTTCTTTCACCAACCGTAGGGCTGCTCTGACAGCGTCGTCCGGCCCAGTGTGAAATGACCCATAGGGCATGTCTGCTACCAGGAGCGCTCGCTGAACGGCTCGCCGCACAGCCCGTGTGTGCGCGACGATTTCGTCTAGGGTGACCGGCACGGTGTTGCCATAGCCCAGCACGACATTCCCCAAACTGTCGCCTACCAGAACAATGTCAATGCCGGCCTCGTCTAAGATCCGTGCCGTTGGGTAATCGTATGCAGTGAGACAAACAAGACGCTCACCCCGTTGTTTGCTGGCCCGCAGGGAAGGTGCAGTAACTTTTTCGGGACGCTCCGGTTTGAGATATGGCATGTTTCAGCTCTCTGGCCCTTGTATCTGTCGGTCAAGTAAACTGCCAATGACCCGGCAAATTCGGAGATGTACGAGGTGTGTTCGCAAGTGAGGGCATTATAACGGGAAAACAGGGAAAGCGTAAAAGGCATGAAGCGTTCGAAGTTCTCGCTCCCTGATGAAACCGAAGTCCCAGCTCCGTCTTAGCATAGGCCCAGGCCGCAAGAAACTTCGGCTTCAATACAGCTCACTGCTTAAAACAGAACGGCTTCTGTACTTGACCTCAACAGGAGCGACTGCCAGTCGCTTCGTCAACGCAACAGTTTTCGGTAGGAGAGGAGCAGGTCGGTGGTTACCTCCGCTGCTTACCGATCACCGCTGCTCGCGGTCAAAGGCAGTACGAGAAAACATCCTTCAGGATGAAGAATCCTTTTGTCGGGTGGTAGTGACACCGTGCATAATCGCCACGCCGACCAGACAAAGAATTCCCACACCGATCCACTTTGGAGGCACGTGGAGCATGTTGGCGCCGATCGCCAAGCCGATTATTAGGATAAGGTACCCTACGATATAAATTCCGAACGACATTGTTTTTCCTCCCTTGAGTTTTTTGCTTGATAGGACTGGGCGGCAAACTAGCACAACCGATCTCTAAGTAGTGACGCACTATTGGCCCTTAGATGACTAACATACCAGAGAAAGGCCGGTCTGTGCGGAGACACACACAACCTCGATGTTGCTATCAGGGCTCAATGTCCCGAGTCTCCGCGTGCCCGCCTTTCGTCCGTCACGGACGCCAGAGCCTCACTTCCGATCTGTCTTCAAGATTTTGCAGTAGGTCAGTGACTGTCAAATTGAGTGTCGGATGAACCCGGCTGGGTGCCAGCTCGACTAATGGCGTCAGCACAAACTTGCGAAGATGGAGCCGCGGATGGGGAAGAGTCAGAAACTCCGTGGCCCGTGCTTCATCCCCGTATAGAAGAAGATCGAGATCAATTGTCCGGGGGGCCATGGCGACTTCGCGCTTACGGCCGAGCTGGTATTCAACTCGGAGCAAGCGGGCCATCAGCTCTTCCGGAGGCGGGGTTGTATTGCTGAGTAACTCTGCAACCATATTGAGAAACGCTGACTGCGGAAATGTTTCTACCGGCTCAGTTTCGTACACGCTTGATAGGCGACTAATCTCCAGCCCGGCATCGATCATCCCGCGGACTCCCAACAGGAGATTGCCAGCCCGGTCGCCGAGGTTGGAGCCAAGACTGATGTAGGCGTTGGCGGGAGGTACAGTGAGCATTGCGGGCTTTTTCGTGCCTGTGGTCAGTTGTCAGTGGTCGTTGTCAGTTGTCAGTAGTCGTTGTCAGTAGTCGGTTATCGGTTGGCGCTTCTTTCAATCAGGATCTTCGCCAAATGGGATTCGCCAGCTTTCCATTCTATACTGATATCAAATGATCACGGCATTAACCTAGCAATCAGCTGCACCCAGCACACGTCAAGAAATGACTGATAACTGACAACGAACCACTGACTGACAACGAACCGCTGACATTCAATACACCTTGTCCCAGCTCACTACACTAATCTGGCTCAAGTGGAAGCTGTTCAGGAACTCACTGCGCTCGTCGAAGGCGGTTGCCAATCGCATTTCATCCGTATTGGGAATGCTCGTCGCGTTGGCATTTGCTTTGATTACAGCTTTTGGACTAGGTGCTGCCGCCTATGCCCTGACATCGCCTGACATAATTCTACAAGCGGATGTCAGCGTCTCAGACGCCCCTCTGGCAATCCCGTCAGCGGAGTTGATCTTCTTTTCAATCTTCGCCTTTTGCTACCTGATGTGGGCGAGCTTGCCCCTGAGCATCGGGAGTAGCAGACACTTCGAACCTGGACGTCTGCTAATGTACCCCATCAGTTTGCGCAAGCTCTTTGCGCTGGATTTCATCAGCGAGATCTCCAGCCTTCAATCGGTTTTTGCCATACCGGCAATTATAGCGATTGGCCTGGGCGCAGGTCTGGGAAGTGGCAGGGTTGGAATGGCTCTGATAGCTGCGCTGCCGACAGCTGCTTTCGGAATAGCCCTCTCGAAATGGCTGTCAATTTCAGTTGGCTCGCTTATCCGCCGTAGGCGCACGCGTGGTGAGACCTTGCTGGCATTGATTGGTGTGATGGCCGGACTTGGGGGCGCTTTAGCGGGCCAACTTGCGCCAGCCATCTTCAGACATGCTGAATCATTCAAAGCCTTGCGCTGGACCCCACCAGGCGCCGCTGCGCTGGCGTTAACCAAAGGTCTGCGCCAGGGCGCATTCGCTGAATACTTGCTGGCGCTTGGAACGCTCAGCGCGTATACAATCCTTCTAATTCTCGCCACTTATTGGATCGCTCGCCGCGCCGTTGTGGGAAGGGGAAAGCCGCAGCGCGGGAGTGCCAAAGCAACTACACGGCCGAAAACAGAGATCTATACCGGTTGGGAAACTCCGTTGCTCTCCCCACAGCTTTCAGCGATTGTCGAGAAGGAGTTGCGCTACGTAATGCGGAATGCCCAACTCCGCATGATGGTGCTAATGCCGCTAATACTGATTGTCGTCAGGTTGGTGAACTCAAACCGGATTGTCCAATCGGGACGTGCGTCGCACGAGGCCTCCTCATTCGCGAGCAATCTGCTTGCTTATGGCGAGGGATTAATGGCGACGGGCGGTGTCTTGTACGTCTTCCTGATTCTCACTGGACTCTCGTGCAACCAGTTTGCATTCGAAGAAGGAGGAATGCGCTCGCTCATTCTTTCCCCGGTCGACCGCCGCCAAATACTTATGGGAAAGAACATCGCCATGACGATCGTAGCGCTGATCTTCGCCTCAGCTCTCCTGATTGTTAACGAGCTTGTGTTTCGCGACCTCACGCTTCGAACGATATTATTTGTGGCCCTCAGCTTCATCACGTTCGCAGCAACGATGGCGCTTATTGGCAACTGGTTGTCCATCCGTTTCCCCAAACGAATGGAGTTTGGCAAGCGCTTGAACGTGTCTGGAATGGTCGGCCTGCTACTGATTCCTATGTTTATTTTGCTGGCTCTGCCACCGCTCGTTGCCACGGCTACAGGCTATCTCAGCCGAAGCTTGCTTATCGGTTATGTTACACTTGCCGTGTTCGCGGGAATTGCGGTCTGTTCTTATTTGCTGCTGATAAATGCCCAGGGACGATCGCTTGAGGGACGTGAGGTGGAAATACTCGAAGTCGTCCGCGAACCGACTGATAATTGACAGCCGTAGCCAGAGACTTTCAGTCTGTGGTTTACGTTTCAATAAAATATTCCAGCGATGTCGCGCTTCTTGCGCGGGCATCCGGGCGGGCATCACAGAAGCGGCCCCGTCAATACAAAAATGGCTCGCAGAAGATTTCGCAGCAACCAGCGGCACGAACCTACCACCGAACGCTCCTTCCAGGAGTACGTCCTTTCCACACCTGGTCAGCAGACATCGAGAGTCGAACTTCTGCGCCTCGTTCGCGGCGGTGAAGATACCTATCTCGAACTAAAAGTAAAACTTTCAAATGCTGAGAGGATAGCGCAAGGGATCGTCGCCCTGGCTAACACCGGAGGCGGCGTAATCGTCTTCGGTGTTAACGACCAGATGCGCGTGGAAGGCGTCGATGATGCTGAGAGTGTACAGGACGAGTTAGTGCGAATCTGCCGTGAAGAAATTCAACCACCGCTCGTCCCATTTGTCGACCGCATTGCGTTTGACAACGGGCGGCGTATTGTTGCGCTCGACGTGGACGGCAAGCGCCGCCCTTATCGCACTCGGGACGGTCGCTTCTACTTGCGCATCGGTGCTGAAAAGCGCGAAGCGTCTCCGGAAGAGCTTTCCGCGCTTTTAGACGAAGTCCGCCCGCTGCGCTACGAGAACGTGCTCGCAATCGGGTCCACGATCAAAGACATCGATGAGGCACAACTATGGAGTTTCCTGCGAGGGTTTGCCGGAGACGCGTATGACGAAAGGACCGCGGCAGGCTATCCGACGGCCGAGGTGCTGGCACGCGATCTTTTGCTGGCAACAAATAACGGCTTTGATGTTGTACCTACGACGGCCGGCCTGCTGCTTTTCGGACATGATGAGCGGGTCAACGAATTGCTGCCGCGGGCGGCGATCACGGTTACGCGATTCGCGGGTGACTCGGTTCAGGCAGACGTCGTGGAAAGCAAAAAACTGATTGGGAATCTGCTGACGCTTTATGAGTCGACTCTTGCTTTCCTTGGTCGCTACTGCGACCTGTGGGATACGCGCCCGCGAAATCTTGATACCGCGGAAGCTGAGCAGAGCCCTGTGCCGGCCCGGGCGAACTATCATCGCGGCGCCGTGTTGGAAGCCGTCACCAACATGCTGGTGCATCGCGATCTGGCGCTCAGGGATCAGCCAACGCGCCTGCACATTTTTGAAGGTTCGCTTGAGCTAATTAATCCTCGCCGCAGCGCGGGTTTTTCCCCTGTGGCGCAGAAGGCAATCCGGTATGGATTGCCCGAAAGACTCAATCCACAAATCTCCGCGATCTTCTCCAGTCCCTCTTATGGTCTGGATTTACCTGCGGGTGGACTGCCTATGTTGCTGCGCGAATCGCGGCTGTTCTCAGGAAAGCGCAGCGAGACATACGCCTTTAATGATGAGTTTCGCCTGCGAATTCACGGAATTTAGAAAAAGGAGGCAGGAGGCAGGAGCACTACATTTTCCATTTGAAATTTACCATTCGTCATTTGCCAGTCCGCGTTACGTGATAGGAAGTAGCAATACGTGATAAGCGATTTGCATCGCCGGAAACGATAAATGTCAAATGGAAAATGTAGTGCTCCTGCCTCCTGCCGTCTGCCACCTGCCTCCTGCTCCTGCCTACTGCCGTCTGCCCACTGCCGCCTGACTTTATACGCTCTGGCCGGCAACGTAACCTGAGGCCCAGGCCCACTGGAAATTATAGCCACCTAGCTGCCCGGTTACATCCACAACCTCTCCGATGAAGTAAAGGCCGGATACTTTTTTGGTCTGCATAGTTTGTGAAGAGAGTTCGTGAGTCGCTACGCCTCCCGCGGTTACTTCCGCCTTTCTGTAACCTTCCGTTCCCGCTGGAACAACCTCCCAGGAGTTGAGTTTGTTGGCAATGTCTGCGAGCTGGCTGGGTGTGTAACGCTTGAGAGGCTGTGAAGCAAAGTAGCGAGCACACCAGGCCTGGGCAAAGCGCCGTGGAAGAAACTGGCTCAGAAAGTTTGCCAACTCGATCTCTCGGTTTTGCTCTTCGCGTAAAAGTTCGAGCGCGTTGTGCTCGGGTAGCAGGTTGATAATAACGCTGTGACCGGGAAGCCAGTAGGTGGAGATTTGAAGAATCGCCGGTCCGCTCAGCCCGCGATGTGTGATGAGAATATTCTCGCGAAACTCCGCGCCCTGGCAGCTGACGGAGGCAGCAATCGAGATCCCGCTCAAGGTTGTCAAGTCGCTCAGTGCCTGATGCGAGAGCGTGAAAGGAACGAGGGCCGGACGGGTCTCAAGAATTCCCAGACCAAACTGCTGAGCCAGGCGATAGCCAAAGTCTGTTGCGCCGAGCGGCGGGATTGATAAGCCACCGCTGGCAACGACCAGTGACTGAGAAGCAAAAGCTCCGTTTTCCGTTTCAACTTCGAAATAAGCATTTTTCGTAACGTTACTCACAACCGAGCGACATTGAATCTCGACACCTGCTTCACTGCATTCCTTGAGCAGCATTTCAATTATGCGGCCGGAACCATCGTCGCAGAAGAGTTGCCCCAGCTTTTTCTCATGATAGGCGATGCCGTGCTTCTCCACGAGTGAGATGAAATCGGCGGGTGTGTACCGCGCCAGTGCAGACTTACAGAAGTGTGGGTTAGCCGAGATGAAATTGTCAGGGCTGGTGTTGAGGTTGGTGAAATTGCACCGTCCGCCGCCGGAGATGGCAATCTTCTTTCCGATGCGCTCTGCGTGCTCCAGCACGACAACGCTGCGGCCGCGCTTTGCAGCTTCAATCGCGCAAAAGAGACCTGCCGCGCCGCCGCCGATAACAACGACATCTCTCCGAAGCATGGGCTTAGCCACAGGCAAAGCTTAACACTTGAATGGAATCAGCGGGCGAGGATCTGGACTAAAAGACCAGGTGGCAGGAGCAGGAGGCAGGCAGGAATTATTCAACGATCGATGCTGGAAAATCAAAGGCCGCGAGGAGCACTGCTCGTTGCCTTTCTCGTCCTACGTCGTGCCTCCTGCCGTCTCGTCATCATCCCTTCGGGGCGTTGTAAACCGTACGAGCCTGAATCACATACTCTTTATCATCGTAAGTGCCGTCGCCGTTCACATCGACGCTAACTTTAATTTTGTGTTGCTTACCATCCTTAACATCGCCCGGATTAAACGCGAGGCTATACTGGCTACGCAGCAAGCCGTTAATCGACTGAAGGATGTTGGGAATCTCGCCTTCAAAGGTGTAGGGGAAGTAAGCGCCGCCGGTTTCTTTCGCGAAAGTCTTGAGCGTGTTGTCGGCCTGAAGGAAAGTCATCCTTCCAGGCATCCCGGTAAGACCGTCCGTAGCAGGGAGAGAATCACCATACTTCTTAAAAAAGAGATTGCCGGTACCGATAATGTAAATGGGAATGCCGGCGTTTTGGGTAATCTTGCGTGCGGCGTCGTAGTTTGTTTTGCTAAACGTGTCGATCCCGGAGGCCACGAGAATTAGCGCTCTTCTTCGTCCCTGCACTGTCACCAGCCCTGAATAGTCGGACTTCTCTGACTTCGAGTCCTCAAGTACGACTGAGTCACCTCGCCCGCCAATCAGGACGAATTTGAGAGCATCGAAGAGATTGCTCTCCCTAAACGCGGGCGAATTCCGCAGCAGCAGACTAATAACCTGATTGATTCGAGTGGGATCGTTTGTGAAATCGGTCAGTGGGGTGGGCCGCATGTCGTAAGCGACCACCGAAACGTAGTCGTTCGGGGGTTTGATAAACTGGGAAAGAAACATCGCCGTCGGGCGCAGCACCTCGTGCGTTCCCGGATCGAAGCCGCCGCTACCGTACAGCCCAAACATCTCCGACCACTTGCTGTATTCAAGGACCATCACCACCGTGATGGGCGCGTCAGGGGTGGAAAAGTTTGTAATCACCTGCGGATTTCCGTCTGAAAAGATCGCAAAGTTCGCTTTCTTCAACCCCGTCACTATCTGCCCGCTCTTTTTGTGGTAGACCACGGCATCCACATTGACAATTTGGGTGGTGATGGTCACCTTCTCCGCTTCCTGTGGTTTTCCCGTCAGGTCTGGCGGCAGAGGTTCTTCCTGTTTCTCGCCCGGCTGTGGGGCCTCGCCTGGCCGCTTGTTCTTTTTCTGGTTTGCAGTTGGAGGCTGGCGACGCGATTGGGCAATTGCGAGGTTAACTCCCGCTCCCAGAAGCAAAGCGCAGATGAGCGAAAAGGCGAATACCTGGCGACAGAAGTTGAAGAATTTCATAACTGTGACCTTGGCTGTCGGAGTAAAGATTGAAAGCGGCCCTTTTCCCATAATCGGCAACGGTGGGACCTGGCGAGCAACCGTGCTGGAGTCCTGGCCTAAAGCTTGACCTCTGAACCTGCAAAAGTCTGATGCCGTGGAACAAAGGCGAGTTTGCCGTCGTTAGCGCGGCGCGCTGCCGGCCTCCGCCTCGATAACGATATCGTAAGCGCCGGTGTTGTCCTTCAGATCTCCTTCATTAACACCAAGGAAAAGGACCCCGTCTCGCTGGGCGACAAAATCGCGCCGACCGCCGACTAAAATGAAATCATCGTTATCGTCACCAATAACAGCTATCAACGCTCCGGTTGCCTCGTTACGGACGAGCTTATCGTTATCCGCGATTGTTGCAACCCCGATGGGTGTTGAGAAACGTCCTTTGCCGAGCGACACTCGACCCGAAGAACTAATTTTTAAACGCTGTCCTTTGCGCACCACGAGACCACTGTTTGTCCACCCGTTATTCGCGCTGTCTGCCCGAACAGCGACCTTGATTGTGAAAAACGTAGGTGAAGCTCCGGATGTGGATGGGTTGTTGGTTCTGGAATTGGTCGAACTGGGCGAAGGCTGGGTTCTCGGCGGCTGTGACACAGGCTCTGTGCTATTGCTCGAGCTCAGATCCTCATTGGCGAGCACGGCAGCTGCGGAGGTCGTAGCCGCGTCAAACTCGATCGACTCGATGTCTTCGACGTAAACAGTAGTGCGACTGCGGCGGCCCTTTGCACCCGCTCCAATCAGTATTACGAACTGTTGATCTTTAAAGCCAATCACCTGTCCGCGGATCACGCTTCCATCTTTTAAGCGAATTGTATCTGCGATCGAGGGAGCAACCAGAGCCAGGACAAGTAGAGCCGCGGATACGGCGTAGAAAATCTTCTTCATCAGTATTCTCCAAAGGGCATTCCAATAACGAGGTTTAGCAAGACTCGAATGCTTTTGCAAGCGGGAGAGGCGTGTGTCGGCTCTTGCGATGCTTGTTCGGCTGAAAAGGTTGCGATTCTCGTGTAAATGTGGGCAGTACTCAAGAAACTATGTATAGGTTGGCTTGAGCCGAAGTCTCTTAGTCGGCTAGGGAAGACAAAAGCAGAGTCTTGCCTGAATGCTTCAACATGCATACACTTCGACCTGACAATCGCAACCTCCGGGAGATGTTTATGCTACCCATCCGCGGTATTTATGAAGTTGCCATTCGCGTGAAGGATCTGCCGCGAGCGGAATCCTTCTACACTGAGGTCTTGGGTCTTGTGGAAGGAATTCGCGACGAGCGTCGCAATTGGCTCTTTCTGCGCGCTGGCGGTAATGCTGGCATGATCGTGTTGCAGGAGGACAAAGGCGATTGGCCCACCCAACATTTCGCCTTCACAGTTGCAGAAAGTGACATCGAGCGCGCGGCCAAGATGCTCCGGGAAAAAGGGGTCGACGTTGAAGGTCCGGTTTTGCACGACTGGATGCCCGCAAAGTCGATCTATTTCTACGATCCCGATGGGCATGCGTTAGAGCTGTGCGCGCCATTAGACTAGTTCAATCGCGAAGTCAGTGATCAGTGTTTCCCTAATACAGGTTCGAACCTTCTAATCGATCCGACTCAGGCTGATCCGCCAGGATTGTTTCACGCACGGTAAGGCGATCTGCGGGAGAGAGTTCGAGGTACCTCTGGACGAGAGGATGGGACTTCTCTCTAGTCTCATTCTCGGGTGCGAATATGAGCAGTATCAATCCAGTCACGTAAAGCGTGAGGGTAAAGAACGAGATATAGCCGGTAGCGGGCGCGAAGGTTGGTGTATCCAGTGTGCCGAGCGAAACACCTTGCAGTAACCCGCCTGCCACTCGCTTCAACCAACCTCCCTCCGGACTATAAAGACTCGCCAGCAACAGATGTTTGAGAATGAATGCCGTTCCGAAGAGAACCACCAGACTGCGCAACAATCGGCGCGCGTCAAACGATGAGAACTGATTGTTCCAGAGCGTCCAGAGAAAAAATACCGAGAACAGCCAGTGAAGCAGACCACGCTCAGGTAAAACGGAATTGAATGCCTGCGCGGAAGCGAAAAAGAGCGTAAGAAGCATCCATACATGCGAGACGTTTGTCAGCGGGGGATTTGTTTTCGTTAGCCACCTGGGAAACTCAATGAGATGGCCGCGCACGAAGAGCACCATCAGTAACACCGCCAGCACGAGCGTAATAAGTGGTGGCGCAATGAAGATGAAAGCGTGATTATCCGCGCTTACACGCAGACCGCCTAATAGCGCCACAGTCAAGAAACAAAGCGGCAGCACAATAAACCTCAGCAGGGCGCCATTTCTTGAACGATTATCCGTCACCTGTTCTTTCTTTCATCCCCGCTCGCTTTTCTTACTTTCGCGTGCGGAGAACTTTTAATGGATTGATATCACCCCAATTGCGCTCCGTGCCTTGCTCAAGCTCGGTTTTCAATTCGGCCGCACTGTGCATCTGCAGGTTTGGATCGTCGACGCTGAGCTGCCCATTGGAAACCAGTGTTAGGGCTCGATTAATTGACTCAAGACCCTGCTTAAATAAGTCCTGATTGTAAAAAACGCGGCCCCAGCCCTCGCGGTAAAAGGAGTAAGCAATGTAAAACTGTGTCCGGGCATCTCCTTGCGCGGGGTCGGCGCGCTGCCACTCATCGCGAGCGGCGCGAAACTGCTCTCGCCGGAACAGCGCGAGCGCATTATTGAACCTCTCCTGGTCTATCTGGTAAGTCCCGGCAGCAACTTCCGCGCTGGTGGCAACTTCCTTAAAGGTGCGCGGTTCCGTTGCGTAAACCCAGACAATAAACGCGCCGTAAATGACCGTTAACGCCAGGCCGGTGCATTGAAGGAACTTCTGTTGCATGGTGATTAGCTTCGATACTTAGGTCGAAGCTAGAGGATGTTTTAGCGTCCTGTCAAATGTATGGCCACGATGGTGATGGAGGTTTCAAGTCGGTTCTCGCGAGCTTTCGCCAAAGTCTGCCGCCGGGTATAATTAGGGTGTGAGCGGTGACGATCGATCCATGTACCGGTGTTCGAGGTTCTTGAGCCGGGGCGTCAGGATATGGCTTCAGCCATGAAATCCTGTTTTCAGGAGCGCCAACCTCATTATCGCCCGCTCACCTTCTATTCTTCGCGTTAAAAAACGCCTGCCCCGCCAGAACTAATGCTAGCTCTGACGGGGCAGACTTGTTTCTCAGTATGTGAATCGGCTTCGGTCTCGGTTAGTTCTTCTTGTCCGTCACTGACGAACCATCAGCATCATAGACCTCGACCTTGCCGTATTTTGCCAGGATGTCACGTGCCTTGGAGGCATCCCCTACGGCAACAATCTGAAGGTGATCGAGATCGATGTATTTCTGCGCAACACTCTGTACATCCTCGAGGGTTATTGCCGCGACTTTCTGGGGATAGGTGTCCCAGTAGGCTGGGGGAAGATCGTAGAGCTTCTGCGTGATGATGTTCTGCAAGAGGCTTTGCGGTTGCTCGAGTGAAAGCGCGAAGCTCCCCACGATCGCGCGCTTGGCATTATCCAGTTCTTCGGGAGTTACCTTTTCATCGCGCAAACGCTTGAGCTCATACATGAATTCCTTCATTGCACCTTCGGTGACATCAGTCCTCACTTCCGAACTTGATACCCAGGTGCCACGGAATTTTGTGCCGCCGAAATTACTGTAGGCACCGTAAGTGTAGCCCTTGTCTTCGCGCAGATTAAGAAATAGTCGCGCTGCAGGTCCACCACCAAGAATTCTATTGGCAAGCAATAGGGGAAAGTAGTCAGGACTATTTCGCTCGATTCCCAAATTGCCGAGTTGCAGCACGGTTTGCACCGAACCCGGACGGTCAACGAGCAGGATTCGCGCGTTCGCTGGTTCCGGAATTGCCGGAATCAATGTAGCGGGCACATCTGCCCTGGTCCAATCGCCAAAGGCCTTCGTAATCCTGGGCACTAGCTCTTTCAAGGTTACGTCACCCACAATTGCAAGAATCGCATTGTTGGGTCGGTAATAGGTCGCATGAAAATCCGCAAGATCCTTCGACGACAGCTTCTTAATCGAATCGGCCGGCGGAGCAATCAGAGACGCGGGATGATCGCCATAAATGGCGCGGTTGAATTGTTCCTGAGCGAGAAACTGGGGACTGCCGCGCTGCAATTGAAGCTGTGCCAGCGTGCGCGCCCTGTATTTTTCGACCTCATCCTTTGGAAAAACCGGGCTGCGAACAACATCAGCAAAGATCTCCATCAACGGGTCCAGGTTTTCGACTAATCCGAACGCAGTGACGGTGCTGGTCTGCGTTGAGAATCCGGATCCGGCTGCGAGTGTAGCGCCGAGTGTATCGACCTGCTCTGCAACGTCCTTGCTCGTGCGCTTAGCTGTTCCCTCGCGCAGCAGTGCCGCGGTAAAAGAAGCCAAGCCTCGATGGTCGTTTCTATCTGACAGACCACCACTCAAAACCACCATCTGCATGGTGACCGTTGGTACTTTGTGATCCTGGAGCAGAATAACCCGCAGACCGTTTGGCAACGTCGTCTCCTGTGCCTTCGGCAGCCTTACCTGCAACACTTTCTTATTTACGGGTGCCTTGCCTTTGATCACGGCCCCTTTCGTTGTTTGACCCGCGGGGCTAACAGTTGGGCCCTGGGCTTTTGCCGCGCCCGACATCCCTGTCAAGAGCGCGACCGAGCAGACAATCGTGACCAGCCAGGAAACAGCAAGACGTTTCATTCGTTTCATAGTGGGTGTTTTCATTTCCATACTCCTTACTGCCCCATTGTGGCGGTTGCGCCTGAAGCTTTCGCTTTAGGCATGGTGATCACAACCGTGCGGTTCGTTTCGCGCAAATACTTATCTGCGACCCGCTGCACGTCGTCTTTGGTCACAGCAGACACTTTATCCAGCCGCGTGTTTATCAAACTCGCATCGTTATAATAAACGGCTAACTGGCCGAGCGTGATAGCCCGGGAAAGTGAACTCTGCAGGCTGTTAATGAATGCACGACGCGTAGAGTTCTTGGCCTTTTGCAATTCCCAATCCGCAATCGGCTCTTTCTTCAACCGCTCAATCTCTTCATAGACCGCCGCTTCTACGTCCGGGACTTTTGCTCCAGGCTTCAACGTTGCGAACGTGTAAAGCGCGCCCGTTCCGCGCTTCTCGTCCATAAATCCACCCACACTCGTCACAAGCTCCTTCTCCTTGACGAGCTTCTGGTAGAGTCGAGAACTCTGTCCACCTTGCAGCGCTGCGGTAAGCACCTGTAGCGCGTAGAAATCTGCCGTGCTGCCAGCGACTGCCTTAAAAGCGATATCAACGCGTGGCAAGCGTGCAAGCATATCGTCAACCGTTGCACGTCGTTCGGCCTTCTGCTCTGGCTCGGTCATGTCCACGGCCGGAGGATCACTCTGGCGCGGAATGCTTTCAAAGGTCTTTTTGATCCGGGCAATAGCGTCTTTTGTTTCGAAATCGCCGACCAGGACCAGCACGGCGTTGTTAGGGGCGTAGTAAGTCTTGAAGAATTCGGATACGTCTTCCACGCTCGCAGCATTCAGATCCTCCATTGATCCGATCACCGAATGCTTGTAGGCAAAGTTGTCGTATAGCAAATCCTGTTGCACCTCTCCGCTCTTGCCGTAAGGCTGATTGTCCACGCCCAGCCGGCGCTCTTCCTGGACGGCGTTGCGCTGGTTGTCGAGATTCTCTTTCGTAATGGCGAGGCTGCGCATGCGATCTGCTTCGAGAAACAATGCGAGATCGAGCTGGTTGGCCGGCAATGCTTCAAAATAGTTGGTACGGTCTTCGTTGGTCGTGCCATTCATTGTTCCGCCATTGTTGAAGACCAGAACGAAGTGCTCGCCCGATCCGACATTCTCGGAGCCTTTGAACATCATGTGTTCGAACAGGTGAGCAAAACCGGTGCGCCCCCGGCGCTCGTTGCGGGAGCCGACATTGTAAGTAACAGAAATGGCAACAACGGGTGCGCTGTGGTCTTCTACGGTAATCACGCGCAGGCCGTTCTTGAGTGTTGTTTCTTTATAGTCAACCTGGACCTTGCGAGCGCTTTGCGCCGGCACGCTAAGTACTGCCAGCGCGCTGATAAACAACAGCGCCAGAATCTTTGAGGACCGTTTCATAACACTAACTCCCTTCTTGATGGTTTCATATTCAACGTCCGGGGATTCGTCCTTTACTTCACCGCAGGGTGCTTCGCAAAGTCTCCTGCCTTGACGATTGTTATCTTCGATGGATCGATATGCCGGCGCATAGCGGCGTTTATCTGTTCGGGCGTGAGCGATCTCAGCTTCGCGTCGAGTTCAGCGTCCCACAGGAGCGTGCGGTTAAGGAACAGGTAATTGTTCAAGCGTCCAGCTAGCTCGTTGTCCTGCGCGCGGCTGACCTCGCGCGACTGCAGGTAGCCGGATTTGGCGGCCTCGACTTCTTCGGTCGTGAAGCCGTCCTTGAGCATGCGCGCGAGCTCCTCCTTGAATGCGGCTTCGAGCTTCTCCACATTCTGAGGGGCGTAGATCGCGGTCGCTGTAAAGCGTCCGTATTCATCGAGCGAGCTGACGTTGATCCCGGAACCGACGCCGTAGCTTAACCCGTCCTTCCCACGAATGCGCGCGGCGAGGCGCGAATTCAGGAAGCCGCCGCCGAGCATGTAATTGCCTAACAAAAGCGCCGGGTAGTCCGGGTTGTCGTCGCGTATTTTTAGATTGAAGCCGGCGGCGAAGAATGCGTTAGCTTTGTCGGGCGCTGGAAACAAGTGGTTGACTGCCGCGACATCCTTGAACAGAGTGGGTACGCGCACAAACGGCTTGGGACTCTTCCAGTTTCCGAACAGATCGGTCGCCAGTTTTGCGATCTCCTTCTCGTCGAAATCTCCAATGACGGTCAACTGCGCGTGCGACGCACCGTAGAAGTCTTTGTAGAACTGTTTCGCCTGCTCGAGAGTTACGGCGTTCAACTCGGCGATGTTTTCTTCAGTTGTAGTGACGTAGCGCACGTCGCCCTTGGGATATGGGCTGAGGTGGCGATTGAACGCGGTGAAGGCGATCTGCGTCGGTTCGCTTTTCTGTTGCTCGATGGCGGCAAGACTCTCCTGCTTGAGCAACTCGAACTCGTTCGCCGGAAACACAGGCTCACGCAAAATCTCCGCGACGAGACGCATCACGGCCGGCAAGTTCTCGCGCGTGGTCTCAATGGAAAGGCCGGCCTGCGTCGGGCCACCGAAAACGAATGCGCGCGCCTTCAGACGATCAAGCTCGTCCTGAATCTGTTGGCGCGAATGTTTGGTAGTGCCGCGCATCAGCATACCGCCAGCGAGTTGAGCAGCGGCTGTGCGGTTCATCAAGCTCTGCTCGTCACCGTAGCGCAGGATCATCTGCGCGACCACCTTACCGCCGCGCGTTTTCTTCGGAAGCAGCGCCAGCTTGATGCCACCCGCGTCGCTCCGCGTAGTACGCGATTCGATGTTCGCAGGCGACGGATCGAACGCCTCCCCGGCCGCCATCGTCGCGTCGCCCTTGTAATCCTTTAGGGCCGCGTTCAAGTCTGGTGTTGAGGGAATCTCGGCGCGGTCGGGCTTAGGCGTGGGTATGAATAGTCCAAGCGTGCGGTTTGCAGGCTTGAAGTATTTCGATGCTACCTGTGTCACCTCTGCAGGCGTGATCCTTCGCAGGCGATCGCGGTGGAGGAAGAATAACCGCCAGTCGCCCGCACCAATGAACTCGCTTAGTGTAAGCCCGACCTGATCCGAGTTGTTCATCGCAAGCTCGATGTCTTTCAGTACCTGGGCACGCGCCCGCTCAACCTCTTCTTTGGTTGGCGGGTTCGTTCCGATCGCTTCGATGGTCTGGATGAGTGTGTCGCGCGCCGTGTCGAGCGAATCGCCCTGCCGGACTTCCGCTCCGAAGATGGCGATTGCAGGGTCGCGCCACTGGAAGCCGAAGCCGAAAATGGAACTCGCCTTCTTCGCTTCGACCAATGCCTTATGCAGGCGGCCAGAAGGCGTATCGCCTAAGACCTGGGTAAGGATTTCAACAGCGGCAAAGTCCGGGTGTGAACCGGCGGGCACGTGATAGAGCGCCTGCACGAATTGTGTGTCGCCCACCCGTCTGAGCGTGACTGCACGCTCGCCGTCCTGCGTCGGCTCCGACGTGTAAATTTTTTGCAGCGTTCGCGAAGGACGCGGTATGGGCGAGAAATATTTGTCCACCAACGCGAGCGTCTTCGGTTCGTCGAACTTGCCGGCGATCAGCAGCAGAGCGTTATCAGGCTGGTAGTAATTGCGGTAGAAAGCTTGCAGGCGGTCGATCGGCACGTTCTCAATGTCGGAGCGCGCTCCGATGGTCGTCTTGCCGTAGTTGTGCCAAAGGTAAGAAGTAGCTAGCGTGCGGTTGAGCAGTACCCTAAACGGGCTGTTCTCGCCCAACTCAAATTCATTGCGGACGACAGTCATTTCGCTGTCGAGATCCTTCTTGGCTATGAAGGAGTTGACCATCCGGTCAGATTCAAGATCGAGCGCCCAGTTTAGATTCTCGTCTGTGGCAGCAAAGGTCTCGAAGTAGTTTGTACGGTCCGTCCAGGTAGTGCCGTTCGGACGCGCGCCGTGCGCGGTCAACTCCTGCGGAATGTTCGGATGCTTGGGCGTGCCTTTGAAGACCAGGTGCTCGAGCAGGTGGGCCATGCCCGTCTCGCCGTAATTCTCCGTGGCCGAGCCGACGAGATAAGTGATGTTCACCGTTATGGTCTGCTTCGTCTGGTCGGGAAACATGAGGACACGAAGTCCGTTCGCCAGCCGGTACTCAGTAATACCCTCAACTGAGGTTACTCGCTCGATGCCTTTGGGCGGCGTCGGTGCTGCCGTTTGCGCCGGCACGTTGAGAATTGCGAGCGCGCTGACAAACAACAGCGCCAGAAGCTTTGAGGCACGTCTCATGAAACTAACTCCTTCTTGGTTGGTTAATGAGTTCAATGGAGGGCAGAGGGTCATTACTAGATCGAGAATGGCTCACGGCGTGGAAAAAGCCATGCGGACAGCGACTAAGAACTGATCTAAACCTTAGATTTTTAGAATTAAGCGGTGCGACCTTGGGGGCGTCCACAACAAACATCGACGCTAAGAGCGTAAAAGCACTTTATGCTGCGACTGAGCGGACTGTCAAGTTGCGCGCCTTTTAGGCCTTATCCGCATTTGCTCAAGGTGCGGTGCGATAAAGCTTGGCGCGGTTTTCTAATTTCACTGCCTCGGCGATGCGTTTATTTTTTCGTAGTAACTTCGCGTAGTTTTTTAAGCACGTCGCGACCCTCGGGTGAGTTGGTCCCAGCGCCCGCTCAAAGATTGAGAGCGACCGCTGATAGAGTCGCTCCGCCTCATCATATTTTTTTTGAGACTTGAAGAGGACCGCCATGTTATTGAGCGTCATCGCTACATCGGGGTGGTTCG
>JBPCIQ010000193.1:0-5871 GCA_051006135.1 Pyrinomonadaceae bacterium | reverse complement strand
TCCCTTAGTCGTTTGCACCTCCAGATCATTCTCTTTCGACAGTTCAGCCGCCACACGGGCAGCCATTGCTTTTTTAATCGGTCACACCGGACAGTAATGAATTTCTATTTTTCTCATTAGCAATAGGATGCCATAGCTATTAGGTCGGGGTCTGATTCCCATTGCTCCACCGGCTGTGATCGTTGGTTCTATTCTTTGTTGGTGGCCAAACGCACAGTCTGCCTCGAATTACATTACGAAATACCTGTAACATCACGTTGTCACCCAGGCCCAAGCATTTCGCTCGCAACGGAAACCGACTATAATTTGCGCTATGGCAGTTGTTGAAAAACACCAAGAGGTACCGCTAACAGCCACTACCGACGGAACAATCAGGATTACAGGCTCGCCCGTTAGCCTGGATTCAGTGATCCATCATTATCGCCACGGCGCAACGGCGGAAGAGATTGCCCTGCGATTTCCGGGGCTGGGCCTCGCTGATATTCACTCCACCATAGCCTATTGCCTCAATCATCAAGAAGAGATTGACGACTATCTCGCTGAACGAGAACACGCTGCTTCTGATCTACGCGAACGCATTTCCAGTGATCCCTTCCAGCAACAGGGAATCAGTGAAATGCGAGAACGTATTAAGGCACGAAGAGTCGAAGGGAAGCGCAATCCTTCCTGATATGCTCCGGTTGTTATTCGATCAGGATTTCAATCACGACATTCTCCGTGGGTTGTTCCTGCGGCTTCCTGCCCTTGATGCAGTAACCGCACTACAAGTTGAATTGGACCAGGCTTCGGATCCCTATCTGTTAGACTGCGGCTAACCAGCGCCGCAGTGTTGTCACGCATGATGTCAACACAATGCCGGGCCATGCATACCAGCGTATCAAGAGCGGCGAACCGTTAGCCGGCGTCTTTGTTCTCGCTCAGGGACTTCCAATTGGGCAGGCTATATCGGAACTCGAGCAGTTAACCACCTCCAGCTTCGAAGGCGAGTGGGACAACTTAAATTGTCTTCCTACCACTTTGATCCAAAGTAGTGGCCCTAGCGCGCCAAAAGAAGCTAATAAGAAGCACTGACTTCTTACTCGAATGGTGGGCTCTCTAGAGAGGCCGTAGCGGTCCCTAGTTTCCTCATTGCCCCCTCCATCCGAATGCGTTACGGTTTCAAGTGCCACTCAAAAAATAACTCAGCGGTTCTAATGTTCCTTTCAGACCTGAAGACTGCCAGCAACCTGCTCGATCATCGCTAACGACGCAAAAGATCTGGGCCCGGACTATAGATAAGAGGAGAGCGTCTGCCCGCTAAGCGACTCCTGTCACCTGGTCCGCCCGAACTCAAAACATGGAGTCGCGCCTCACTTCCCGAAAACTAGGTCCGACTCAAAAAACCCTAGAAACAAAGCGGCATGCAAGGCGAGGGCGGATTGGTAATAACACTGCTCGCTATTCTTCTGTGTTTGAAAGGCTGAAAACTCAATGAAATTCACCATCAATAAAGCCACCCTTCAAAAGGAGCTGCAATTCATGCAGGCGATTGTCGAGAAGGGAAACACGATCCCGGTTCTGACTCAACTATTGATCGAAGCGAGCGGTAACGGTCAGATCAAAATGGTAGGCACAGATTTAGATGCGACGCTCACCACTGAAGCGGAGGCGCGGATCGACAAGAACGGATCATGTCTCGTATCTGCGGACAAACTGTTTTCCATCGTCAAGACCTTACCCGCGACCGCCGAAATCAAGTTTGAGCTTCTGCAGAACGGCCACGTGAGTGTTACCTGCGAGCGGGCAACCTTCAAACTCCTTGGAACTGACACCGCCGAGTTTCCGGAAGTAGCAAGCTTCAAAGAAGGCTCTGTCCAGATTCCCAGTTCCGTCTTGCAAACCATGATTCAGCGGACGATCTTCTCGATCACGCAAGAGACCTCACGCTATAGCCTGTCGGGCGCCAAATTCGAGATAGACAAAAAGGGCGCGCGCATGGTGACGACAGACGGCCACCGCCTCTCATTCATCGAACATCCTGAGCTCAAAAGCAAAGAGAGCCTCGAGGTCTTGATCCCGCGCAAGGTACTTGCCGGAGTACTAAAACTGGCAGCCGCCCACGAAGCCGAGCTTCGTTTCGGTGTGGACGAAAACCACGTCTACTTCCAGGCAGGACCGCGCACACTGGTCGCACGGCTTCTCGCAGGCCAGTTCCCCAATTACGAGATGGTGATGCCCAAGGATAACGACCAGGTGGCGACTTTGAAGAGCGATGCCTTCTCCCAATCGCTCAGACGCGTCGCCGTGATGGCAGATGATCGTTGCCGAGCGGTCCGAATGCAGTTCGGAAACAGTGAATTGAAGATCAGCGCGGAAACACCTGACCAAGGCGAGGCTCATGAGGAGCCCGCCGCGGATTTCAAGGGCGAGCAAATCGAGATCGGCTTCAACAGTAGCTATCTGCTGGATGTCCTCAACAACGTTGACTGTGAAGAGTTCAACATCGAGATGAAGGACGCTAACAGTCAGGCGCAACTCATTCCAGTAGGTGATGAGCAATACACCAGCAAATTCATCGTCATGCCAATGCGCGTGTGATGCGGCAACACACTGGTTCATGGCGCGCTGATTCGGGATACCAATGTGAGCACTTAGAACAAAGTTGGCTACTTTGATCCCGATCAGGTGGTGCTGCCTTTAATTTAGTCCGATTGGTTGACCGGTTTTCTCACCCGGGGCTAAACTCAATAGTCGCATACGCCTGTGGGGCGTAAGTTACAAAGGTGGTATGAAGTATGTCCGAGAGAACGCTCCCTGCGATTCGCAAAGCTAATCTCCCGCCAGTGGATCGCACACGCGAACTAAACTGGCTGGCCGAGCACCGCCATGAGTATCTGGGGCAATGGATCGTTCTAGACGGAGACAGGCTGCTGGGCCACGGGCCCGACCCGATCCCCCTGGTTGAAAGTGCGCGTGACGCTGGCAATCCCAGGCCGCTTGTGATTCACGTCCGGAATGAGACCGAGCCGGCCACCGGGGGCTGGCTGTGAACGAGGACGTCCAGGTCTATTCATGCCGTCATCAATACAAGTCGGACACCGCAATCACCATCCCCGTCACAATCGCATCGGGCCGTTTAGCAAGCATCGATCTGCTCGGCAAGCTGGACACCGGCAGCACATTTTGCATCGTCGAGCGGGCTTACGCGAGGCTGCTCGGACTAGACCTCGAGAGTGGACATCGACAAAGGTTTGAAACCGCCACCGGAGCCTTTCTCGCCTTTGGGCACGAAATCACGCTCTCCATCTTCGACTACGAGTGGGATACAGTCGTTTATTTTGCCGATCCTGAGTCCTTCGGCCTAAACGTGCTCGGCCGCATCGGGTTTCTCGATCACCTGCGCCTTGGTGTCGTTGACTATGAACAGCTCTTGTATTGCGGCCTCTATGATGGTGAAAGTTCAGTCTGAATGGAAGAGATCGTCTGGCACACTCCCATTGAGGAGATGAAAGAGCGCGCTTTAGCCCTCTACGAAAAGCACCGTGAGCAAGTCGAAGTCCCGCTTCCATAAACAAGAGATCAGCTATTCACATCAGCCAATAGCCTACCTCAGCTTAGAGGCGATTGGAGGAACCGAAGAGTTCTCACCAGCTCGTATTCAACAGAATCACGACTTATCCCGAAACGCGTAGGGGCAGCCTCGCCCAAAACCCCCTTGAGCGTGCTGCCCAATCCGCCGGCCTAACGTTCTGACGACAACACACTACAAAAAAACAGCGGCAACCAGACGAGTAGAAATTGGACCACTGCGTCCAGTGAGATCACATTCCCATGAAGCCGGAACAAACAATCAAGAGAATTCCTGCACAACCGGGGGATCTTTTGCAGTACCTCTTCACCTTCCGCTCTCTGGGCATGATGACCTCATCTCTAACGACACGTCGCGTGATTAAAGTCGTCGACAATGGCGCGGCGTTCGTCGTCGAAGGTGGCTACCACGTAACGGCTCGGCAGGTCACGACCTTCATTCCCTGCACAGCATCTCCCGAACCAGACATGGATGAAGAATAGAACCCGTCCCACAACCACCAGCAATAGCAAAACCAAAATGACAAAAGAGCGGTGCGCAGGGTGTGATTCACGGCCCACGCCGCGGTAAGACTTCTGAGTTTGCCGGAGCACCAGAGCTTCTACCGGGAGGACACCACATGATCGATCTTAGCCCCGTGGCCCAGACGCTCAAGAAGATGAAACACATCGAAGCCGAACTTGGCACGGCTTTGATCGAGCGTTCAGAAGTGATCCGCGCCATCCTTCTCGCCCTCCTCTCACACCGC
The DNA here is from genome assembly GCA_051006135.1 of Pyrinomonadaceae bacterium. Classification (GTDB taxonomy): domain Bacteria; phylum Acidobacteriota; class Blastocatellia; order Pyrinomonadales; family Pyrinomonadaceae; genus PSRF01. The sequence continues at coordinate 1,555 of JBPCIQ010000193.1, read as the reverse complement.
GAATCTCAGAGGAATCGGCTCTGCGACTGGAGATCGGAAACGGCTCTCGAATTGTCTGCTTGCCCGGTAAAGAGGCAACTGTGCGCGGTTACTCCGATGCGTCGCTACTAATACTTGATGAAGCTTCGCGGATTGATGATGAACTCTATCAGGCTCTTCGACCAATGCTTGCTGTTAGCAGTCGCGGTCGAATGGTCTTGCTGTCAACGCCGTTCGGCAAGCGTGGGTTTTTCTTTCACGAGTGGGCTGAAGGCGGTCCAGAGTGGTGGCGAGTCAAAATCACTGCGCATGACTGCCCTAGAATCTCGCGCGCATGGTTAGACCAGGAGCGAGCAGCAATTGGTGATTGGTGGTTCTCGCAAGAATATCTTTGCGAGTTCGTCGACACACAGGATCAGGTGTTCGCATATGAGGATATCATGGCTGCGTTGGATCCAACCGTCACGCCGCTGTTTGGAGTGTCGAACTTATGAGCGCGAGATATTTTGTCGGCTTGGAGTTAGGTCAGGCAAAGGACTATTCGGCATTAGCTGTGTTGGAAGTTGAAGGCTTTGGCCTAAGTGCGACCTTTAGGGTTCGCCATTTACAGAGGTGGAAACTCGGGACCTCTTATCCGCAGATCTGCGAGGAGACCTGCGTACTCCTACACCGCGAGCCCTAGCAATCTGCACCTCTAATCGTGGACGCAACGGGTGTGGGAAGACCGGTTGTGGACCTATTCAAACCGCGGCTCGGGCTCGGCTAAACGCAGCAATGATTACCGGTCGCAATGCTGAAACCAAAAACATTATTGAGAGAGTCCCTTACTGGACTGTTCCAAAACGGATTTTGGTTAGTAGTGTTCAAGTGCCGCTGCAGAGCCGAAAGCTTAAGGTAGCGCCAAGTCTCTCGGAAGCCTGCGTGCTCACGCGCGAACTGCAGAACTTCCAAGTGAAGATCAGCGACAATGGCCACGACAGCTATGGCGCATGGAGAGAAGGCACGCACGATGATTTAGTGTTTTCAGTATCGTTGGCATGTTGGGCGGCGATGCACCGCGATTTCCTTTCAATACACATACCTCTTGTGCTCGGCAAAGTGAAAGGGTGGGGTTTTTAATTGACGGCCCTGGCGAAATCCCGCATTGGTTTGATCGCGGAATTAGCTGGTCTCGACAATATACAGCCGACACAATCGGAGCGCTGTCGCTCGGGCAGACGAGGAACTTAACGGCGCCGCCTGGTCCCCCGTACCAAATCCGTGTTCGCCGTCGCGTCACCATTCACACCGAACGTCACGCGTTCTTCGTCGTGTTCGGGGACCAACTTGCCGTAGAAATCACGGTAGGTATGCAGCCGCACCTGCTCCACATGTATGGATGGTGTGCGACACAGCCACGAGGCGAGAATAACGAGACTCAGACGCGCTCCTCGACAATCTCCTCCGACTCGCGCTATGAAGATCTGGTACGGCGCATCGGACTGCGGCTGCAATAGCCCGATCGGAAGTTTCCGCGCCGAATGACCGTAAGTAACGCCTCGGGTTCCTGTACCATGCTCAGTGCGAGGAGTGTTCG
>JBPCIQ010000192.1:0-6061 GCA_051006135.1 Pyrinomonadaceae bacterium | reverse complement strand
ACTTCATGTGTTAATGACACCGGACATATCATGTGCTAACGACACTTCCGAGCTAGCTTCTTGACTCAGCACCTGCAGAAAGAATATAAGGGTGATCGCCCTACTCTTCGTGACGTAGATTTACCTGCACCAACTTCTCAACGCACAACCAACTTTTACGCGCAGGAGGCAAGAAATTCTTTGGCAATTAATCTGGAGCCGACAACTGATTTCCTGGAGTCGGACGAGAAACGAACTCCGCTCTCACTGCAGACTCTGGTGGAGGCCCTTGAAACGCAGGGTCGTCCGCCTTCGCTGGCACAGCTCTATCACTGGTTGGAGAATGCGGAGATCAGCCGCGCAGAGATGCAGCCCTATCTCGGCTTCAAAGAAGGTAATTATTGGCGGCACCGAGTCTGTCGCAACGCCTTTGTTGAGATGCTTGTCCTATGCTGGCGGCCCGGCCATCGCACCCCAATTCACGACCATAATGGCTCACACGGCGCAGTGATGGTCTATGACGGCGTACTCTGGGAAACTAATTTTGCTTTTGATACGGAGCGAGGACTTTGTTATCGGTCAGGGCGCCAATACAACTCCCGAGAGGTAACTGGGGCCGGCGTTCCTGACATCCATCAACTGGGCAATCCTGACGTAAGTGGTCAGGACCTTATTACGATTCACATCTACGCCCCCCCATTGGGAGTGCTCAATACATACAAAGTAGGTAGTCCTGAGATCGACCTCTTTACTCCTGACGATTCTGATAGTTAAAGCAAAAACTCCTGCCGCGAATCCAAACTACTTAGTTGCGAGGCGGCTCTGCCCCAGGAACGTTGTCACTTCAAGTTTGTGTCCGTCGCTGGTCACGGTAATCATACCGTTCGAGCCAGTAGTAAGAACCTTGGCGCACGCGTCCTTCCAGCGCTTCACAACTTCTTCGTGCGGATGTCCAAACATTGAAGTTTGACCCACCGAAATAATTGCATACTCGGAACCAGTAGCATTAACGAAGGCCTCCGTGGAAGATGTCTTGCTCCCATGGTGTGCCACTTTCACGACATCCACGCGGAGATCAGGTTCACCGTCGAGCTGCTTCAGTATCGCGGCTTCAGCGCCGCGTTCTATGTCGCCAGTCAGCAGAATCGTCGTTTCGCCAAATTGCAGACCCATCACCACTGAGTCGTCATTTCGGGACGGCGCCCCAGGATCCGCAGATGGCGGAGGCCAAAATACGCTGACAGTAGCGCCGCCAAATCTCAAGACATCGCCCGCACTAAGCACCAGCGTCGGAATTCCCTTTGATGTGACAGCGGTTGAGAACTTCGCATACTCGGGATCATCGCGGGGCACCCTCGCCACCAACGCAGCGCCCACATTAAAATTACGCGCTACGGCATTTAGTCCGTCAATGTGATCTGCGTCTGCATGAGTCGCTAATATGTAATCGACCCGATCCATTCCTCGCCACCAGAGATATTCAGAAACGACCGCCTCCCCCACGCTGCGAGTATCTCGCTCAAACGCTTCTGCTCCCAGATCTTCTGTTCCCGCATCCAGAAAGTTGGGTCTTCCACCACCATCGACAATAATGGTTGTTCCATCCGGCATCGTAACGAGAGCTGCATCGCCCTGGCCAACGTCGAGGAAATCGATATGAAGTTTGCCGTCAGCGCGCCGAGCACTTAACGGATGCAAAACTATAAGAGCCAACGCGAGTAGTTGAGCGACAGCGACACACTTCGCAACTCGTGATCCCCTGCCGTTTGGTGCTGGGCGAGGGGGAGCGCCTAACGGATTCCAGCTCAAGAGTAAAAACCAAAGACTCACAAGCGGTACGTAATACAGCGCATATATCGCTCCCGCCCATCCCGAGTATTCCGGCAAGCGAATTGAAGCTACACCCCATAGCGCAAACGGATCGACGCTATGCACCATTGCCCAGTTGAGACCGTTGGCAACGCTGCTCAAAGCGGCCCCCAGCACCGAAGTTACTTGCGCGGCAACGAGCGCCGCGATCGCAACCGCACCGAGCGCTGCCATGATCAGGCTCACACCAATATTCAGAACGATGGACGCGAGCGATAGCCGATGAAAATAGATGATCAGCAACGGTAACAAGGTGATTTGAACACTCACCGAAACAATGATTGCTCCAAACGCATAACGCATTAGGCCTTGAATGCGATATTGCTCGAACCTCGCGGCCAGAGGCTCTTTGAAAAGCCTATAGGTGTAGTTCGAGCGAGCCATCTCTTTTTTCCACTCTTGCTCGCTCCAGAACAGGCACTCGCAGAAACTTCTTAACCACTTGGCACATGACGGAGGGTAGGGCGTTTCGCGGGTTGGCTGCCAGGATCCAATCGCGGAGAATTTTTGCAGCAATGGCCACGCTATGCCGACAATCGCCAGCACCGATAGAAATGTCAGTTGAAACGAAGGATCGAACAAGTCGCTCGGCCGCCAAACAAGCAAGAGCAGCGCCGCCGCGCCAAGTGCGTTTAGCGAAGCGCCGCGACGACCCACAACGGGCGCAAATGCTACCAGCGTGAACATTAAAGCCGCCCGAACCACTGACGCCTCTGCTCCCACAGCCAGCGCATAACACCATAGGACCGTAGTTGATAGAAGGAACTGGAAGCCCACTTTCTTTGAAATGCGGCGGGCAATCAGGAAAACAACTCCGCCGATAAAACTGATATGCAGGCCGCTGATTACCAGGACATGAAAGGTGCCGCCGTCGCGAAATCGCTCGGCCGCGGAGTGTGAAAGATAGTGGCGATTACCGATTAATGCCGCATTGAGCACGCCGGCGGTCTCGGGTGCAAAATGTGAGTTAATCTGCTGCTCGAGTTGTTGTCGCCAGCCGTAGAGCCAAGCCAACGGAAGAAATACGCGCTGATCATCCAGACGCTCGATGAGCAAAGGACTCTTCACAAAACCCGTAGCGTCATAGCCTTTGCGCTCCAGATATTCGGAAAGTGTAGAGACGCCGGGATTGCGGAAGTTGTCGGCGCGTTTGAGAGCGGTCATCACCCGGATGCGTGCGCCGTAACGTAACTCGAGACCGTCATATTCTGCTTGCTGCCCCTTCCCTTGCACTGGTGCGAATAGTAGAACGACGCCCGAGACACTTCTCTCCATGCCTTTTGACCTTAGCTTCTCGACCTGTAGCGTGAGATATGAACTTGCGGGCGCTAACTCGGGCTGTCGCGCTAACACTCCGGTAAGTTCATGCGGCTCTCCATTGGCGAGTGCTCCATCATCGATCAGTCTTTTTAGTTGGTGAGATGCGGCGCTATTGGTTTGAAGTGAGGCAAGAGAGGCTCCAGCAAAGATGAAGGCTATCGTAACGAAGACGGTGGCTGCGCATTCGCTTTGTTTGCGCAAACACACAACAGTAAGGAGCGAAGTCAGCGCACAAAGAACAAGCAGAATATTGAAAGGCAGCGCAAAAAAGCGTGCTGCCACAATCCCCACTATTGATGCTGTGGCTAACTGCGCCAGAGGATGAGCGAAAAACGGTTGCTGGTGAGGAGCAACGTGCATCGGTGATGGTCAGAAACTGACAGATAAAAACAGATCTGAGATCTCAGATGTTAGATGTCCGGTGATAACTACATCTTTGAGCCCGTAAGCGGGAGCATGGAAACTGGCGAATCAACCGCTGACAGCGGCGGCATTTTCACAGAAGTCGCCGCCAAAAGCTATGCAAGTTGTGTAACCACGTAAGGTGAGTAAGCTTCTCCTTCAGAGCATCCATCGACTGGAATTCGTATTGGGCGACTCGCGCATGAAACCCAACCGACGAAGATCCAAGCTCAAGGAAGTGCGCTGCGGACAGCTGAACGCTCCGGCGAAGAGATCAGACCAAGCATGTAAATATAGTCGAGTCCACCGGGATCTTCGCCCCGCATGCGCTTGGCCATCTCCCGGGCCGCGTCGGCCGTACCCAGAAAGCGAAGCGTCTCAACAGCCTGCCTGCGTGAGTCGCATGCTGCTCCATCTGGTCTGGCTTCGTTGGTGCCGGCGCGGCCAAATTCCTCACAGCGTCCTTAACTACTCGCTTTTGCCAGACGGGATCCGCCGCGACGATCTTCAGCGTGATCTTATTTGAACGCGCTGTGACGGCCGAAGCGCCCAATGGGTTTGATTGATCACGCGCTCCGACTCTACTGCTGGATACAATGAGCCGGTATTCTCCGGGCTGAGTGAAGCGCACCCATTCGTTGAGGTTGAGCTTGATCGTCGCGGGTTCAGAACTCAGAAACCTTGAGGTCGATAGGCCGCCCATGCTCCAGATGTAGGTGGGCAATGGATCGACTGCGCCCTGTGCCGGCGAGATAGTGAAGTGCTCATGATTCATCCGCCCGCTGCGGTCATACTGGGCCATGTTGATTTGGTAACGATCTTTGACGGTGCTGCTGAAGTTGAGTTGCAGGGGAATGGTTTCGCCGATGTGGAACTCCCGCTGATTAGTAGCAATCGAGACTTCGAGCGCAATCTTAGGATCCACCGGAGGAGTAGATTGAGCGCAGGTACGCACGACGGCAATTCCAACGAACAAGAGGAGGCTAAGAGGTCGCATATTCTTACATTCGCAGAACGATTAAACATCAAAAACTTGTTCCGAAGCCAGGGCGGCGAACCAAACCGGCAAAGACTCCTGAAGACACCATCTAAAATAGCTCCCGAGCATCAGGGACCAGCAGTTAGCCTCATTCGCATCCACTTCTGTATTCATTGGCATAACTGAGGTGTACGACAGTTTCGACGTGATGGGTTTGCGGGAACATATCAAACGCGATCACGGATTCAAGCGAGTATCCGCCGGCGAGAAGTTTCTTAAGGTCGCGGGCCAGTGTGGCAGGGTCACAGGATACGTACGAGATGTGGCGTGGCTGCAGGGCAAGAATTCCCTTGATCACCGTCGTTTCGGCGCCGGCGCGCGGTGGATCAAGTAAGACAAGGTCGACTGGCGCGGTTTCAGCTGGCATGTCATTCAACCATACGCCAACAGGCGCCGTGTGAATCCTTGCATTTGAAAGCTTCGCGCTTTGCAGATTACGCAATGCAAACTTCGCGGCCAGCGGATTTGATTCGACACCAATCACTTTCTCAAAGCGGGTGGCGAGCGGAACTGTGAACAGACCGGCCCCGCAATAAAGGTCAATAGCGACTGTGCCGCGTGCATCTCCAATCGCGTTGGCGATTAATTGTACGAGCAGTTCCTGGTTGATTTGAAAAAAGGCGTCAGCACTGAATTGGTAAGCGTAGCCTCCAATCTTGCGACTGACATTCTTCGTCTGAAAACCCGCCCAGCCCGGGGCGAGCGACACTCCTTCGTCACCCGCCACGGCTTCGATATTCCTTACTCCCGCGGGAAATGAGTCGCTCTCAAGGTTGGCGCGCAGATCCTCCAGAGTGGCCTGCAATACAGGAGTCAACACAGCGCAGTCCGCAACATCACAAACTCTGCGAGACCCCCGCTCGAAATAGCCTAGTTCCCTGGTTTCGAGATCGACTTGCCAGTTGGCTCGGGCGCGGTAATGCCACTGATTTGGCGACGGCTGGATCTCGAACTCAGCAGGAAGCTCGACGTGCGCAATCCGGTGCAGACAATCGCGAATGATCTCCACTTTGGCTTTGAGCTGCGCTTGATAATCCAGTTGTTGAAAATCACAACCACCGCAGCGGCCGAAGTAAGGACAGGGAGGTTCGACCCGAGCCGGCGACGGCTTGATGATCTCTATAATCGAAGCAAAGGCCACGTTGCCGCGAGTTCGGTCGATCTGTACGCGCACAACATCGCGGGTCGCCGCCAGCGAAACGAAGATGGTTTGGCCATCGGCATGCGCCAAACCAACGCCGCCAGGCAGGATGCGCTCGATTTCGACTTCGAACGTTGCAGCCAAATCGTTTTGCATCTCGGTAATAGCGTGGTCCATCGCTGGTCATTAGCCGCGCCGACCGCGGCCATTAATTTATAGAGCAAGGGAGCCTGAGAAGCATACCGGGGAGGCGTCGTGCGCAGCAAATGTTGAGCAAAGCTATCTTCACCGCTCAATACAGAACCGGGGGG
>JBPCIQ010000191.1:0-13177 GCA_051006135.1 Pyrinomonadaceae bacterium | reverse complement strand
GCCCCCGCTCGTTCGAAATTTTCAAGCAACATGATCAGGAGTCTGGATCCCAAGCATGCCTCCTCGAAGCACAAGCGGGGGCAAGCCACCCTTCCTGTAAATTAGCGGCCGCTCCTGGTTCCCTATTGAGTACTATTTTGATCAGTAAGGCGGCTCTTACCGCGCCATCAATTTCTCAATCTCTTCCGCCTGCTTGGGCACTTTCGTGGTTAACACGTGCGGCCCGTTGGCTGTACACAGCACATCGTCTTCGATGCGCACGCCAATGCCCAGATACTGCTCGGGAATGTCTTTTGTCTTCGGCGATATGTAGAGACCGGGCTCAACAGTCATCACCACTCCCGCTTCCAGTGCCCGTGATTCCTTGTCGTAGTAATAGCGGCCAACATCGTGCACATCGATGCCCAGCATATGTCCAAGGCCGTGCATGTAAAACTGTTCGTACTTCTTTTCCTTGATCAGCTCCTCAGGATCCCCTTTCAGCAACCCCAAGCGCACCATGCCTTCCGTCAGGACTTCAATCGAATGCTCTTTTAGTTCCTCATGTGTGGTGCCGGGCCGAACCAGTTCCACACAAGACATTTGCGCTTTGAGCACGAGGTCGTAGATTTCCCGCTGGGCCTTGGTATATCGGCCATTGATGGGAAAGGTGCGCGTGATGTCTGAAGCGTAACCCTTATACTCCGCCCCGGCATCAATCAGCAGGAGCTCTCCGTCTCTGAGTTCGCCGTCGTTATTGATGTAGTGAAGAACAGTCGCGTTCGGACCAGCGCCAATGATCGAGGTATATGCCGGCGCGGCAGCGCCTTGCTTGCGAAAGATTTGTTCAATGAGCGCCTCGACCTCATATTCTTTCATGCCCGGCCGCACACTTTTCATAGCTTCGCAGTGGGCCTCGGCGGCGATATCGGCGGCGCGCTGCATCAATTCGAGTTCTTCGGGGGTCTTCAAGACGCGCATCTCGTGGACGATTGTTGCCGGATCGATGATCGTCTGAGGTGGATGGATGGGCTTGCGATTGAGCGCCCGCATGCGAGCAATCTGCCGGATGATGGTGTCATCGAGATCGGAATTTACACCGAGCCGGTAGTAAAGTTTTTCCGCGCCGTCGAGAATCTCGTGAAGTTTCTCGTCAAACTCGACAATGGGGAACGCCTCGTCGGCGCCGTATTCACTCTTTGCACCCTCCACTCCGGCCCTCCGGCCATCCCAAATCTCCCTTTCCGGATCCCGCGGACGAACAAACAACGTGTATTTTTGCTCGCGTGCGGGATCGATGATGGCTATGGCTTCGGGTTCCTCAAAACCGGTCAGGTAGTAGAAATCTGAGTCCTGGCGAAAGCGATACTGCGTATCATTGGAGCGCGTAGCCTCGCGCGCTCCGGGAATAATAGCGACAGACTTCTGGTCCATGCGGCGCATAAACTCCGCAAGTTGCGGTCGGATCATACAAATTCTCCTTTGAAATGTTTGAGGGATTGTAACCGAATGACCGCTTGCTGCGAAGGAGGGTTTGAGTCTTAAGTAGCCACTTTTGTTTCCAGGCAACCGCTCATGCCGGTAATCTCACAGGTTGGGAAGGGTGCGTGCCCCGCGTGCTCCGAGGAGGCATCCCTGGGACCCAGAGAGAACTCTGGGTTGGACTCCTAATCCATGTCAACCTAAAGTTTTCCAGCGAGCGGCGGCAAGCCACCCTTCCTTACCTGCAAATTACCGTACGCCCTTTCGGGTGTTCACACAATCTCTAGCGCTGCCATCTCTGTGATTGACCCTTCGAGGACATTCACACACTCTTGGCTTAAGTTGGCGAAGCCGTCGGGTTGACGGCTTTGGAAAGCTCCTCAACGATCTCTGCCATAGCCGCGCGCCCACGCTCAACTTCACCCGGCCCAAAAGAAATAGCACCAACCACCGCGTGGCCACCGCCGCCGTAGCGTTCGCAGATCTTGGCGATGTTGTGAGTGCGCGGCACGGGTGCCCAGGGATTTGAACCGACGGAGATCTTGGTGCGCAATGAACCCCGTGTTAAGGCGACTGAATAAGTGGTTTGCGGATAGAGGTAGTAGGGAATGAACTTGTTAAAGCCCTCGTAGCCTTCGTCAACGAGATCAAACTGCACGACACCATTTGCAAATGAGGCTTTCCGTCTGATTGCTTCGAGCGTCTCAAGGTGCTTTTGCTTGATGGGGAGAAAGCGCCGCTGCACTTCTTCACTAGTTGCAACCTGCTCGAGTGACGTCGTGGTCAGATCCCGAATTAGCCGCTCGATAAATTGATCGTCCGGATCAGCTTCGATGACCTGCATTAACTGTAAAGCGGGCACTTTCAGTTCCACACACTGTGCGGCGGATTCGTAAAGCGCTCCGTCGATGATGTGTGCCCATTCAATTAGCGACTTGAGCGGGTCAGCATTGAAACCAAACTGCGAGCTTGCGATATCGGCAATAAACTCGGTGCACGACTTGCGCGTCGCATCCAGAAACTTCTTGCCAGAGTTGTCCGCGCGAAAGTGCGCTTCATCTTCAGGAGTGAGAAATGCCGATGCGTGATGATCAAACCACCAGGTCAACCGTTCGGAGGCGGCATACTTGAAATCCACGATTGCGTTCTCGTCGCCATCGAACATTTCCAGGTCAAACAAAGTCCCCGGGCGATGCAGCAAACCAGTGTATTCAATATCGGCATCCGGTTGGATTCTCTCCTTATAGAAGCGAGTGAATGTTGCAGCAGAGGCGACTCCGTCGAAGCAGTGGCCGTGGTAGAGCAAGCGAAGTTTCATTGGATGTTTTTACTTGTAAGCTAATTGGAAATCAGTTTTTGAAAAGCGCGCAATGTTAGCAACGAAACTCGTTCAGGGAAAGTCGGGACTCCAGATGGTACGTCAACCAAAACCGCGCTCTTCTTCCTGTTTGAGTATTTTGAATCGAACGAAGCGATCCACGAAATAACACTAACCGACACGAAATTTGTTAGTGTCAGTTCGTTAAACTCGTGGATCGTAGCTCCGGCTGAAAGAAAAAGCGCAGAGCCCCTGAGACTCCGCGCCCTTCTGTCACCGGTCGCCGCCGAGTGAGACTCTATATCAACTCAATTCTTACAAGGCTCTATCGCAGTCGCGGTCTTCGGAAGCACGCGGTCGCAGATGAACTTCTCAACGTCCGCTTCGATCAACTCGCCATTGACCACCCAGGCTTTTTCGGTAAGCACGTCGCCTTCCTTCGTCAAGTTCGCCGGGTCGAGAAAGATGTTCCAGGGCGAGCCCCATTTGCGTTTGTCGCCTGTGATTTGGCGGTAGCCGTAGTGGGCGGTCTTGTCGCGCTCTTCCCGCATTTCTGATTCGGTAACGACGGTGTAAGGAGCACCAGTTGGACCGAAAAACTTCCGCACTTCGTCGCGCGAGGCATACTCGCTAACTGCGATTACCTGAAATCCCTGGTCCTTATACTTCTCATAAAGCTTTGCAGCCACTGGAGCCTCGAACTTCCAGTTGTCACACCAGGGCGCAAAGTAAACGACCATCACCAGCTTCTTACCTTCAACCAGCGAGCGCAAATCAACCGACTTATCGTCCTTAAGATCTTTGAGGGTCCAGTTCTGGTAGTTGACCTTTTTCTCCTCGAGCGGGGAAAACTCGCGTTGCGCCCGAACAGTGGCAGGCACAAGTGCGAATAGGAAGATGGCGAGGGCAAATAATTTAATCATGGCGATAACTCCTAAAACCTGGGCGGAGTTCAGAGTTCAACCTTTTAAGTTGTGTCTTTTGCAACGCAAGCTAAAGCTCGAACTCTAAACTGCCATCACTACTGGTCCGCAAGTGTCGCCGTGGCAGTTTCTTCCAACAGCGGCTTAATGGCTGCTTCGAAACTATCGCGTGTGCGTCCGCCGACAATCTTGGCGCGAATACGACCTTCACGGTCCAGGATGAATGTCGTCGGCAGACCCGCAACTGCAAACTTAGATTCCACTCCCGAATCTCCGAGCAGCACCGTGTAATCCTGTTTGATGTCCTTCCAAAAATCTTTCACTGCGTCCGACCGGTCATACGTTGACACGCCGACAACTGATAAACCGCGCGACTCCAGATCGTGATGCATGGCATTTAGCTCTGGAATCTCCGACCGGCAGGGGATGCACCAGGTGGCCCAGAAATTCAGCAATACCACTCGACCTCGCAGGTCCGAGAGATTGAAGCTCTTGCCATCGAGCGTTTGCAGATCAACTTGCGGCGCGGCGGGGAAACTACTTCTGTCCGCGGACGCCACGGTGGTCGCAGGCGTGCCTGGATTAACCTTGATCCAGCTTTCGGCATTCGGCAGGATTCCCGCAAGAGTCGAGCTGGCAAGCAAAGTTGAATAGCCGGTAGCCACGAGTAGCCCCACCGCGATTAGAATCACCCCGGAAACAACTTCCACCTTATGCAAATGTTTGCGGAATTTCCCGTAGAAGGCCAGGAACTGATTGATACCGAGGCCGGTCAGGAGAAAAGGTATGGCAAGTCCGGCGGAGTAAAACGCCGACAGCAGCAAACCACTCCGCCAACCGCCGCTCGTTGCCGCCAGACCAATGATGCCCCCAAGGATTGGACCAATGCAGGGGGTCCAGCCGGCAGCAAAAGCAATCCCCAGTGTGAACGAACCTAACATTCCACGAGGCTTGTCGTCGGAAAAGAAGCGAGTGTCTTTATAGAGGGTGGAAATCTTCAGCAAGCCAATCAGCTGCAGTCCGAACGCGATGATGATGATTCCGCCGATGATGCGAACCCAGGGATTGTTGGTGATGGAGGCGCCAACGAGTCCAGCGGTAGTTCCGAGGGCCAGGAAGATAACTGAAAGCCCCGCATTAAAAGCCAGAGAATTTCGTATGACTGCTTTGCGAGCGCCTCCACTCGATCCACTCTCTTTCAGCCTATCGATGCTGACCCCCGACATCAGCGAAACATAGCCGGGAACAAGAGGTAGCACGCACGGTGATAGAAAGGACAGGATTCCTGCGAGAAAGGCGATGCCAATGGTGATGTTTGAACCTTCCATGTAATTTATCGAGCCTCGGCGCCACTCAATTATACGGCCCGGGTCGGATAAGTGTTAATTACCAGGGCCATTTCACCCGCTGAGTGGCTTTTTTCTTAGCCACAGCTTCAAGTTTAAATAGATGCCCGAAAGGGCCGAAGCGCCCGCCAGCGCCGAAAAGAGAATAAGTAAGGGTACCTGCCAGCTTCCCGCGAAGAAGTAAAAATGGGCCTGCCGAAAGTAGCGCGTCAGCTGACCAGGAGGAGGAGTTTGGCTAACAATGCCCGTGCCGGCATCGATCAGTAATGAGTCAGCACCCATTCCTCCGATCGCCTGATAGACCGGTTTACCGCCTCGCATAAGCAGCGTCAGAGCTGTGGTTGGCAATTCTTTACCGGCAAACTCGTTCGCGCGGGCCATGGCCTCGGTGGGTGCAATAACCACCTTTGCAGCTTCGATGTTTGCGACCGAGCCGCCTTCAATCGTATTCGGCCAAGCGTAAAGCAGTAAACTTGAGGCCCAGGCGAGGACCGGCAAGGCTACGATTATTCCAAGCCAGGTATGCAGGCGATAAATGAAACTTCGCATTATGTTTTGTTGTCAGTCTCTATTAGAGTCCGCTTTCCGCGTAACCACCGGCTCTGGCGCAGGCTCAGCCAGCAGTTGATTGATCATGTTGCCAAGTGTTGTTGTCTCCTGGTCATCCGCCCCAAGGGCGATGAAACGTATATTGCCACGCTGGTCGATCAAGAATGACGTTGGCAGCGAGAAGGCCCCATAGTTAAGGTCGTTCACCCCGGAGTCTGCCACGACAAATCCATAAGGGAGCCTGTACTTCTTCTTAAAGTCGCGCAAGTAAGTAAGTTCCTCTGCGGGAGTCAGTGTCCGACCGTCCGCGTGTCCGTAGTACTTCGTCATTCCGAGTATCACCAGACCTTTGTCCTTGTAGCTCTCGTGCCACTTCTGAAGTTTGGGAAACGTGTAGCGACAAGGGCCACACCATGGCGCCCAAAAATCCAGCAGAACAACTTTCCCGCGCAGATCTGAAAGTTTGATGGGCGACTGGTCGATCCACTCTGTTCCCGAAATCTCAGGCAACTCCGCGCTTTTAGTGTTCCCTGGTTTTCCGAGCGCTTTCAGCAAATCTGCCGAGGGATCAAGCCCGGCCAGCCGGATCCGCGCCAGCTTGTAAAGATTAGCGGATGGCAGGGCGACCGAAACTTTCAGTAAGTCTTCTATCGTGGCGATGGCGGCCTCTTTCTTATTCAACCTGGTATACGCTTCGGCAAGAAATGCTGCAGCCTTCAACAGTCTTTCATCGCGTCTGAATCCTATGAATGTCTTTGACTCGGTAGCGATCATGGCAACGCTTACCATTTTTTTCGCGTGGCCGGCCATGAGCTCGAAGTCTTTAGCTTTGTACAGCGCCTCAGTGATCAGCGTTTCCATGCCGAACAACTCATCAAGGCTTTGAGGCTGGCTCTTCGTGTAAGCCTCTACGGCGCTTTCAGCCTCGGGAACAAGATTTTTCCTGGTCGCGTGCAAGACAACGACGGCGCGGGCAATTTGTGCACGCTCGCCGGTTGAATCGAGGTCCAGAAAGCGCCGCATCACACTGAGAGCGGAATCAGAATTCCCGGAAAGGTGGTGAAGCATTCCCAGATAATAAAGGTCGGTCTTGTCCGGAGCATTTCGCGCATTTCGCGCTTCAAGCGTTACGGCGTTGCGGGTGGCAAGATCTTTCTGCTCCTGCCTGGTGTTAGCCTCAAGCTTCGGATCGTATGAACGCCTATCCTTGTTGAATTCCGCATACTTCTTATCGAGATAACTGTTAGCTTCCTCGTATAACACCTGGGCAGGTCGCGCATCTGGGGTAACGTCTGGCTGCTCTTTGCCTGGTTGATTTTTGCCTGGTTGATTTTTGCCTGGCTGATCCTTTGACCCGTTTTGGGCAAAGCCAGACGTTGCAGCGAGCAGGAGGCAGGCAAACAACAACGATGAAGAGTTCCGCTTGAAGCTGTTCATGATAATCCTAACCCATCAATGGACGCCTACAGGATCGAAACGATCCGGAGCAAAACTTTCGAACCAGGGCGAAACAACATTATCCACTATCAGGCCGGCAATCAACTCGCCGGTTACTGGAGCAAGTAAGATTCCGTTGCGATAGTGTCCAGTAGCAAAAAACAGCCCGTCAATTCCTGCCGCCGGACCAAGCACAGGCAAATTATCCCCAGCCCGCGGTCGCAGACCTGCCCACGAATCGATCAAAGGTAGACTCGCGATTCGCGGCGAGATTTCAAGAGCATGAGACAGAATCGAGTGGACACCAGAAGCAGTGACCCGTTTGTCAAAGCCCGCTTGTTCCGTGGTGGACCCGGCAAGCAGGCGGCCATCGCGACGAGGCACGATATAGCCGCGAGGACTGTAAATCACATGTTGCGCAATACGTGGATTGGTTTCGAAGCAGACCATCTGGCCGCGCACGGGTTGGATGCTTAAGTTCCGGGTGCCTTGGGCTTTGATGAAATTGGTCCACACGCCGGCTGCGATCACCACTTTCTCAGTGGTCACGAAACCGCGCGATGTTTCCACCCCTGTAATGCTATCCTTTTCGATTCGTAGTGACTCTACAGTCGTGCCCGTGACCACGCGGACCCCCACCCTTTCATTTGCCGTAGCCAGAGCGACCAGCAAACGGCGATTCTCGACCTGCCCATCGAGAGGAAATTTCAAAGCGGCGCGAACATTCTCCGCGATGCACGGCTCAAGCGCAGCCACTTCCTTACCGCTTAATTTTTCCACCGGCAAACCCGCGCGGGTTTGCCATTCATAACGTTGCTCAATCTCTTGCAGATCGTGCTCATTAAACGCAAGGTAGATTGTGCCGGTGGTGTCGAGTTCGATGTCTGTCCCAGTTTCTTCTTTCAGGGCCGCACCGAAAGCGGAATACATCCCTCTGCTCTGGCAAGCGAGATGGAAAAAATCGTCTGCTCGATCAGCTTCGGCCTGAGGTGCAAGCATTCCTGCCGCCGCGAATGATGCTTCTGCTCCCAGGCCGCCACGCTCTATTAGCATCACGCTCGCGATCCGCCTGCCAGCGAGCGCGCGCGCGACCGATAAGCCGATTACGCCGCCACCAACAACAATGACGTCCGCTGTCTCGTTTGCTCGAATCATTTGTTTAGTCAGTTGTTCGTGGTCAGTTGTCAGTTGTCAGTTGTAGCTTTATTCTGTTCGAGAACTGAGTTGTCGAATTTTTGATAACAATTGGGGCGGGAGACTGGTTTGATCACTGACAACTGACCACTGACTACTACTTATGAAACATACTATCACACTGATTCCGGGCGATGGGATTGGGCCTGAAGTGGCGTCAAATGTCGTTCGCATTATCGAAGCCTCCGGCGTCGATGTTACCTGGGAGACGCATTATGCGGGCGCGCAGGCCCTGGAAAAATTCGGCAATACGATGCCAACGGAATTGCTTGAGTCAATCAAGCGAAACAAGGTCGCGCTTAAAGGCCCTGTCACGACTCCGGTCGGCAAAGGTTTCGCATCGGTTAACGTAGGTTTGCGCAAGACCCTCGATCTTTATGCCAACTTGCGGCCCGTACGCGCGCTGCCCAACGTTCCCTGCCGCTACCCGGAACTTGACCTGGTCATCGTTCGTGAAAATACGGAGAGTCTCTACTCAGGCATTGAACACGTCGTTGTGCCCGGCGTAGTTGAGAGTATCAAGATCATCACAGAGAAAGCTTCAACGCGGATTGCTAAGTTTGCTTTCGAGTATTCGCGGCGCGAGGGACGAAAGAAGGTCACCGCAATTCACAAAGCAAACATCATGAAGTTGTCCGATGGACTGTTTCTGGATTGCTTTCGCAATGTGGCAAAGGATTTTCCGGAGGTGGAAGCAGATGACAAGATCATCGATAACGCCTGCATGCAGCTTGTAATGCGGCCTGAGCAGTTTGACGTGATGCTGCTGGAAAATCTTTACGGCGACATCGTGTCAGACCTTTGCGCGGGGTTAGTGGGTGGTTTAGGTCTTGTTCCTGGCGCCAACATTGGGGAACTGGGAGCGGTGTTTGAATCGGTGCATGGCTCGGCGCCCGATATCGCGGGTCAGGGAGTAGCGAATCCAACGGCGCTCTTGCAGTCAGGCATTCTAATGCTGCGTTACCTTGACGAACGTGAAGCGGCCGCGAAAATTGAGCAGGCGATGTTGCAGGTCTTCGCGGAAGGCAAAGTCCGCACACGGGACATTGGCGGTACGGCAAAGACGGCTGAGTTTGCGGACGCGATTATTACGAAGATGAAGTAGCTACGCCTGAGTCTTATTGAATTGTTGCTGCCTATATTGAGTGGCAATCATTAACGAAGCATCGTAGTGCATAACCACAACGCACCTAGCGGCGCTCTTTTCGACGATTTGGCACAGGCGTGGCCTTTGCCGTTTTCTTTGCCGGCCTTGGGATATTTGAGGTGAGCCCTTCCTTTATCCTCTTCGGCAATTTGTCACGCACCAGTTCGTAAGCATTCTTCAGCAATGGCTTCAATTCGCGCTCGGAGATGGCGTCAAATCTTTCGAGCGCGACCCAGTGATAACGAGCAACATAACGCGCGGGAACGATTCCCTCTCGTTCCGTCAACTCAGCAAACACTTCGGGCGTGCACTTGAAAGACATGCGATGGTCCGAAGCAGAATCAAGCGCGACCACGGCAAACATTTTATTGCCAATGCGGAAAAGTAGATCGCTCTCCCATTGCACATCTTCAGTGACATACGGCAGCGAAAGACAAAACTTGCGTACGAATTCAATGTCCATTATTGGTAAACGGTGAATGGGAAATGAAAAACTGAAAATGACAAATGGAAAATTTCGTCAATCCTAACCGTATCGAACCTAGCAGGTTGTTGAAAAGGTGATGACCAGCAATAAAAGCAGGAAAGCGATCCACGAAATCACACGAAATAACTCGAAGTAAGGCATCCATTTCGTGCTGTTTCGTGTTGGTTTCGTGGATCGTGTTTTGTTTTTTCGGCAGCCTGCTAGACCTGACAGAGCCTGCGGTTTTGATCGTCCCACCGCCACAGGTCGCTTCTCCCTACAAGATGCACGCCGCCCAACCATTGGTCAATTCCGTTTAGCTCAATGAAATCTGCCTCGCCAGTCAGCACGGCTGCACCGGCCTGCGTGAGCTCGAAAGCAGTTTGGTGGATTCTCTCCGGCGGGGGTTTGTAATCCGCTCCGCTGCCATTTCTAATTCGCAAAAGAGGCTCACGTGCCTCGCTCATCCGTCTCAACGAGATCCAGAACTGGGCATCGCCCAGTCCGTAAACGGGTTCGGCGTCGCCGAAGCGAGGGAACAAGTCGATGAATTTGTGTGATCCTGACTGAATGAATTCCAGCCCTCTGTTCTGTATGCGGCCAAGGCCATTGCGTACGAAAGGAAACCGCTCCAGATGAAGTTGAAGAGCCGGCTTCAGGAAAGGCATCACCGAGGTGTCAGCTGTAAGTAGCTTTTCGATAGCAGTGGGATCAGGTGAGCAATAGGCCCGCCAGGCCTCGCTGGCCAGCTTCTTTTCTTTAGCCGACACTTCGTGACGACCATCGAAGAGCGAAGCCATTTGCTCAACGTTCAGCTCGCCGAGTCCATGAAAGTTTGGCAGGCCAGGAAACTGATCGATGCAGATCAGACTAAGTTTCGTTTGTCCGAGATTGCGCCCGGCAAACCAGTTGAGGAGATAGAGCAGGTTGGTTTGGCAGAAGAGATCGTGTTCAAACCAAAGAATAACTTCGTCGTGCTCAAGGAAGCTGCTGAGCTTTTCCTCCTGCGCGAGAAGCTCACGTTCAGCTTTGCTCAAATCAACATCGTAGAATTCCGCCAGGTGATCCGCGCGCACCCTGCGCCATTCCTCGCCCTCAACACCTGCCGGCGTCGGACCTTCGATTAGTGCCTCTCGAAAAGCGAAGTGCTCGCCGGGAAGTGCGGATTGCTTTAGAGTCTCCGCCGAAGAGTCGCCATTATGAATGTGTAACATCAGTACCTCACTTCTTCATCAGATCAAGCACTGCTGCGGTCATGGCTTTGACTCCCGTGCGCAAGGTTGGTTCCGGCAGAGGAGCAAAGAGTGGCGAGTGAAGCGAGGGAAGCGCCGGCCCGCCTTCCTTGCTCTGTTTGATCCGCAAAGGATCGACTGCCCCCAACCAGAACATCATCGACGGAATCTTGTGGTCCAAACTAAAGTAGCCAAAGTCTTCGCTACCCATAACGGGAGATGCCTTGACGACGTTGTCCTGGCCCAGTGCCTTCACAAAAACCGCAGCCAACCTCTCTGTCAACACGGGGTCGTTATAGGTTGCAGTAGTAACTTCAGTCTCACTGATCTTTACGATCGGGGCGCGCTCGTTAGGAATTCCAGCGGCGATAGCAATGCCTTTGGTGACTCGCTCGATCGCGGCGAGAAGCTTCTGCCGCACCTCCTCTTTATATGCCCGCACGGTTAACTGGAGATTTACTTCGTCAGGGATGATGTTGTATCTCGTGCCGCCGTGAATGGAGCCGACGCTTATTACCGCGGGATCCAGCGGGGAATTCTCGCGACTGACAATCGTTTGAAGTGCCAGAACGACTTGCGATGCCAGGACGACGGGATCTTTGGCTGATTCGGGTCTTGAACCATGACCACCGACACCACGAATCTTGATGTCCACATTCGTTGAACTGGCGAGCGAAAAGCCGGGCGTGTAAGCCACTGTTCCGGCCGCATAATCCGGACTATCGTGAAGGGCGATCGCGAAGTCAGGCCTGGGAAACCTGTCATAGAGTCCGTCTTTCAACATGGCCCTGGCGCCGTCAATTGTCTCCTCTGCCGGCTGGCCGATAATAACCAGAGTTCCGCGCCACTGATCCTTCAACTGCGACAACATCTTCGCGGTACCGAGCAAGGAGGTCATGTGAATGTCGTGTCCGCAGGCGTGCATCACACCAACATCCAGTCCGGCATCATTCTTTGTCTTCTGTTTGCTCGCATAAGGAAGACCGGTCTTTTCTTCGACGGGTAAGCCATCGAGGTCCGTCCGCACCAGGACAGTTGGACCTTCGCCATTCTTCATCACCGCAACAACGCCATAGCCAACCCACTCCGGCCGCTCAAACTTGCCCACGCGTTCAGTCACGGTGTATCCAAGAGCGCGGAGTTGAGCTGCGAACAATGCGGACGTCTTCTGTTCGTAGTGTGAGAGCTCGGGGGCGGCGTGTAGCAATCTGTAGGTTTCGACAAGCGCGTTAATCTCGCGGTCAATCATTCCGTTAATCTTTCCGTTAGTCGTTGCGTCGAGAGATTGCTGGGCCATGGCGCTTATCGTCAAGGTGCTGAAAATGATTATTGCGATCAGGATTCTGTTCAGCATGCCGAAGTTCCTCTTTCAGATCAAGGATTCGCTACCTTCCAAACAGCCGGACCCTCATGAATCCGTGCCAGGTGATAGTCGTCGTGTTCAGCCTGGAAAAATATCATATATGATTTGACATGTCTGCGGCGTGTAGCTCACCGGCACTCGAAATGTATTCATCAAGTCGTTGTCTCACGAGCGACTCCAGATCGAGTAGATGACCCGCGTTCTCTTGAATCGATCATCTTTCGCCATCCCTGTGCGTCAACACAGCCGGAGGCAAAGCCCGGATGTGCTCCTCAAGACGGGCAGGCGTGCCGCGCAGCCGTTCGATCATCTCAGGATACACACCGGGAGGAAAGCTGAATTCAAATCTCCGGTCAGTCCATTTAATTCTTTCGGACCTGCTGTCTAAAACCGTAACAACCCCGTTTGGATCAAGTGATGGGCTTGGAAGAATTCGTTGCAACGAACAATTCTCAGCTACTGTCGATGGAGACTAGTCTGTTACGGCGTAAATCCCACCCGCCGCAGCAGATTCTGAAAGCGCGGGTCTGAGCGCAAATTCTTCCATTGCGCTCCGCTTTTCAGAAAAAGCATTTTTGGGTCTCGCTGCTCCACGCCTTTCTCTAACCAGGCATGATGATCAGATTTTCGCCCTGCTGAATAACCCTTCCAGTGAGGACTGCATCGACGCTCAGATCTCGTCCCACTTTTTGCGGATCCACTTGCTTTCCCTTGTAGCGAAATGCAGTAGTGCGTGGCATT
>JBPCIQ010000190.1:0-7208 GCA_051006135.1 Pyrinomonadaceae bacterium | reverse complement strand
GGTCTGATTGATGCTGCTGATTACGAGCCCCGACAAGGCAAGTCTGGTTTTCTTCAGATCCGGGATTTCAATGAACTGGCCCGCAGACCCGATTCGCTCTGAGGAGACGTCGCGCACGGCAACGCGTAACTGATAAGCTCCGGGCTGCTTAACCGGAACATTGAGAACGAAGCTCAAACCATTTTGAAGTAGATCCTGGTAGGCATCTCCACTAACAACCAGGTCTTGAGTGTCCGGTAAATTGGTCTACAACTTGTCCCGCTTCGCCGAAGTTAACGGCCACGACATCCAAAAGGGTATTGCGTGATGCGTCTGGTTGCTCCTTAAAAGTCAGGTCACTAGCATTGATGTGAAGCAGCGCACGCACATAAGATCCTGCTTTTTGATCATTGAAGAAAAGCGGGGTGACGCGCAGACCCACGCCCCCTGCGCCAAACGGCGAAATCAGCGCGGCAGCTAATTGTTGGGCACTTGTCCGCTTTTGAGTTCCCGCCACCTCCGACGATACTCCGTAGTAACCGGCGCGCGAACGAACTCGCAAGCCCGGGCGTTTTACCTTCACAGTTAGCTCGTGATAACGCCTGCGACCAGTGGTTGGATCAATGATTGATTCGTCCGGACGGTAGGCGAGCAGATAGTAGCCTTGCTGATCCTCCAGCATACTTTGCGTGCCGAGGCTTAAATTATTCGTATTGGCGGTAAAGAGACCACCGGTTCGTTGGGCCAGGTAAGAAAGAACGCTCTGCGTTTGTACATTTTGATTATCGCGTTGAGCCATCAGTGCATCGAGCCTTTTAAAGGCGGCGGACGAGCCTCCCTCCTCTTGAGCGATAGAAGCTGCTGTGGGAGCCACATCGTTTCTACGGGGTGTGCTCCGATTTCGAGTCGGCGCCAAACCGAATCCTCCGTCTTGAACAGCCCTGGGATCAAAAGTATACCCGGGGCCGGAAACTCGATCTTCCGCTGTTAGACTCAGCGGATTCAAACCGCTGGCGTCTATTGTGTAGATGACAGTTGAGGCCAGATTGGCTTCATCAGTGACCTTCTTCAAACTATCAATTAATCGGACGTTC
Organism: Pyrinomonadaceae bacterium; assembly: GCA_051006135.1. Taxonomy (GTDB): domain Bacteria; phylum Acidobacteriota; class Blastocatellia; order Pyrinomonadales; family Pyrinomonadaceae; genus PSRF01. Next base: position 6,135 of record JBPCIQ010000190.1, on the reverse strand, counting down.
CGTCCCTGGGTCGTAAACAGCTTGAAAGACTCTGCCACCAACACGATCGCTTTGCGGCCTGGCAGTTCAGTGAGGCCGCGCACCACAAAACCCAGCGTACCGATAGTCCCCACTGCGTATTTAGCCGCACGCACCTCCTCCATTTCATTGATAACCTGGGCTCCCTGCGTCGCATCCTCTGCTTGCTGGTGTCCACCGGCGCAAATGGGCTTAGACCGCCGCGCCCGGCGGGGAACCACCGGAGACGCTCGACCGCGGCCATTAGTTGGCGCTTGTCAGAGGTGAACTGCTGCAAAGCACCGAAGCCTCGACTGGTACGAATGATAGCGACGTGATCATTCGCTTGCATTTGCTAAGTGACGAATTTCCTTAATGCCTCCTTGACTGAGGCAATGCTTTCAGCGGAGAGTCCCAAGTCATCAACCACGACGGCAATTGTGCGCCGCATCTGTCCAAAGCTAAGACTCGCTGGCGTTACCGGAACGTGGGTCATCGAGGAAGAGGCTGGTGGAGTCGCGGTCTCCTTATTAGTCGGCCGCCCGTCAGTCACGATGTACGAGAAGTGTATGATCTGCTTCTGCTTTCTGTCTTCTGAGATTTCAAAATCTTCCGGCCGAAGATTGGTAACCTGTTGACCTGTCTTATTCGTAACTACCACATCAACTTGCACAAGATTGGTTGTAATACGCACGACCTCATCTTGCTTCACCTGCTCCTGGCTCCTCACTGAAGGAAGCAAGGACAGTAAGAGCATGAAACTAAGCAGCATTCGTTTTCTCATCATAGTCTCCATAGTGCCGCAATCCGGGGCCCAACTTCAGCACTTTAGCCGGCCTGCATGACCGCACTCGAACCTTGATAGGACACGCAGGGTCTTCTCAGATGAGCCGGCGTTTTCCCACCTTCTTAACCTGCTTCGACGCGAGTGAGGATCGTAAATCAGTTGTGAATCTGAACCTTGCGGGAATGGTGTCCGGCTGCCTGTATTCCTCTCCGACTTTCATTACGTCAAATTCAAAATGCAACCTGATTACCCCGGATCTACTCCTTTAAATAACACTACCAAATATCACCCGAGCTTGTTTTCTTTGGAACTCTCACTCGGGCTACTCATACCTCCAGAGTGGCGCCTTACTAGCAGCAAATGCTTGTCCAACAAAACCGGTGTCTCCTTCGCCTGTGCTTCGTTGACAGCTGGCGCTTTGAAGCATATAAGTTCGCTTGCTGCTAACCAGGCATATGACCCACAACGGCGCGAAGACTCCTGATATACTTTTCCTGTAATCAGAAGGGCATGCCGAGTAGACCAGAGAACCGGTATTCAACTATTACGCTAGTCCCATGCCCGGGGAGACGACCATATGGGCGCCCGGACAATCCGCGCATCTGGACAACAGTGACCAGCGGTGTCTAGTTCTTTCACAGGAGACTCTAGCCATGAAAAGATCAACTCAACATACGTTTATTTGCGTGCTGGCCCTTAGCTTCGCAATATCTGTTATTAGTTGCGACTCTACCACTGCACCCAAAACTGCCAAGGCGGTAAAAACGGTGGCCTTCATTACCAATACCACCTCCGACTTCTGGAAGATTGCGCGTAAAGGATGTGAGAAGGCGGACTCCGAGCTCGCTGATGTGAAAGTCGCCTTCAAAACCACAAATACCGGAACGAAGGACGAGCAGAATCGGTTGATTCGAGACTCGCTGAATATAGATGAAGCTGATGCCCTTGCAATCAGTCTGGTCGATCCCGTTGGTCAGAAGTCGGTCATTAACGAGGCAGCAAAGAGAGCTTTAGTGATCACTCATGACAGTGACGCACCGGATACCGACCGCGCGCTCTACCTCGGCGCTGACAATCGCGCCGCTGGACGCCAGGCAGGGGAACTCGTCAAGAAAGCCTTGCCGCAGGGTGGGAAGATCATGGTCTTTGTCGGCAGGCGCGAGGCAGTGAATGCACAGGAACGATTTGAGGGACTAAAGGAATCGCTGCAAGGTTCGAAGGTGGAGATTATCGACCTTATGACCGACGATGCCAACCAATCTCGCGCCAGGGAAAATGCTTATCAAACGTTAAAAAAATATCCTGATATAGCCGGCATGGTCGGATTGTGGTCCTACAATGGCCCAGCGATTCTACAAGCACTAAGACCGGAGGGTGCGCTCGGCAAGGTCAAGATCGTGTGCTTCGACGAGGACAAAGAAACACTCGCAGCGATCAAGGAAGGGACAGTCTTCGGGACTGTGGTGCAGCAGCCTTTCGAATACGGCTATCAGGCAGTTCAGGCAGCGGGCAAGATCCTCAGAGACGACCGTTCGGTCATCCCCGCGAACAAAACGATTCTCATTCCGACGGTCGTTATCCAGAAAAAGGACGTTGATGACTACAGTAAGAAATTGGAGCAGTTGCTCAATTAATTTTTAACGGGAGATGGGCTACACCCTCATCATCGGGGTGTGTCCCGCAATAAAAACAGCGATCCACGAACTTCACACTAAGCGAAACGAAGCACATGTTAGTGTCATTTCGTGGATCGTCTTTCTGAACTGGCGTAGCCAAAACCTTACAGTCGAAACAGGACTACCTAACGTCATCGTTGCACCCATCCATCAATGCAGAAGTATGACCTCATTGTGATCGGTTCTGGCCCAGCCGGACAGCGTGCTTCCATTCAAGGGGCAAAACTCGGCAAAAGTGTCGCGTTGATTGAGAAGCGTGAGGTTGTCGGCGGAGCAAGCATCAATACAGGAACAATACCTAGTAAGTCGATGCGCGAGGCCGTAATGCATCTGTCCGGCTATCGCTATCAAAGCATCTACGGCATGAACTACCGCGTGAAAGAGAAGATCACAGTCGCCGACCTTTCATTTCGAGTTCAGCACGTGATCAAGACCGAGATCGACGTGACTATGGCCCAACTTTCCCGCAACGGGATCGATGTACTTTCAGGCACTGCCCGGTTTCTGGATACGCATCAACTCGAGGTCGAAAACTCACGTGGCCGATCAGAATACGAAGCCGACACCATTGTAATTGCGACCGGTACCAAGCCGTCCGAATCGCCCCTGGTTCCTCTCAATGGGCAAACGATCCTCAATAGCGATCAGATCTTTAACATGCCTTCGATCCCAAAGACTCTGATAGTTGTCGGCGGTGGCGTCATCGGGGTGGAATACACGTCGATGTTTGCGGCGCTTGGCGTGCGGGTTATTCTGATCGAGAAACGGTCTCGGCTGCTCGAGTTTGCCGATCAGGAGATGGTTGAAGCACTCTGCTATCATCTGCGCGACAACCGCGTCGCGCTGCGGCTCAACGAAACGGTCGCCAGCGTCGAGGAAGGCCCGGACGGGACAGTGATTGCAAACCTGGAAAGCAAGAAAAAGATTTCCGGTGATGTTCTTTTGTACGCAGTCGGACGGCAAGGCAACGTTGATGATCTCAATCTCGCGGCTGCGGGTCTTGAGGCGGACGACCGCGGCCGCATTGCCGTCGACCTTAACTACCGCACCAAACAGCCAAACATCTACGCGGCCGGTGACGTTATCGGTTTCCCCAGTCTGGCGTCAGTCTCGATGGAGCAGGGGCGAATGGCCGTCGGCAATGCGCTTGGCGCCGCGGTACGATCTGATCCAGCCAACTATCCTTATGGTATCTACACGATTCCCGAGATTTCGTTTGTGGGAAAGACAGAGGAGCAGCTCACCGACGAAGGGGTCCCCTACGAAGTAGGTGTCGCCTTCTATCGCGAAATTGCCCGCGGCCAGATTCGTGGGGACACAACCGGGCGCTTGAAGTTGATCTTCCACCGAGAGACGTAAGAACTCTTAGGGGTGCACATTATCGGTGAAGGCGCAACCGAGATTCTTCACATCGGCCAGGCTGTCATGATCTTGAAAGGGACCATAGATTACTTCGTCAATACTGTGTTTAACTATCCAACACTTGCAGAATGTTACAAAGCCGCAGCGTTCAACGGCCTGAATAAGCTCGCGAGGTTTTAGCTTCGAATCAAACCAGTCGGGAGTCAGGAGCGTGGACTCTCAACCGCTGAGTGAGAGCTTGAGGTTTTTATGGGACTAACGATCGGCGCACTCGTAACTGAACACATTGCCGTCAGCCTGGTTGAGAGTCATCAGATCGTCGGACCTGTTCGCAAGTTTCCGGAAGCAGGAACTGTTTCTGACGCGCTGGAAGGCATGCCTGCCGAGGAAATTGTGCAGCGCATTGCCCACGAGATTGAGTTAGCAGTGCAGGGTCAGTCGGTCCAGGCTATCGGCGTGGGTTTTCCCGGCATCAGTCGCAAGGGCTTGATCGAAGAATCTCCCAACTTGAAGCAGACTAAGGGACTGAAACTCAGTGAGTTATTAACCGCCCTCCTGAAGCGAAAAGGCATATCGGCTCCGGTTCATGTTCTTAACGACGCCGCCGCCCTTGCAGCGGGAGTGGCGGCCACACGCGGAGAACTCGACCGGCTTGTGCGCGTCTGGTTTCTCGGGATCGGCATCGGACTAGGACGCTATCCCCAGTCAAACAGCTTCACTGAAGCCGGACACTCTGTTGTCACGCTCGATCCGAAAGAGAACCTGTGTGGCTGTGGCGGAATCGGTCATCTCGAAGGCCTGATCGGCCATCACGCAATGCGACGTCGCTTTCTGGATCTGGAACCTGAAGAGGTTTTTGCAGAAGCAGATGCGGGTGATCAGCGTTGCAGCGATTTTGTGAAGCTCTGGCACCGCGCACTGGCGGCGGCAACTGCGACGAACATCCACATGGATGGCCCCGGCGGATTCTACATCTCCGGTCCAAATGCAAAGTTTGTCCAGCTTGGCCTGCTGGATCAGTATGTGCAGGACATGGTTAAGATGAGTCCGCTACAAGGAAGTACGTTTGAAGTGGTGCCAACGACTGATGAAACGGCTCTCATTGGAGCTGCGGTTAGCAGCGAGCACGCGGCCAGCTAAGGCAGACGACAGAAGGCAGACGGCAGGAGACCAGATGGCTGGTTACATTAGGTGCTGAATCTCTCCGGATGAGCGATCATGCTACCTAGCATTCGGCCGACTTCTTCATAACCGTTCCTGAGCTCCATCTGGCGCTTCTCGGGAAGGTAGCCACAAGCGTTCGCAAAATCCAGCCAAACTTGAGTTTCTGCTGCCTCGCCATCTGCATCCGCCATCTTGCTCACAAACATCTTCGGATAACGCCTCTTTCTGTAACCTTTACCTATGTTTGATGCTACGCTGCGCGAAGCCCGGCGAATTTGATCAGTAAGTGAGTACCTTACTTGTGACGTAATCCTATTTCCCGATCGGCGGATCCGCAACTGTGGCGGGCTGTGAATCGTTCACATGAATCGTATTTGAATCTGAATCCAGGTAAAAGTGGTTCTTCCCCGTCGCACCGACTCCCCCGGTGACCTGAGGATCGGCATTGAGTGCCCAACCAGCCTGCTGTGTTGTTGATTTCGGGATCACTCTCATAGTGTAAACGTAGCCGTCTACAACGGGTGTCGTGCCTTCAAAGCGAGTGTCAAGTAAGCCTTCCTTTAGCATCTCTTCGAAGTTACCGAAGCTGCTGCGCTGATGCGAATTGTAATAGAGCATCTGCTGTTCAGCGACGGTCCTCAGAGTCTTGACTGCCGCTGCTTCGTTGGCGGACCTAACGGCCGCTTTCCAACCGGTTACGCCGACAGCGATCAAAATCCCGATAATGGCAATCACGATCATTAGCTCGATGAGCGAAAAGCCCCGATCACTTCGACTATGTTTATGATTAGACGTCATAGAATCTCCTTGCGTTCATTACACGTATCAGTCTGTATCTAGTTCCCAGATTCCCTCGAAGGCCGATGGTAGGTTCTGTGTAATGCTACAAAACTAGTCTACTACATGGGCCCAACAACCGTCACTTGAGCCGTTGCCCAAGTGAGCCCTGCGACTCATGCCGCGGTCTCATGAGGTTAGTGCCACCACGCGGTAGAGACTGTGTGAAAAGTCGAATGATGCCTCCGGCTTGTCCGGTGGAGATTCACGTTGGCTGCGACTAAGAGGTGCCCCACGTTTTGGAGATGCCGCCGCCTTGTGCGGTGGAGACGCCACCACGTTACAGAACCGCGAGCGGTAGCGACCGGATGC
>JBPCIQ010000189.1:0-10094 GCA_051006135.1 Pyrinomonadaceae bacterium | reverse complement strand
GCTCCCGTGGGGCTTGGAGTTGATGCGTACCTTCGAGTTTCATGGGGGGAAGTTTCGAGTTTCGAGTTTCGAGTTCCAAGTTCCGAGTTGTAAAGGAAGTTTCGATTTCCGAGTGTACTTTGCGCCTCCTTGACTTCACGCTTGGAAGGGTAACTCGAAACTCGGAACTCGGAACGCGTAACTTTTTAGTTGGCTTTGGACAATGCCGTGTTGATTGCGCGACGCGTGTAAATCGTAGCTAAGTGCCTGCGGTACTCTTCCGAGGCGTAAAGATCTGAATTTGCGTCAACACCGTCGGAAGCGTGGGACGCGGCGGCGGCAACTGTTTGTTCGTCAAGTTGTTTACCGGCGAGAGCGGATTCAACACCTCGCGCTCGGTAAGCCTTCGAGGCAACGCCTGTGATGCCGATGCCGCACGATTCACACGAGCCATTGGCGGTAAGGCTAAGACTCGCGGCCACACCGACAACGGCGAAGCCCGAAGCAGGATGGCGAACCTTTTGATAAGCGTGACCATATCGCCCCTGAGGTTTGCCGATACGAATCTCGCGCAGTATCTCACCCGGCTGTAAGGCGGTTGTGAGGAGGTCGACGAAGAACTCCTCCGCATGGATGACTCTGTCACCAGTCTTTCCTTGCGCTACAATTTCAGCACCGAGTGCCAGGATCGCAGCCGGCCAATCGCCGGCAGGGTCAGAATGCGCAAGACTGCCGCCTATGGTTCCCTTATTGCGTACCTGCACATCCCCGATATGAGAGGCACACTCTGGCAGCAATGGGCAGTTTTGCTTCAGTAGATCGGAAGACTCGATTTGATAGTGGGTCGTCATCGCGCCGATCGAGATCCGGCCGCCTTCCTCGCGAATGTACGCAAGGTCCTTGATGCGCCCAAGGTCGACGAGCAACGCAGGTTGCGCCAGCCGCAACTTCATCGCCGGTATCAGGCTGTGACCGCCGGCAAGTATCTTTGCTTCATCGGGATTCTGCGCAAGCAAGCCTATTGCTTCATCGAGTGTCCTTGGAGCTTGATAATCAAACTGTGCGGGGATCATCTTTTGCCTCCACGTAATGGCTAAGGATCATCACTAACTACAGAACCGTTTGCAGTAGCCAATGGATGCGAGCACTCAAGTCCGTTCATTCTCCATCATAAACTTGCGCGGCAAAGCGTTTCATATGTAATTGAGTGCTGGGATCCATTGGCTACCGCAAACGGTTCTGTATTGTGTGATCACGTCGCTGCGATTTTGTTCACAGCCTTCTTTATCTCACCTACTGATTATTCGCCAGATATTCTCAGGCTTCACTGGCATATCCAGATGCTTCACGCCAAAAGGCGCGAGCGCATCGACTATCGCGCCTACAATTGCGGGCGTTGCTCCGATCGTGCCGGCTTCACCGACGCCTTTCACGCCTAGGGGGTTTACCGGCGAAGGCGTCTCAGTTCGCTCGAGCTCAAGCCAGGGAATGTGAGCTGCTCTCGGTACGGCATAGTCCATCAGCGTTCCCGTAACGAGCTGGCCCTGCTCGTCGTAAACGACCTCCTCATAAAGCGCTTGGCCAATCGATTGCACGATACCGCCTTGTATCTGCCCGTCAACCAACATCGGGTTGATGACCTTGCCACAATCGTCCACCGCAACATAGCGAAGGAACTTGAGATCGCCGGTCTCGCGATCGATCTCAACGGCAACAATGTGAGTGCCGAAAGGAAAAGTAAAATTCTTTGGCTCATAGAAGTGGGTTGCGGAAAGACCTGGTTCAGTGTCCGGCGGCAGATCTCTTGCGATATGGGCAGCCAGCGCCACGTCCTGAATCGTAAGGCTTGACTTGCCTTGCGTCTGGGGTTCGGGCAACGCTCCCCCTGGCGCCTCACCGACGGGCACCACCGGTTCGGAGGTTCCTGTGGTCGCCGCGGCTTTGGCTGCCTGCAAAGAATATCGCCCTTCTTCAAATGCAAGAGCGGAGGCATCGGCCTTGAGCATATGCGCTGCGATCTTGTGGGCTTTCTCTTTTAACTTCTGAATTGCAATCAGCATCGCCGTGCCGCCCACAGCAGTCGCACGGCTGCCAAACGTGCCGATACCGTACTGCACAACCCCCGTGTCACCATGGATCACAGCAACGTCGTTCAAGTCGACGCCTAGCTCGTCCGCGGCAATCTGAGCGAAGGACGTTTCCTGTCCCTGCCCATGGGGCGATGCGCCAGTCAGGACAGTAACTTTACCCGTGGGCTCAATCCTTACAGTTGCACTCTCCCAGCCGCCGGCGGGCATCGCATTAGATGGACCAAGGGCGCAGATCTCGACGTAAGTCGAGAGACCGATTCCTATCAGCCTACCTTCAGCGCGTGCCTTCTTTTGCTCCTCGCGCAGCTCTGCATAACCGATCATTTGCTGGGCTTTATTGAGCGCGGTTTCGTAGTCGCCACTGTCGTAATCAAGACCAGTCGCCGTGTGAAAGGGAAAATCGGCCGGAGCGGGGAAGTTTCGTCGTCTGACTTCTGCCGCATCGATTCCCAACTCCAATGCAACCAGATCCATTGCACGCTCGACAACGTAAGTAGCTTCCGGGCGACCGGCGCCCCGGTACGCATCCGTGGCCATCTTGTTGGTAAAGCAACCGGTGACATTGATCTGAATCGCAGGAATCCGGTAGGCGCCGGACAGCATTAAGCCAGTCAAAGTGGGAATTGCAGGAGTGAGCAACTGATGGTAGGCGCCGAGGTCAGCGAACACGTCGTAACGCAGACCGGTCAGACTTCCATCATTCTTAAATCCGACTTCGATGTAACCCACCTGGCCGCGGCCGTGAATCGTCGCCTGCATATTTTCCCGGCGAGTCTCGATCCATTTCACAGGCTTGGCTAGTTGCACTGCAATCCATCCCAGCAAAGCCTCTTCCGCGTAAACATTCAGTTTAGAACCGAAGCCGCCACCCACTTCCGGAGTGATCACTCGCAGTTTGTTTTCGGCGATTCCAATCATCAAAGCCAACTGCGTTCTTAGCAGGTGAGGAATCTGGGTGGACGACCAAACGGTCAAGTCGCCTTCGCCGGGGAAATAGCGCGCAAGCACTCCCCTCCCCTCCATGGCAATTGGCGCGAGCCTCTGATGAACGATGCGCTGTTTGATAACGCGGTCAGCGGATTTCAATGCAGCTTCGATGTCGCCTTCACCTGCGGTCAGTTTGTAAGCGATGTTGTCGCCAAAGTTTTCGTAGATCAACGGGCCGCCCCTGGCCGCTTCTTCTACATCAACCACCGCAGGAAGATCTTCGTAATCGACCATCACAAGATCAATGGCATCACGGGCTGTGTAACGATCAGTCGCCACCACGGCGGCAATTGGATGTCCGACGAAGTAAACCTTGTCCTGGGCAAGGACGCGATAATCTGGAACCTTCAGCCCGGGAAGGGCGCTGGCGCAGGGTACTGGTCCTATCTTCTCGGCAATATCTTTGCCGGTATAGACGGCGACCACGCCCGGAGCTTTCAATGCTTCGCTTGTATCGATGCCATTAATTCGGGCGTGAGCATAGACCGAACGGACGAAGGACACATGAAGGGTATCAGGCAGCTTGATATCATCGACGTAGTGAGCGAGACCCTTGATGAGCCGGGGATCTTCCGTGCGCTTTACGCGTTGTCCGACGTATTTGTTAGCCATGCAAAACCTCCGAGAAGTTGGGTCTTTGGTCTTGGGCCTTGGGTCTTTGATTTTTCAGCGTGCGGAGTGGAGCTAATCGACTTGTGCCAAGACCAAAACCTAAGGCCTAAGGCCAAAAACCAAGATCTAACCAGCCGCTTTCTTTGCAGCGTATTCCACAGCCTCTACAATATGTTGGTAGCCGGTGCAACGGCAGAGATTACCGTCGAGACCCTGGCGGATCTCGTGCTGTGTAGGTTTAGGATTGCGCTCGAGGAGTTGCGCTCCGGCGATGATCATGCCGGGCGTGCAATAGCCACATTGCAAACCATGGCGCTCCCAAAATCCTTCCTGCACAGGATGCAAATCTCCGTTCTTAGCTAAACCTTCGATTGTCGTGATTCTCGACTGATCTGCCTGGACCGCAAACATCGTGCACGACTTTATAGCCTGACCGTCGCCAAAAACGGTGCATGCGCCACAAAGCGAAGTTTCACAGCCAATATGGGTACCGGTAAGGCCCAGAGTGTCGCGTAGATAGTGGACCAGGAGCAGACGCGGCTCGACCTCGTGTTGGTTTTCGACACCATTCACGTTAATGCTGATAGCCTGCTTCATAAAACTACCTCACTTGTTGTGATATTTCAGGAAAGCGAAATTACGCTGCCGGACTTTCTATGCCAGTTTGAAATGAAAGTCAATGGCGATATTAAAACGGTTTTTGGCCTTGGGTTTTGGTCTTGAATCTGAACTGTTGAAGGATTTAGGCTTTGGCAGCCTTCGACTGCGATTGCTCTTTCCGCTCGACGATTTTGCGTATGTAATTAGCGGCATCCGGCGTCTTGCAACCAGTGTCGCCATGGTCAACTTCGACTTTGCCAATCTTCGCGGCAACGGCCAGGGCTTTCTTCCGTAAACTACCGTTGCGAGCGCCAATTGAGATGAGGGCGCCGTTCATGGCGTAGCGTACTCGGTTCCTGCGCGTGTGAATGGCTGACTGGATCGTGTCAAGGTAAGGTAGAAAAAAACCGTCAGGCAGTTCGGCATCTCTGGCAGCCAGCCAATTGAGAATCTGCCAGCCGGCGCTGCCAAGCCATTCCTCTTTTGATTTACTCCACTGCTCGGCCTTCTTACGAGATAACGGCGTCTTGCTGACGAGTCCGGCCAGCACATCAGTTAGCACATAGTTGGAGAGGCTTTTGGACCAAGTATCAATTTCCTTTGCCGTCATCGTTGTCGGATCGGCAATCATAGTGGCAAGGACTTGCGCGTCATGAACACCCGACGCCCAAAGCTTTCCGGCGAGATCGTGGTCGGTCTTAATCTTCTTTTGCAGTTTGCCTAGATTGGCGAAGCTTACTCCGTACTGCTTACCACTCACGCCGTGACGCCGGTAGGTCTTGCGAGTTTGTTCATTACCCAATGCCTCAAGTTCTTGGAGCACTTGCTTGTCGGTCATATCAGATGTCTCCTTCCTGTCACTCCCGACCACTGCGATGCTTAGGTGCTGCAGATCAAAGTGCTCCGGAGATGAGCGCTACACAGTAGCTTTATGGATCTGTCTTTTCAGGCGGTGGATCGTACGTCGCACCGTCTTTAATTGAGCGTGGTCGTGCGCAGCGAGAGCTTCTTCGCGCTTCTTCTTGAGCTCGCGGATGCGCGATTTGATTGAGGCTTTATCAACTCCCACGACATCGTGGTGCTCATGCTTGATACCAAGGGCGTCGGCGAGGGCGCGCAGCAAGTGCTCCTTATTCATCTGCGTGTAGCCCTTGACTGCATCATGTTCGATTCCCTTCGAGATTTCGCGAAGCTCAACGACGGTCTTGTGTTTTAGTTGTTCAAATGTGTAATCCATTGCCACGACTTCTCCTTAACAAGTTGGGTAATAGCTCTGCTCGAATGAGGGGAAGAATAAGCAACTCCTAACGGAGTTTAAAGCCCAGAATTTGGCAAAACCTGTCCCAGGTGGTTCTTCATATGAGCAACATAGTCGCGCATGAAGTAGTCGAGCGTGACAGACTGATTCTCGGCAACTGGCTGCCAGGCAATCTTATCAAGACTATGCCTCGCCCGCGCTTTCACGCGGGTCTCCTCCGGCATCGCTGACATCAGGTGTTGAAGGTGCAGATTGTAGTGTTTCCAGAGCTGAACGAGTTGCTGCCAGGGCTCCTGATTGTAACCTTGCACTCGCACCCACTCTTCCTGCTCGTATTCCAAAAAAACAAGATCGTCAGTAAACTGAGCGCCAACGAAACGCTGGTGGTTATGAGCGGCGGAATCGATCAGGTGGCCAATGATTTCTTTAGCCGACCATTTTCCCTCGCCGCGGGGCGTCTCACTTTGTTCCTCGGAGATGAGCAGGAGACGGTCCGCGGCCGCTTCAACTGTTTGCCGAAAATCTTCTAGAAAATCCTGCATAGCTGTTTGACTCCCTACTATTTTGAATCGCCGCGTTCCAATGCCTGGCGATCCCAGTTTGCGAGTTTGGCTCCCGCCTCATAGCTACTCTGCAAAAACTCAAGCAAGGCAGAGCGAGGTGAATCTGCCGTGCGAACGTCATCATACGGCAGCAGAAACTCGCTGAGCTGCGAACTATAGAAGCCGGGTTTAATCGCTTCCTTTTCCAGACCCGGAGGCGCGGGTGCAGTGTAGGAATAGAAAGCTGGTCCGGTAAAACCAGCGCCCGGCCAAAATCCGGCGCTGATACATTCGTGGGAGTAGGCTTCGCGAGTGATCAAACCCGGGCGCTCAGGCGCGCGACGCCCGGAAAAGCGAGTCACGGCCAAATCGAAACTTCCCCAGTAGAAGTTTACCGGACTACACTTGCCGATGAACCTCCCTCTGAAATCCTCGAAGGTGGTTGCGGTCTGCGCCAGAATACGCCAAAGCCTGTTGGCATACTCCGGATCGTAGCTGGCGTGTTTAGTGTCCTTTTCAAAGGGAATAGGATCAGGAACTTCCTGGGGTTTGGTATAGATGCTCGCTTCGATCCCCAGCGATTGCAGTGTTGCCATTAGTTCCCGGAAAAAGTCAGCAACAGGGCGTGGAGCCAGCGGCAGAGATCGCCTTTGATTCTCGTTTGTTCTGATATAAAGTTCGTGGTTGACAAAATCAAACTCGATTTCGAATAACCGACCACGATAGGGCATCGGCGGCGTTGTGAGGCCACGAGCAGATACGTAAAGAGCGCAGTGCCACCAATGGTTTACCGGCGGCGAAAGTGTCAGCCGGAGTTTGCCAACGATCTGAGTCCACATATGCAGCGTGGCATAGGTATCTTGCCACGCTTCCAGCGGCAGACTGGGCCAAAGATCATTGTTGGAAACTTCACGGGCCGGTTGGACTTCCATGTTCGACTCCTCACGTGTGCTAAAACAGAGTGTTGAGACCTAGCAGGCTGCTGAAAAAACAAAACACGATCCACGAAACCACACGAACCGCACGAAATGGATGACCTTAATTCGAGTTACTTGGTGTGATTTCGTGGATCGCTTTGCTGCTTCTATTACTGGTCATCACTTTTTCAGTAACTGCTAGGCGTTCTCGTAAGCTTTTCGCAACCAGCCCAACAACTCTTTATCCACTTCATTCTTACCGCTGATCCTCACGCGGTGACTCACCATGGCATTAAAGCTGCCCGATGGTTCCAGCCTCCCTGTAGCGGCCGTACCTTTCAGGTTAATGCCCACATCCAGGCGACTGCCAGTTGATGGCTGAAGAATTGCGAACTGCTTCTTGCGACGCAGACTGACATAGGCTTTCTTCGGCGCTATCTCAACATCGTTGCCAAACTTACTGATCCCGGCAATCAGAGCATCATAAACGGGTCGCATTGGCGCCTTGGCTCCCGCGTATTGAGCCGCGACCAGATCGTCACCACTGGCAGGACCGCTCACGACCTCCAGCGTTTTCAGTGCAATGAGGTTAGCGTAGCCATACGTGAGACCATGGTCTGTCTTAAGGAAGTTTAGAATCTCCCGGGACTTAGACAGCTGACTGGCCTGGGCAATCTTGATCCACTGCGCCAGGGTTTTGCCAGTCTTATCCTCAAGGTTTCGAATCATGGTTTGTAGTGCCGCTTCTGGTGAACTCATTAATTCCATCTCCTAATTATGCTAAGCGGTTGACCGATATGCGCATAGATCTACTCGCTGATAAATAATGCACCCTTTGCCAAATCCTTTACCATGCGAAACGCCGGCAAAGATTCGCCGCCTGGAGTGTTCAATGCAATCCGTTCAGTGCGAGTGTATCCCATCGCCGCGTACAGAGGCTCACCCGGAAGTGTTGCTACTAATTCGACTCTCGTAAAACCAGCGTCGCGCACTGCGTTTTCACAGGCAGTAATTATCTGACGTCCAATGCCTTTACGTGCCCATTTTGGGTGAACATAGAACGCTCTAATGCGCACACTAACAACTTCGTGCCATTTGGTGTAATTTCGTGGATCGTTTCGCTCGGTCGAAATTGCTCGAACAGCAAGAAACTGGTTTAGCTAGTTTCCCACGTGAGCACGAGCGATTAGGTAAATCAACGACCTACTCGGACTTCCTTTTAGCCGCTTCGCCCACGAGGTTTGGATGTTGGACCATTCCGCCTGCGGAATGATGCCCTTTTCAATGATCTTGAATCCTGCTTTTTCACATCCAGGAACAAGCACGGAATCCACGTAGGCAACAGTTAGAGCTGGCACTCTCAGGCGTTCCAGCTCCGCAATATCCCGCTGGGGATCAAATCCGATTACGACTTCGAGCAAAGCGCCGGCTGTGCAGACACGACGGAGATTTTGCAAAGCCGCTTCCTCGCCGGTAGCCACGGCGCCAAGGAGACTGCCCCACGGAAAATGCACATGGACTTCGTCAGCTATGCCATTTAGTTCATCGGGAAGGTCTTCGAGGGCCGCTTGTAAAAAAAGGAGATTTGGCAAACCGCCTTTAGACGGTTTTCTATGAATTGTTTCGGATATCTTTTCCAGGGGTCGTGCGTTCGCGTCGACCCCGATGTAGAACTTGTTCGGATTGCGCCGTGCGGACTGGTATACAAAGAGACCGTCTCCGGTCCCAATGTCGATCACTATCCCCTCGCCGGTAGGGAGCAATAAGTTTTTCGAAGGAGACTCTATCGAGTCATCAAGTGGTTCTGCCACGAATTCGTTTCAACATTAAGCACGTCCTCTCTGTGTCGTTAATATATCTGCGATGCGGGATGTTTTGCAATAATCACAGAGCGGCTGACACCGCAAACTAGATGAGGTTAGGTTGGCCTCGTTTTGAAAATAATCTTGCTAGGAAGGAAAACAAGAAGGTGGCGATGTGTTCAGAGGTCTTTCAATATCTAACAGGCTCCTAACGAGTAACAGCATAGTGAAGTCTTACGACCCCATCAGGGTAAGGCTGCGAGCCCAGGAGTTGCAGCTGCACAGTTCGTTGGCGCGGCTGGATCAGGGGAATACCTTCGCCAATGAATATCGGGATGACGTGAATCATGAACTCGTCGATCTCGCCCGCGTCCAAAAACGAGCCGATAATGCCGGCGCCGCCCATCATCCAAATGTCCTTGCCCGGCTGGGAGCGAAGAAGTCTTGTGAACTCTTTTATGGGCCGGTTTACAAACTCAACGTCAGGTGGGAATGTCTCGGGCGGCCGGTGTGAGAAGACATAGTTCTTTATCTGCGAGGCTCGCGATTTTGCTTTAGGAGTTTTCGAGGATGGACGCTTAGCCTTGCTTTTCTTCGAGCGGAACTTCTGAAGCACTGGTTCGTAGGTTTTCCGTCCCCAGAGGATAGTATCGATTGACTTGTAAAATTCGCCCATGCCGTAATCACCAGCCGTGCGTGGACGGTTGAGCCACTCGACGGTGCCGTCGGCGCGCGCGATGTAGCCATCCGCGCTGGTGGCAATGTAGACAATTATCTTCCTCTCCTCTTTCATAGTTGCTCCTTCTTGCGGGCGGTCTTTGCACGTTGCCCACCTGATGGCCCGGAGGCTTGCTCGGCGCGCTCGATTCTCCAACGCAACCCGGTCTTTGATGATTTCCTGAAGTACTCATCGAAATCGAAATGTGCTCCAAAGTCAGGCTGCGACCCATCGATATCCGTGAACCCGTACTCGCGCGCCAGCTTCCCTGAGCTAAACAATCCGCCTGATTTCTCGAGCACATGCGGATCTGCCGCAATTGCCGCGATCGCCCTGCCGACGAAAAATGGCGTTTCGGATGAGATGAAGTTCTTGTCTTTCTTGGCGCCATCGCGCCAGTTCGCTTCGGTCACGCCGAAGTGATCGAGCATTGCTTCAGTGCGCATGTAGCCCGGCGTCACGGCAACCGCCGCGACGTGATGTTCATATAACTCCTCCGCCATCGCGTACGCCAAGCGGCTGACCGAGATCTTTATCAGATCGTAAAAAAGTGTAGCGCGGTAGTCGAGCGTGTCACCGTCCCCAATCT
>JBPCIQ010000188.1:0-22286 GCA_051006135.1 Pyrinomonadaceae bacterium | reverse complement strand
GTGCCCGGGATGGCAACGGGCGCCCACGAGGGACGCCCCTACAAGGCTTACTGATTTAGCCCCATTTCATCAAGCAGATGGTTTTTGTTCCGCCAGTCTTCTTCAACCTTCACGAATAATTCCAGATGGCAGCGGTGGCCCAGCAAGTGTTCGATCTCCTGGCGCGCGCGCGTGCCGATGTCTTTAAGACGCGAAGCGCCTTTACCGATAATGATCTTCTTTTGCGACGGCCTCTCGACAAAGATGGCGCAGTAGATGCGCGTGAAGTCTTCGCGTTCCTCTTCCCATTTCTCGACTACCACCGCGGTGACATAAGGAATTTCTTCCTGAGTCGTTTGCAGGATTTTTTCGCGAATGATCTCAGCGACCATGGTGCGCACTGACTGATCGGTAAGTTCATCTTCGCCGAACAGGGCTTCAGATTCGGGCAGGTGCTTCATTACTTGGTCAAGCAATACATCCACCATGCTGCCTCGCAGAGCAGAGATGGGTATCACCTCCTGCCAGTCGTACTCATGCCGGTACCAATCGATCAGCGGCAGTAATTCGGCTTTGTCTGCCAGTTTGTCGATCTTGTTGAGTAAGAGTAGCGCCGGTTTACCTGACTTTCGCACAAGATCCATCACAAAACGATCGCCATTGCCCGTCCCGACGGATGCATCCCTAATCAGACAAACCAGATCTACTCCAAGGAGCGCGTCCTGCACGGTAGACATCATCCGGCGATTCATTGCATAACCGGGTTTGTGGACACCCGGCGTATCCACCAGAACTATCTGGCCATCGGGGCGTGTAATGACGCCCTGAATTCTGAAACGCGTGGTCTGCGGCTTGTTCGAAACCGCCGCAAGCTTTTGTCCAACCAGCTGGTTCAGCAATGTCGACTTGCCGGCGTTTGGCCGGCCGATCAACGCTACAAAGCCGCTGCGATAAACCGGCTCGTTTGTGTCGTCCGGGATCTCTCTTTTAGCGGCGTCATTGACAGGAAGGCTCATTTGAACTCACCCACGGATTCTAGAACCTTTCTATAAAGATAGCTGAGCCAGAACCCAGCCCTGCCAATTAACTCGTCAACAACTGGCTTTACTGAATCCAAGATATGCCGACTCTTCGCCTCGACCAGCATCCCTAAGATTCCAGTAAACTTCAAGCCAAGTTTTGCCGCCTCAATCCGAGCAAGCCGCTCGTCGAGAAGCAACAGCTCGGCGTTGATTTCTCTGCCGAGTGCAATTGTTTCAGCTTCACCAGAATCTAGTTGAGCTATGAGCGTCCTGTAGACACTCCGGTCGGTCAAGAATTGTGTCTTGATCCACTCAGCGGCGAGGACTTCATCAACTCCGGTTTTGCCTCCACCGCGGACAATGATCTCATCAAAGACTGCGCCAGGGATTACTATCCTCTCGTACATTTCTCTGAGAAGGTCAAGCTGTCCGACAAGTACGAGATTGATTATTGGTGAGGAATTAGAAACAACTATCATCTTCAACCGAGTTCTTTAAGCGTCTCCAGGTCTGACTCAAATTCGGCAACGTTGTAATGAACTGGGATCTTGCGATCAGCCAGTAGCTTTTGAAATTCAATTCGATCCATGGCAGCCAGCCTGCACGCTTTCCCCATGCTAAGTTTCTCTTTTTCAAAAAGAAAAACGGCGATCTCGCGTGCTAACTCGCCAGCTGTCATTCCAGTGGCTGCCAGAATGTCGTCAGGAATTACAAGGCTCACTGAACTTACCCTTGCCGGCATTTTCCCACAAATCCTTCAACCGAACTAGACCAGATGATAAGAACCCTCTTCTATCCGAAATCTTGCTGAAATAATTCGCTCTTGTCGGCGCATGGTTTACGCCCTGTCGTTATCGTCCAGTGTCATCTCAGCCCTGCCTCTTCATTCCTCGCCGGTTGACCTCGTCCAGGGCTCGCTGCAGTTCATCGCGCTTTTCCGACAGTGTTTCTTCGTCTGCATCAGCGGGCACGTAAATCGGCGACGCGATATCAACGCGAGCTCGCGTGAATGGCTTTGGAACCTGGAACCTGTCCCAACTTTTCCTGGCTTCCCAGAAGCGCTCGCAGGTGATCGTAAAGGGCAAAATCGGATGACCGCTCTTTTTTGCCAGTAGCACAGCTCCCATCTTGGCTTCATACCTCGGACCCTTGGGACCATCAATCGTGAAGCCGGTGGGGCAGCCGGCGCGCATCAGCCGGGCCATCTCAACAATTGCTCCCACCCCACCGCGGGTGCTTGACCCGCGGGCGGTGCCATAGCCAAATCTTTGTATGAACCGAGCGATGTATTCCCCATCGAAACTCTGCGAGGTCATTACCACGATGCGACGGCGCCGCCAGAAGTAAGTTGCCAGGAACACGCGATTATGCCAGCAGGTATAGATGGGAATACCATCATCACCGGAGGCCGCCTGCCAATTTTCCCAGCCCTCAACCTCGAATCGCACGGTAAGTCCAATCAGTTTGAGCAGGATAAAGAAGGCTAAATCCGCCATGCGAATCAGGAAACGCTTTTTCAGGGGATAGGCTGAAAGATCGGCGAATTTATAGGCGCGTTCGATTGTTTGACGCTGTGGACGCGCACCCTTGAATTGTCGCTCCGCTGAAGCTTGCATAAGAAGTTGGGTTGGAACCGAAGCGAGTATATCGAAATCTGCCGTCTGCCTACTCGTAAAGATCCGGTTCCCCTTCCGGTCGTGTTTTCCAGCGTTTGTGAATCCAAAGCCACTGGTCGGGATAAAGACGGACCATCCGTTCAACTGCTGCCGCAAAACGCGCGGTGTTGAGCTCGACATCTTTCTGATGGTCTCCTGTTCTCACCAGCTTGACTGGCGGGTCGCCATGGAAGAAGTAGCTCTTCCGTTTTTTGTCCCATACAGCGCAGGTCGGGATAACTACGGCGTCTGTCTTTAGCGCCAGCGTGGCAACTCCCGCAGTAGTGCAAGCAAGCTTGCCGAAGAACGGAACGAAAACACCTTCGTGGGGCTGTGTGTTGAGATCGGAGAGAATGCCCATTGTGCCGCCATCTCGCAGTACTCGCAACGACTCCCGCGCCGCGCTCTTCTTATCGATCGCGCGATTGCCAAACCGTGTTCTGATTTTCTCAATCATCTCGTCAATCCTGGGATTATCGATCGGACGGACCAGAAAACTGATTGGATACTCCAGTGCCGACCAGCCAAAACTTAGCAGTTCCCACGATCCGACGTGGCCTGTCAGAAAGATGACGCCCCGCCGATTCCTTTCTGCCGCTCTCAAATGCGCCAGACCGACCTCGTCATACTCGATTATCGTACGTAGCTTTTCAGGAGTCGCATGAGGCAGTTGGCTAAACTCCCCGAGCAGCCGACCGAGATTTTCAAAGCAGCCGCGCAGCAGTTGACGGTGTTCCGCTTTGCTTTTCTCCGGGAATGCCAGCTCAAGGTTGCGTTCTCCGGTACGTCGCAAGCCTCCTGGCAGCCGATAAGCAATTTTACCTAGTGCTACCCCGAGGGTCAGGGCGGCGGGACGCGGCAGGGCGCCAAGACCGGAAATAATGGTACGAGCGAGTGTGTATTCGAGGGTGGTTTGTAGTTTTCCGCGCTTTGCCATTTGGGTCGGTCGAGAAGGCCTAGTCTAGCTCAATAGGCGCGGAAAGCGACAAGTGGGTGAGATGGCGAACCGATGAGTCGGTCCCTCTTTCCCGGCGCACTACTCGCCACTTATTACTTATCCCCGGTTGAGTGATATATTTCGAACGGGAGGCGACGCAATATCGTACAGTACTTTGGATCGCCAGCCGCGCGCTCTTAATCTCTCCTCAGACATTACGACTGGATTGGAGGCGGATGCAGAAACGTAGAATTCTCATCGTTGATAATAACGATGAGCTGCGTGCCATACTCGAAAAGGTCCTGGGTACCTTGGGCCACGCCGTTGTCGTCACCGGAGAGCGCGAAGAGGCACTTGCTCGAGAAGATCTGGACCAGTTTGATCTGATTATTAGCGACCTCAGCGAAGACCTCGGCTCACCCGGAACAATTGAGCACCCAGTGGGCGAACTGCAACGCAAGCACCTGCTGGTACCAATTGCCTCAAACGGATCGGATCAGGATGTAATCAAGGCCTTTAAGATGGGTGCGGCAAACTTCCACCGGCTGCCATACAACAGAGACGAGCTTCGCGAAATTGTAGAACAAACTCTCGCCCACAAATTGCACTATGTCGACGACCCGAGTCTTCTTCCTTACATCCATGAAAAGATAGAGTTTGAATTACCCAGCGATCTCTCGTTGATGAACGGCGTGTTGCAGTATCTCTTGGGGCGCGTCGCCAAACTCGGTTTAATAAAGCCGGAGCGCTCCAATCTCTTTATTGCTCTCGACGAAGCCTTCGTAAACGCGGTCAAGCACGGCAACAAGAGCGATCCAACCAAGCTCGTCCGTATTACAGCGGAGTTGTCTCCTAAGGAAGCCAGCTTTACAGTCGAGGATGAAGGACAAGGCTTTAACGTGCAGGAGATTCCCGACCCTTGCGATCCCGCCAACCTGTTCAAGACTTCCGGTCGTGGCGTCCTGCTTATTTACAACATCATGGACGAAGTTGAGTACAATGCGCAGGGTAACCGCGTAAAGATGGTGAAGCGGCCGGAAGGACCGGTCGAAACTCAACTGGTTGAAACGAACACGCCTAACGATAAGCTCGCCGGGAACGGCTGACACTCCCAACAGTAACCATGACTCAGTGGTCGGGGCACAGCATGCGCCGCCCTCCCGCTCGTTTTGGCACGCCTGGCAATGGTGGCTGCTGCCTCCAGCCGTCTCACTCGCCCTGGGTCTCTACTTCATGGATCCTTTCATTGGCGACTGGGATGGTATCGATTACACGATGCTTTCCCTCGCCGGCTACCCTTCGTCCATGGCTCTCGGCAGAAACCTCTTTATCTTCGGAAACCATTTCCTCTACGAGATAGCTCGATCGCTTTTCGAGGTACCGCGGGAAAGTGCCTATCTGCTCTTCAAGTATGCCGTGGTCGCTCAGGCGCCTATGGCAGTGATTGCTTGCTGGATCCTGGCACGAGATTTTTCAACTTCAATCTACACCGCGACCCTGGCAGCCTTCTTCTTAGCACTCTCGCCGATTTTCGTTCTCTATAGCGGCCAAATAATGACGGACGTTCCCTCGGTCCTCCTGCTGATTCTGGCTTTGATCGTCCATTTCCGAGGAATTCAGCGGCAACGTGTCTGGATGGTAATCGTAGGTGCTGGTCTTATGGGGTTGGGAATTAATCTGCGCGAGACCGTTGGTTTCTACACACCCTGGCTCGTGCTCGCCCCATTTCTCCTGGGCTGGAAGCTCGGACGACGGGAGCTTATCTATGTGATGCTCTCGCTTTTTGTTTTTCTTCTGCTCGGGCTTGGCTGGTTTGGGTATTGGTTTCTCACAGACCCGCATTACCGCCTCTTCTGGTTCGGCTGGCGCGAATCTCTGCGACAAGAGTCTGCCCGCCATCCAGTGACGATTCAGAATCTCTGGCCTTTTCTGGTGTATTTCTTTGTCAGCGCCCCGCTTGTTTTTCTCGCGCTCCCCTTCGCGGCGATTAATGAATGGCGCGAGCGAAAGCTCTCCCCACTATTGCTGCTGGGATCAATGGGACTAATGGCGGACCTCGTGCTCTTTCTGAATTACAGCACGGCTGTGAACTGGCGTTATTTCCTAACGGGGTTGCCGGCGATTGCGCCCCTGTCAGCAGACTTCCTGATCCGCTGGTTGACACGCCGCTTTAGTAGTCCTCGAATAGCCTTCCACGTGTGTCTTGCTGCGACTCTGCTTCTGGTACTTGTTTTCGGTATTTTAATCAGACCGATTAGCCGTGATTTAATTAAGAGGCGGGAGCTGACCAAGAATTATCGCGAGCAATTGTTCAAAATTCCTCGTGATGCGGTGATGATCGCAGGTGCGCAAACTATTGCCGTCAAATACTGGAAGGCAATCGGTGTGGGTGAGTGGGAAACGATTGGCACCGGGGGAGGATGGCCTGGAGATCAACTCGTGCCGGTGATTGACAAGTATTTGAGAGAAGGTCGTCGCGTGTTTCTCGACTCTGACCCGCGCCTGTGGTTACCGTGTGACTGGCAACGCGACGAGATTCAGGAGATCGTTAAACTCGAAAAGAATTTCCGTTTCCGTCGCGTCAGCGAGACGATCTACGAGATAAGACCAAAAACAGACGACGTGGCTACGGACCTCCCAGACCTGCAGCGGTTGCTGTCGGAGAACAGACCGGCAGCAGACAGAAGATGCCCGCCTGGAGGTGCTTAGCTTGACGTTATTAGCCTGACTTAATTAGCTGCCGAGTTCCCTTAAAGTAGTTGATGCCTTTCGAACTCTTTCTCGCCATCCGTTATCTGCGCTCGCGCCGCAAGCGCCGGCTCGCTCGCGTCACTGCACTGGTAGCAATCCTGGGGATTTCCATAGGTGTTGCCGCGTTGATTGTAGCGTTGGCCCTCGCCAACGGATTTCGCAACGAGATGCGCGAAAAGATTTTGCGCGGCACCGCGCATGTAAGCGTAATGCGTGCGGACACCCAGCCGATGCCCGACTACCGTGAGATTTCGGCTCGCATTGAAATGCTGGAGGGCATCACAGGCGCTTCGGGCACGACGTACGATGGCGCTGTTGTAATTGGTCCCAAGGGATCAGCTTATGCTGTGCTTCGCGGTATCGATAAGGAATCGCAGCGAGCAATCGCGGAGGTCAGGGACTCACTCACGCAAGGCTCCGTCGAGCCACTCTTTGAAGTCGAGACAGGAGCCAGGATCCGACCCAAGGTTATTCTTGGAGCAGAATTGGCAAGACGCACAGGGCTTCAAATGGGTGAGATTGCCGACGTCATTCTGGCGGAAGGGAGTCTCGCATCATCTCGTCCGACCAGGCGATTCGTTAGTGTGGCCGGCATCTTTCAAACTGGACTCTTTGAATATGATTCAACCTGGATCTATCTCTCGCTTGACAATGTTTCAAGTACTGATCGGGCCAATGGTGCTGCGTCAGTAATCAGCGTGCAGTTGGCCGATATTTATGATGCGACGCAATCGGCGGCGGCGATCCGGACTACTTTAGGCAACTCCTTCGCGACCATCGACTGGCAGGAAGCGAATCGCCCACTCTTTGCGGCGCTGGCGCTTGAACGCCGCATGGGACTCTTCATTATTGCGCTGATCATTTTCATTGCGGCGCTCAATATAACAACCACTCTCATACTCGTCGTGATGGAGCGGCGCAGGGATATCGGGATTCTCAACGCAATGGGTGCTACCAGCCGGAGCATTATGGGGATCTTCATGATCGAAGGCGCAATGATCGGTGCGCTTGGGGCGCTTGTTGGGGTCCTGGTCGGCAGTCTCGCATGTCTGGTCGGCAACCGTTACCGGCTGGTAAGTTTGCCCGCTGATGTCTATTCCATCAGCAACGTGCCTTTCAATCCACAAATTCGTGATGTCCTGCTTGCGGCTGTAGTGGCCTTTCTACTGAGCTTCATTGCCACGATTTATCCTGCTCGAGCAGCCAGCCGGGTTCGGCCCGCGGAGATGCTGCGGGATACGCAATGAGCCCCATGTCCAAAGTCCAACGTCCAACGTCCCCAATCGATGGTCGGACGCTCAGCGTTCAGGGTAGAGATCCTGACGCTGGACGTTGGACATTGGACTTCGGCCTTTCCGTCAGTGATCTGCGAAAAAGCTTCTTGTCACCGGCCGGTGAGAGGATTGACGTGTTGCGGGGCTTTTCATTTTCAGCAAGCGCGGGCCAGACGGTCGCAATTATGGGAGCGTCCGGGGCGGGGAAATCGACGTTACTTCATTTGCTCGGTGGCCTTGAAGCAACTGATCATGGACACATTGCAATTGGCCCCTTTGCGATCGATACCATGCGCCCGGCCGATCTTGCTAGTTTTCGGAACAAACATGTTGGCCTTATTTTTCAGTTTCACCACTTGCTCCCGGACCTAAGCGCCGCTGAAAACGTAGCCCTGCCATTGATTATTGCCCGAAGAGGGCGCGATGAGGCCATGGCTCAGGCGGTTCGATCGCTTGACAATGTCGGCCTGGGAGCGCGAATCGCCCATCCAGCCGCCCATCTTTCAGGTGGCGAGCAGCAACGAGTGGCTGTTTGCCGCGCCCTAATTGCTCAACCCTCGCTGGTTCTAGCCGATGAGCCGACCGGCAATCTTGATGCATCGTTCGTTCAGGATATTGGCAAAACACTGGTCTCTTATGCCTGTAACAGTGGTGCCATCGTGATTGTGGCGACCCATAACGAAGAGTTGGCGCAGCTCTGCGACCGAACTCTGGTCTTAAATGAGGGCAAAGTCTCACAACCTGACTCGAGTCTGAAATAGACGCCCGGTTGGGAGTTTATTAGGGTGCAATCAGACAATAACTTTTTGCCCCTCTCGTTCATAGGTTACAATGCGGGCCAGTGCCGGGTGGTTAGTTCTTTCCGCCCGGCACGGTAATCATAAAAGCTTTCTGCGGGATCACTAATGTTCGAACGTTACACAGAGAAAGCACGGCGAGTCATTTTCTTCGCGCGTTACGAAGCTTCGCAGTTTGGAGCGCCAGCAATTGAGCCGGAGCATCTATTGTTGGGTCTCATGCGCGAAGACAAGACGCTAACTGGACGGTTCTTCCCGCGAGCGCAGGTTTCAATTGAATCTATCAGGAAGGAAATTGAGGGTCGCACGCTTCTGCGAGAGAAAATTTCCACCTCGGTTGAACTGCCTCTCGCGCCGGAAACCAAACGAGTGCTTGCCTACGCGCACGAAGAGAGCGATCGCCTTCAGCACCGGCACATCGGCACAGAACATTTGCTGCTAGGACTCTTGAGAGAAGAGCGATCGACGGCGGCAGAGATTCTTTACGAGCGCGGCCTGCGGCTGAACGCTGTGCGCGACGAAATTGCGCGGCAATCGGGAGCCGATGCGCGCGGCTCGCAGAAGAAAGATACACCCCACCTGGTGGAGTTTTCCCGAGATCTAACCGAAGACGCGTCAAACGACAAACTAGATCCTTTGATCGGACGCGAGGCTGAAATCGAACGCGTGGTGCAGATACTCTGCCGTCGCACCAAAAACAATCCCGTGCTGATCGGTGAGCCCGGTGTCGGGAAGACTGCAATTGTCGAGGGGCTTGCGCAGCGTATTGTTCGTGGCGAAGTTCCTTCGTTCCTCGAAAACAAGAGAATCCTTTCCCTGGATTTATCGCTAATTGTTGCCGGTACTAAATACCGGGGTCAGTTTGAAGAGCGCTTGAAACAGATCATGCGGGAGTTGATTGAAAATCCTCAGTACATCGTCTTCATTGACGAACTGCATACGCTCGTCGGGGCCGGTTCTGCTGAGGGCTCGCTTGATGCGGCAAATATCTTGAAGCCGGCGCTGTCGCGCGGGGAGATCCAGTGTATTGGCGCCACAACCCCTGCTGAATTTCGCAAGTCGATCGAGAAGGATCGCTCGCTCGAACGACGTTTCCAGGCTGTAAAAGTTCCACCACCGTCAGAGGAAGAAGCGATTGAGATTCTCGACGGTGTGCGTGAACGCTATGAAAGCTTCCACCAGGTCCGCTACACCGACGACGCGCTCGAAGCTGCAGTCTACCAGTCTCATCGCTACATTCCGGACCGTTTTCTTCCCGACAAAGCTATTGACGTGATCGATGAAGCCGGTGCTCGCGTGAAACTTCGCGTTCGTCGCGAACAGGGAAACCTGGCTGACTGGAACCAGCTCAATGAATGGTCTAGTTCATATGTCGAGGGCGCCGCCATTCGCCAGACAGATGAGGATGCGCTCGTATCGGCGGAAGTTACGCGCGACGATGTGGAAGAGGTAATCGCACGGTGGACAGGTATTCCCGTAACCTCTCTGAAGGAAGAAGAGACACGGAAGCTGCTGCGCATCGAAAGCGAATTGCACACTCGAGTTATTTCACAGCGTCCGGCAATCTCTGCCCTGGCACGAGCCATCCGCAGATCGCGGGCCGGTCTGAAGAATCCGATGCGTCCCGTGGGTTCATTTCTATTCCTCGGACCCACCGGGGTTGGCAAAACAGAAGTTGCTCGATCACTCGCACAGTTTTTGTTCGGCAGCGAGCGCGCCATGATTCGCTTCGATATGTCAGAATTTATGGAGAAACACTCGGTCTCGAAGCTGATTGGGTCTCCCCCCGGATATGTCGGACATGAGGAAGGTGGCCAGCTCACCGAACGAATTAAGCGCGCACCCTATTCAGTGTTGCTATTCGACGAGATTGAGAAAGCGCACCCCGACATTTTCAACATTTTGTTGCAAGTCTTCGAGGATGGCTTGCTGACCGACGCGCTCGGCAATGCGATTGACTTCAAAAACGCCATCATCATCATGACCTCCAACATAGGCGCTCGCTTCATTCAGAAGAAGGGCACAATGGGGTTCCAGGCTTCCTCAGATTCTTCGCGAGAAAAGCTGGAAGAAATGGTCATGTCGTCCGTTCGCCAGACGTTCAATCCCGAGTTTATTAACCGTTTGGACGAGATAATCATCTTTGATCAGTTGTTAGATAATGAGTTGCTCGAAGTGATTCAGCTGCAGGTTGAACAGATAAATAAGACTATGGCCAGGCACGGTCTCGAAGTGAGGTTGACGAACGAGGCTAAGCGCTGGATTGTGGATAAAACCTGCGCTGACCGCTCATATGGTGCCCGCCCGCTTCGTCGCGCCCTGCAGAAGTACGTTGAGGATCCGCTGTCCGAGGCTATGATTCAGGGAAACCTTGGCGAGGCCGGCCTAATTGAGATTTTTCTCGATGGTGACGAGCTGACGCACCGATCCCTCGGCGTTGAGGCCGCGGACGATGTCCTGCTGATCCATTGACCGTTTTAGTCAATAGCCCAAAAAGTCCAATCTCCAAGGTCAGTTAACGATGTAACCGACTTTGGACATTGGACTTTTTTGCCGTTATAATGCGCGACTTTGCTGAGCCAGCGTGGCAACGTGAAAGCAACACTTGGGAATCCAAGAGTTCCCTTCGGATTTAAGGCTTGTGCGGCTCAGGCCGTCTTTATTATCTCGAATAGATTAGTTTTTAAGCCAGAAAGCTCCCCGAAGTATCTGAGATTCGCTAAGAACGACTGAGGGAATTGCCTTCCATGCACTCATCTCGTGGGTTAATGCTAATTTTTCTGGGCACAGTTATCACCTTTGCTTCCTTCAGCTACGCACCCGAACGCGCCAATGCTCAACAAAGTCAGCGCCTCGTCGAATCAGTGGATATCACTGGTAACCGCCGGCTTAGAAAAGACGACCTTCTTTATTACGTTCAGAGTCGCGCCGGCGATCCTTACAATGAGCAGCAAGTACAGCGCGACCTTCTAACGCTCCTGCAGCTCGGTTTCTTCGATAAGACCGCCACCCGAGTTCTCACCGAGGAAGGCGCGCGGGGTGGGGTAAACATAATTTTCGAAGTCAAGGAACTCCCGATCATTCGAGATCTGCAGTTCGAAGGGCTGAAGAGCGTGCCGGAATCGGACGTGCTCAAGGCTTTCCGCGAAAGACGCGTCGGCGTTTCGAAGGAAAGCATCTACGATCCCGTAAAGGTTCGTAATGCCATTCGTGTCCTGAAAGAACTTCTGGCCGCACGCGGGCACCCGAATGCAACGATTGAGGAACGCCGAGACGAAGTTTCAGCCACATCCATTGCGGTCACGTTTGATATCAAAGAGGGCGAACGCGTACGAGTCGTGGACGTTCAGTTTGAAGGCAATGAGGTTTTCAGCGATGGGAAGCTTCGCGGCGCCATGAAGTATGTCAAAGAGGCGGGATTGATCACGCGCTTTAAGGGGCAGGACATACTTGATCGCGAAAAACTCGATGTTGACCTCCGGCTCGTCGACAATTACATGCGCTCAAAGGGTTACCTGCAGGCGAGACATGGTGAGCCCCGTGTTGAAGGAGTTGGTCCACGGCGCACTGGTTTTCCGATTCTGCCGCTGCCTTTTCTCTCCTCAGTGGACGAAGGTCTGCGAGTCACGATCCCGATCGTGGAAGGAAAACTCTATCGCATTGGCGAGATAAAGATCGAGGGAAACTCGATTTTCTCCGAGGATCAAATCCGGGCGGTCATTGGTCTTAATAAAGGAGATGTCGCAAACGGCGAGAAGATTGGCAAAGCTCTCTTCGAGAACCTGAAGAAGATTTACGGTTCGCAAGGCTTTATCGAGTACACTGCCGAACCCACGCCGGCTTTTAAAGACAGTCCGCAGAATCCAACTGAGGGAATAGTCGACTTCACGATTGCAATCGAAGAAGGAAAGCAGTTTACGCTGCGACGCCTGGAGTTCATCGGCAACACCTTCACGCGGGATAACGTGCTCCGTCGCGAAGTCTTGATAAACGAAGGTGACATCTACAACCAGGGTTACTGGGAATACTCGGTTGTAAAGCTCAATCAGCTTGGCTACTTTGAGCCGGTCGATAAAGACAAGGACGCCGATTTCAAGACAAATGACGAAGAGGCCACAGTTGACATCAATCTGAAGGTCACCGAGCGTGGCCGGCAGCAGATCTCTTTTAACGGGGGTATCTCCGGCATCGGCGGCTCTTTCTTCGGACTCGAGTACTCAACCAATAATCTGCTCGGACGTGGAGAAATACTCTCGCTCAACCTTGCCGCCGGTAACCGCCAGCGCTCTTTTCAGTTTTCGTTTACCGAACCGTACATTAAGAACCGGCCGATTACCGCGGGGTTCTCTATCTTTGCTTTCACCCAGAAATTCTTCGGCGAAGGCACATTTCTATCCCAGAACGTGGCCGCACAGCAGGGGCTTTCGGGCTCAGCGATCGACTTTCTAAATGTTAATGAGGAGAACCTGTTTACACGCACATCATACGGCGGTTCACTTTTTGCGAGTGCTCCGCTTTCCGAGTTTTATCGCAAGCGTCGTTTCACTCAATTCTCCCGCCTTGGTGCGTCCTACCAGTTTTCCACGTCCAGCGTTAAGGACCCGGTTGTCAACGCGAGCGCTGATCCTAATCAGATCATTCCTGTCATTTACGCCCAGCCCAACATCATAACGAGCCGGGCTACCCTAAGCTTCAGTTACGACACACGCAATGCGAGTATCGACCCAACTACCGGGAGAGAACTTTCAGTGGCTGTGGCTCTTGCGGGTCTGGGTGGCGATGTTCGAACTTATCAGCCAACCTTGTCTTATACACAGTTCTTTCCCGTGCGACGGAAGAAATCTGAACGGCCGGAAGTTTTTGGATTTCGCATACTCGCGGGAACGGTCGGCAGCTTTGCCACCACCAGCAAGGTGAGAGACTCCCAATCGCTCGCCTTCGTTGACGGCGTACCAATCTTCGAGCGCTACTTCCTGGGCGATGAGTTTACAATCCGTGGCTATAACGTGCGTTCGATTAGTCCAATCGCTCCGCTCGAAAGGTTTGTAACTTCGCAAAATGTCGTCATTGCCTCAAATGCATTCGGAGCGCCCATTCCGGTGCCTGGAGTGCCTCAGTCGCTCGCAAACGTAGGGCAGTTTACAGGCGTATCTGGTAGCAATGTGGTCAGTTTGCCGCGGTCGTTTCAACCGGTTGGCGCCGACACCCAAATTCTCGGGAATTTTGAGTATCGCATTCCAGTGATTGGCAACGTCATCGGCCTGGCTGCTTTCGCTGATGTCGGGACGGCATTCAACCTCCGCTCCAAGCGCGATCAAGTTTTCTCGAGCACTTTTCTGAATGACGATCCATTTCTGCAGACCGTAGGGTTCATTCCCTGCGCCCGCCTCAGCGCAGGCTTTACTTCTACCAGCTTATCGACGCTCGCTGCCTGCAATGCGAATTCGCAGCTTGCCATTACTGGGAGTCTGGGGCTTGTCATGCGCGACAACCGTCTCGTGACCACACAGGAGTTGGATAACGCTCAAAACCTCGGACCCTTCAACCCAAGCACTGGATTACCCTTTGGTTTCCAGGAGGTATTCCTGCGTGGGCAGACCCAGACGAACACAGCCATTCGCTTGTCGCAAAGCCTTTTCGACAAGATTGGCGACTTGCGGAGCAGTCTGGGTATGGAGGTGCGTGTACAGGTACCCGTCCTAAACGTACCGTTTCGCTTAATCTTTGCGTATAATCCCAACGCGCGGCAAAGTCAGTTCATTGATGGAAGTCCACTCTTCTTTAATGAGAAGAAAAGAGTCATCCGTTTTAGCGTAGGGCGGACCTTTTAACATTTTGAAGCCAACCATGGCGGTCGTGGGCAAAACTAAGCCAGCCGCCTCAATGTAAGGAGCATTGCAATAAAGCTATGAAAAGAGATCGTTTATTAGCAGCATTCGCATTTCTCGCCGCCGTTGCTGTTTCTCCCGTTTGGGCTCAGCAGAGACCAGCTGCCAGCGCGCCGGCGGCAGCGCCACAAACCGCTGTGGCAGTCCCGGAGAGCAAAATTGCTCTTATCTATTCGGATGCTTTTCTAGATCCGAAGGCAGGGATCGGCAAATTCAATAATCTGCTCACTACGTTGAATCGTGAGTTTCAGCCGCGCCAGACTGAGCTGCAACAACTGGAGACAAAGGTCAAGCAACTCACTGATGAGATCGACAAGACCAGGGCGGTCGCAGAACCAAAGACCATCCAACAAAAGGTTGATCTGCTAGAACAGTCGAAGAAAGACTACCAACGCAAGGGCGAGGACGCGCAGGCAGCCTACACCAGACGTCGGCAGGAGATATTTGCGCCCCTGCAGGAGGAGATCGGTAAGGCGCTGGTGACTTTCGCCAAGACGCGCGGCATTAACGTGATCATTGATGGCAGCCAGGTGCCATTGGTTTATGCTGCCGACAGCATCGATATCACTCGAGCGTTCATAAACGAGTTCAATAGTAAGAATCCGGCGACCGCATCGGTGAAGACGCCCCAGTAAGCTTCGCATGGGTTCGCCCAAGCGTGGTCTTCTGCAGACGCGGAGATGCGGCGGAAAGTTCCGCGTCCCGCGTCTCTTTTACTGTTTAGTGATGGAAACCATACTCGATTCGCAGGCGATTCAAAGGCTGCTGCCTCATCGCTATCCGTTTCTGCTGGTCGATCGAATCATTGAGCTGGTACCACGCGAACGAATCGTTGGCGTTAAGCAGGTCAGTATCAACGAGCCTTTCTTTCAAGGGCATTTTCCCGGATCGCCGGTGATGCCCGGGGTGCTCGTGGTCGAGGCACTGGCTCAGGTTGGAGCGGTATTGGCCTTAAGAGAAATCGAAGATCGCGATCAGAAGCTGGTGCTATTTACCGGAATCAGAGAGGCGAGATTTCGCCGTCCCGTAGTGCCTGGCGATACTTTAATTCTCGAGGTGACTGCCCTGCGCATCGGTTCGCGCGTGCAACGCATGCGAGGTGAGGCCAGGGTCGACGGGCAGCTTGCAGCGAATGCCGACATCATGAGCATCGTTGCCGATCGCAGTTCGGCGCTGCAAGACGACGGGGAAAAAGGTGACAAGGGTAATAGGTAACAGGGAGAACAACCATGCGTTATACTACCTTTAACCTTCACTTCCTTCCGACATTTAGCTTCTTCTCCCATTCCCCTTTGCCCCAATTCCCCTTTGCCCCAATTCCGTGAATCCATGGCCACAGCCATCCATCCGGCTAACATTCATCCTTCCGCCGTCGTCAGTGTGCGAGCGCGCATCGGCCGCGATTGCTACATCGGCCCTTATTCAATCCTCGGCGACGAAGTTGAACTTGGCGCTGGGGTGCGTTTGGACTCCCACTGCGTAGTCGATGGTAAGACAACTATTGGTGACGGTACCCACGTTTACCCATTCGTGTCGATTGGTCTTCCCCCGCAGGATTTGAAATACAAAGGCGAAACGTCTGAAACTCGCATTGGCCGGCGCAACCATATTCGCGAGTTCGTCACTATTCATCGTGGCACGCTCGGCGGTGGCCTGCTGACCCAAATCGGCGATGACTGTTTGATCATGGCGCAGGCCCATATCGCGCACGATTGCATCGTGGGCAACGGTGTGATTATGGCCAATGGGGCAACCCTCGCGGGCCATGTGACCATTGAAGATGGCGCAAATATTGGGGCTTACTCGGGCGTTCACCAATTTTGCCGGGTGGGGCGGGAAGCTTACATCGGCGGTTACTCGGTTGTCGTAAAAGATGCCCTGCCGTTTGCCCTCACTGTCGGAAATCACGCCAGCTGTTATGGACTGAATACCACCGGCATGAAACGCAGTGGCTATCCGCCGGAAGTCATTGGATCTCTCCATCACGCCTTTCACTTGCTGCTATCGTCAAAACTCAATACCACGCAGGCGCTTGAACGTATGGCCGATGAGATTAAGAACTGCCCGGAAGTCGACGCATTGGTTAGTTTCATTCAAGCGTCGAAGCGTGGCGTTACCAAATGAAATACGGACTAATCGCGGGCAACGGCAAGTTTCCTCTGTTGGTAGTTGAAGGCGCCAGGCAAGCAGGAGCGTCACTTTCCGTCGCCGCAATTCGAGAGGAGACTGATCCGGAGATCGATCGTGTCGCCGAACGAGTGGAGTGGGTAGGCATTGGCCAGCTCGGAAAGATGATTCGCTTCTTCAGAAGCGAGGGGGTCGAGCAAGCGATCATGGCGGGGCAGGTGAAGCATGTTCAGATCTTCAGTCGTGCCGTGCCCGATGTCCGAATGCTCAAGATGCTTTTGAAACTCCCCCGCCGTAACACACGCTCACTGATCGGGGCTGTTGCCGAAGAGTTGAAAAGCGAAGGAATAGAGCTGATTGATTCGACGCGCTTTCTTCAGCACCTGATTCCCCAGGCTGGAACGTTGACGCGACGCGCACCTGACGCCCATGAGCGCGAAGACATTGCTTACGGACAAGAAATCGCCCACGAGATTGCTCGCCTCGACCTTGGCCAAACTATTGTCGTGCGCGGGAAGGCCTGCGTGGCCATTGAAGCCATGGA
Organism: Pyrinomonadaceae bacterium; assembly: GCA_051006135.1. GTDB lineage: Bacteria > Acidobacteriota > Blastocatellia > Pyrinomonadales > Pyrinomonadaceae > PSRF01. The sequence continues at coordinate 5,312 of JBPCIQ010000188.1, read as the reverse complement.
AGGGACTGACGCCACAATCCTTCGAGCGGGAGAACTGACTCGCGGACTGCAAGTCTCAGCTCGGCCCAGGTCTGATAGCGGCGCGAAGGTAGGCTTGGGTAAGGTTGCGAGCGAACTTTCCGGTGCGCTCATGAGAGGGCGTGCCAATCTCACCAGTGGCCACCTCACAGTCGTGAAGTTAGCTAAACCAGATCAGGACATGCGCTTCGATGTGCCCGTGATTGGCGTACCGACCATTGCAGCGATGATCGAAGCCGGCGCTACCTGCCTCTGCACCTCTGCCGGAAAAACCCTGATGTTCGACCGTGACGAGCTGCTCGCACTCGCTAATCAGAATAAGATCGCCATTGTCGCCGTTTAGCCAACGTCATCCTTCGTTCAAACTGCTGAGTGTCGGCACACATCATGACAACTTTTCAAAAAACCGAGCGCACTACTCTCAAGCGTCTGCCTGCTCGCGGTGTCTATGACCGCGAACTTGTCTACCAGATCCTCGACGAGGGCTTTATCTGTCATGCGGGCTTTGCGGTGGCAGGACGGCCCTTCGTAATCCCCACTGGCTATGCGCGCGCAAACGATAAACTCTACATTCACGGCTCGCAGGCCAGCCGCATGCTGCGCACGCTCAAGAGTGGTCTCGATGTCTGTGTGACGGTAACTTTGATAGACGGCCTCGTGCTGGCTCGCTCGGCTTTTCATCATTCGATGAATTACCGTTCCGTCGTCGTCTTCGGCCAAGCTGTATTGGTTGAGGAGTCTGAAAAACTCGCCGCCTTGCTGGCATTTTCCGAGCACGTGATTAAAGGCAGATGGGCTGATGTGCGTCAACCGACTGAGCAGGAACTGAAAGCGACAACGGTGCTCGCACTGCCACTTGCCGAGATTTCAGCAAAGGTGCGCACTGGTCCGCCGCTTGATGAGGAAGAGGATTATGAGCTACCGGTGTGGGCGGGTGTGATTCCCCTGGGATTGGTCGCTCACGCCCCACCTATTCCTGATCCCCGTCTGAAACCGGGTGTTGAAATCCCGCCCTACGCAATTGATTACAAAAGACTGCGTTAGTTCGGGCCGCCGTGCAATATAATGCCGCGGCAATAGTGGTAACAAACGAGAGCCTAAGAGTTAGCAGCGCGGATGGATTTTACTGAACTCATCGATCTCGCCGCGGAGAAGGTTGGCGGAGCAGTGCTGGTTGCCAACGACGAATTCTTTGCGCCGAAAGACAATCTGCTCAAAGCCAGCGAGCCGATTTTCATTGAAGGTAAATACACCGATCTTGGTAAGTGGATGGATGGCTGGGAGACTCGCCGCCGTCGCACGCCCGGGTTTGATTGGTGCATTGTTCGCTTGGGATTGCCGGGCCGAATCCGTGGCGTGATCGTTGACACGAGTCACTTCAAGGGCAATTACCCGGGGCACTGTTCGCTGGAAGCAGCCGTCATCGGCGGCCATCCTGGTACCGACCAGTTAACGAGTGATTCGATCGAATGGTCGGAGATTCTGCCCAAGTCCGAATTGAAAGGTGATTCCCGCAACCCGTTCCCCATTTCGAGCAATGAGCGCGCCACACATCTGCGCCTAAAGATTTATCCCGATGGTGGCGTGGCAAGACTTCGGGTCTACGGGGAAGTTGTTCCTGACTGGGAGAGACTGAAACGAATTAGCAATGAGATCGATCTTGCGGCAGTGGAGCATGGTGGCATCGTCCTTTCCTGTAGTGACATGTTTTTTGGCCACCGTCACAATCTGATAATGCCCGGGCGAGCCGCTAACATGAGCGATGGCTGGGAAACAAAGAGGCGCCGTGGACCCGGTCACGATTGGGTAATAATTAAGCTCGGGGCTCAAGGACGGATTCGTCGCCTGGAAATCGATACTGCATACTTCAAGGGTAACTACCCCGAGAGCTGCTCGCTCGAAGCATTTAACTCAGGCTCTTTAGCGGCCGAGAGTTTGACTGACCCGGCGGTGTCCTGGAACCCCGTGTTACCTCGCACAAAGCTACAAGCGCACACGCGGCGCTTTTTTGAAGAGGAACTAGTGGACGTGGGTACAGTCTCTCATGTGAAATTCAATATCTTTCCCGATGGCGGCGTGAGCCGTCTGCGTGTTTACGGTCATATGGAAGATTAGAAACTTGTGACACGGACCACACAGCGTGGCCAAGCTGCAAGCAAAACAAATAGCATTAAATGGAGCAAAGCCTTGGAACGCGTTCTTGAGCAGCTGAATTCGCTTTCCGCAGACGAAGCTGAGGTGCAGTTTAGAAAGTGCTGTGGCTCAACAGCCTGGGCAAGTAACACGGCCGCTGAGCGACCTTTCGCGACCTTGTCAGAACTGATCACAAAGGCAGACGACATCTGGTGGTCATTGAAACCCCATGATTGGTTAGAGGCATTTCGGTGTCATCCGAAAATCGGAGAAAAGAAAGCGGCAGATCAGATCTCGCTCGAAGCGCAAAAGTGGTCGGAGCAGGAGCAAGCCGGTGTCGGCAATGTGACGCAAGCAACAACACAAGCTCTAACTGAGTTGAACCAGGAGTACGAAGAGAAGTTTGGTTACATCTGTATCGTTTGCGCTACGGGCAAGAGTTCCGCCGAGATGCTCGCGAGTCTGAGAGCGCGATTGAAGAATGATCCTGACACCGAGTTGCGCACAGCCGCAGGCGAGCAGGCGAAAATCACTCAACTGAGATTGAAGAAATTGATCGATAGTTTTGAAATAGCGTAGTCTGGGGTTGACGTCCAATAGCCAAGGTCCAAGGTTCAGGCCCAGAGGCCAATCATTTACAGACACGACGTTGGACTTTGGCCATTGGACCTGGGACATCGAACTTTCACCACGAACAATGAGCACCATTTCAACCCACATCCTCGATACTTCACGCGGCGCACCAGCCAGCGGAGTTGCCGTCTATCTGGAAATGCAAAACTCAGACGAGAGCTGGGGCGAGCTCAGCCACGCCTGGACCGATGAAGATGGTCGAGTTAAGCCCTTCTTCCTGCTTGAAGATCCATTACTGGCAGGAACTTACCGATTGGTCTTTGATACTGATGCCTATTTCTCGGCGCTGAATATTGACTGCTTTTATCCACAGGTGTGCGTCGTCTTCAAGGTTGAAGAGGCTACACAGCATTATCACGTGCCTCTCTTAATCAGCCCGTTCGGCTATTCCACATATCGCGGTACCTAAGCAGCACAGACCTTAGTCTGTACTCTTAAACCAGGCCCAGACAATGATCGATCCAACGATTAGCGAGTGGCTCAACCTGATCCTGCGCTGGATACACGTCTTCGCGGGGATAATGTGGGTTGGCACGACCTACTACTTCACCTGGCTTGACGCTCGTTTGACTGAAGAGGAGAAGGCGGTTGGCAATACGGGAACTGCACCCCAGATCTGGATGGTCCACAGCGGCGGTTTCTACGTGGTCGAAAAGCGCAAGGTGCCGGACTTGCTCTCGCGCAAGCTTCACTGGTTTCGCTGGGAAGCGGGCACGACCTGGCTGAGCGGCATGGCTCTGCTGGTCGTAGTTTATTACCTGGGTGGCGGCGCACTTGTAGATCAGGATGTCAGCGAGATCAGCGTTGGAGCTGCGATTGGGCTGGGCGTGGGATTGCTGGTAGTGGCCTGGCTTGTTTACGACCTACTGATGATCTCTCCCCTCGGGAAGAATGAAAAAGCTTTTGCAGTAGTTGCTTATCTCCTGGTGGTTGCGATTGCTTATGGACTTTCCCAAGTATTAAGTGGGCGGGCTACCTACATTCATGTTGGTGCAATGATGGGAACGATCATGTTCGCCAACGTCTGGGAACGAATCCTGCCGGCCCAGAAAAAAATGATTGCGGCAATCAACGAAGGACGAAAGCCTGACGAGGCCCTGGCTGCTCAGGCAAAACTCCGCTCCAAACAAAACACATACATGGCCGTGCCCGTAGTCTTCATCATGATTAGCAACCATTTTCCGGGAAACGCCACAGGGGGTTTCAACTGGGTCATCCTCGCGGTCTTGATTCTGGTTGGTTGGGTTGCAGCGAAATTCATTCGCCGAGCTTAGTAGAAGAGAACTCTTTGTCGGATTCTGTGTAAGTCTCAATAGTGATAGTGAGATTTCGTGTAATTAGTGGATCGTGTTCCCGAAGCCTCCGCTAAGAGACGCATAGACTGAAAACATGCCCCTACCTCCCTGGCGCCAGAGTTTTTCGATCCTGAAAGCACTTACCTTTGAGAACTTGCGAGGGGAAAGATCGGCTCAATGTCAACTGGCACATCCTTGAGCCGGTCAAGGGCTCTCTGCATTGGCGGTCGGATCACGGCATACTGATCCAACAAAGCTTTTGCCTTGTCGTAAGAGCCTTCAGCTTGCACCGTTAGAATCTCGCGGGTGAGTTTGATAACCGCATCCTTGATCTTCGAATGATCCACGCTGAATGTGCCGGTCTGTTCATTGACTATGAAAGCGCCCTGGTCCGTTAGATAATTGAATTGCAGCGCCATCCCTTTGCCGTGCGCCTCCGTGATCCCAAAGCGGACCGAACGAAAAGCGCTGGCGAGAAAAGTTGTGTAAAGCGAGCGTTCCATGCGCTTATCGACTACACCTTTATCTATTAGGTATTGCAGTGCCCACAGACCTGTAATGTCGGCTTTGGCCTCTTCAAACGCTGAAGACAGCTCCTTCAACTGCTTGCGTACAGTTGTTTCCTGACCAGCAACTGTGATGTTATGCGGCCCCAGTCCATGCATGAGTTCATGAGCCAGGATGTGCGTAAAGAACGATTCAAACGAGAGTAGCGGTTGCTGCGAAGGCGCCAGCACAACGCGCGAGATGGGGATAAGCGTCTTCTTAAACTTCGCCTCCTGCACGTTCTTCAGCATCAGTCGCTTAGAGCCCTTCTCTTTCACCACGCGCTCATCGTTAGGAAGGTTAAAGGCGGCGGTTTGCACACCGCTATTGCCTTCACCTGAGCTGAACACCTCGTTGACCACGCGGATGGGAGAAGCCGCGCCGAGCTTTGGATTGCGGTACCGCGAATCCAGTGGCAAATTATTCTCGAGCTCCTGCAGGTACTGGCTAAACCGAGCGAGCTTGGCCGACTCTGTTTCGTCACGCAGCGTTACATATGCTTCGAAGGCGGCTTTATAGCTGAATAGCTCGTCTTCATAGGTTTCGTAAGGTCCGATGGTGAGATCGATAGGCGCGTCAAGATCCATCCAGGCGACGTCGCTTGCATAGTAATCGTCAGAAGCAAACGCGGCGGCGCGCTTGGTCAAAAAGTCTTTCGGTGTCTTGTTCGTCGTGAGTTCCGCAGCT
>JBPCIQ010000187.1:0-8600 GCA_051006135.1 Pyrinomonadaceae bacterium | reverse complement strand
GGACGTTGCCGCCGGCGTCAAACTCACTAACATCGAACACCATCGAGTTGATCTTGCTCAGGAGTAGTTCGGCTGGTTGGCCTCGCATGTAGAGGTGTTCGCGAGGAAAGCCTTTTCCATCTTCCCGCTTGACCCAGTACCAGAGACTCTGAGTGCGTTCGCGGTCGATGAAGATCAGCAGGTTTTCGTGGTGGAGTTTAGACACTTCCGTATGAAAGCGCCGGCGGACCTTCGCATCTGGAATTACACCATCCGCCGCCGTGACTTCAAACACGACAACACCTGACAGTTGAGCAATCTGCCGTCGGGTCAAATCACAGTCTTCGTTAGCGAGGGTTATCTGTTTGCTGGTGCTGGGCTGCGACCAGCCTAACTCTTCAATGAAGAGAGTCTGGAAGTCGAAATTCTCTAGAAGCTCACGTGTCCGTTTGACGTTGAGGTTAGACATAGGAGCCCTACGGTTTTCGACGTTGCCTCGCTTTGGGCTGCGCGGCGCTTGGGCGACCGGATTTGATGAATCGCTGACGCTCTTTAAGCTTGAAGACAAGTTCGATCTTCTTCTCAAAGGGAAGCGACGACAATAACCGTCGGTGGTGTGCCTTCCTTTTAAGAGTTGCGCTGATGTCTGGATAGTTTTTCATGGCTTGAACTTATGTTCATTTTCCTTCCACTTCTGCGTAAGTCCGTAGCGACGCAACACAGCTTTAAGTGAGCGCATGTCCACCGCCTTTTGCTCCAGAAACATCGCGATGCGCAGATAATCCTTCGGGCGGCCGGTATCTAACATGATTGCCACGAGATGTTCAGCGCGCATGAGACGTGTGTTCACGCGTGCGAAGGTTATTGTATTTGCCTCGACTACAGCCTCTTCGGTGAGTGGATTAAAGACGGGGAGGAACTGCACGGGAAAACCGTCCACGTAAATAAACTCAGCGCGCGCTTTGTGACCCTCTTTGCGTAGGTACCTGTAAATCGGAGCCAGGACCATTAACTCGCTTTCAGGAGCGTCAATCTGCACAAAAATGTCCAGGTCCGCGGTATCGAACGGTTCGAGGTAGTAAATCGCGGCCACGGCCCCGCCGATAGCGTAACGACGAATGACGCCATCCTTGACCATGCGGTTCAGAAGCTTGAGGGTTTCCTTCATCGATTATTCTTCTTGCTCAGCCGTTTGCTAAGCCAAGCGAGCAGATTATGCGCGGCTCATGGGCTTTCTCTTCATCGTGAACATCACAAAGCTTGTTTTCTTCACGAAGAGCTATAACGAGGAGCGCCAACTGATCATCATTGACTCCGATCCGAAGCTGGCGATTAAGTGTGTCCGTCGCGGATTGGCGCAGTGGATGGTGGAAGATTTCATCGATTGCCTTGAGCAGTTCGGCGGATGCAAAAATAGTGCCTTTGATCTCCTCCGAGAAGCGCTTCAAGCGCGTATAGGTCTTGAACCGTGCGCCCGAAGGGCGACCGAGCTGACCGCCAATCGATTTCTCGTCTTTGTGAACAATCTCCACCGCCTTGCGGACAAGATCATGATGGTCTCTTCGTCGCTGAAGCGCTGGGGTTTTTGGAGGGCATTGCGCAGCTTTCAGAATTTGGTACTGGGAGGTGCTGATTGGCTCGCCATCTTCACCGATCCACGCGAGCGCGTCATTGTCGCTAGGCGTACGCATGTAAACGAGCACGCCGGGCGCTGCGGTCGTCTGTGACATTCCGTTTTGATTACTTGAGGGAGTGTTGCGCACGCGTGCGGGCGAGACGCCCGCGGTCCCAGTAAAAGCTTTGGTTGAGTAGACGACCTCGGGCAGAGCTTCAATCTCTTTGCGCAAGCCAGGATCCTCGGTGATGGCGTTCTTCCAAATCTGATATGCATAGGAAGCGAGATCAACTTCGGTGTCAGCATCGCCATCCATGATTCCCGACTTCTCTGTAAAGAGATCTCGGATGGTTTGATCGTTTCTGTCGTCTTCGAAGAAAGCCTCATCTGTGCCGACAACCTCTGCATTTTCGCCCAAGCGCTGGCGCACACGGGCGCGCAGTCGAATGATAAGTTCGACGCCATCTGCAGGAAGAAATGAATAACAAAGAATCTTCTCAGCTTTCTGCCCAATGCGATCCACGCGGCCCGCGCGCTGTACCAGACGGATTATTGCCCAGGGCAAATCATAGTTGACAACGATGAAGCCATCCTGGAGGTTCTGACCCTCGCTGAGGATGTCGGTGGCCAACAGGACGCGCAACTCATCATCAGGCTTCACCTGTTCTCGCTTGTTATTGCTGACCGGACTAAACCGCCAGGCCGCACCGGTGGGATCATGAGAATGGCCCGAAACCCCCTCCAGTTTCCTTAGTCCCCGCTCGCTGAGTTGCGAGTCCAGGTAATGAACGGTGTCTGCGAATTGAGAGAACACGATCACCTTTTCATCGCGGTGCTGTTTGGCGATTAGTTGAAAGAGCTTTTCCAGCTTTGCGTCGCGACTTGGATTCCACGGACCGGCTTTGCGAAGCACTTGCAACAGTGCCGATGCGTCATCGCGCAGATCTTCGGCCAGAGTGTCAACAAACAGATCGGGGCGAAGCCACTTGAATCGCTTTTTCATTTCGATTGAGTACAGGGTGTATATCTCGCCCGCTCGTCGTTTAAGTTCCGTTTCAGATCATGATGACTCGACCACGCCACTGTCGTCTCCGTCTTCCGCCTCTTCGTAGGCGAAAGACAAAAGTCCTTCAGAGTCTTCATCCGTTGTGCGAGTGTCGAGGGCAGCCACGTCTTGCGTGCCAATAGGCAACGGCTGGCCATTCTCTATTGCGAAAAGAAAGACAAAGTTTCGCAGAATGTGACGCTCAACAGACAGGAGGAAGGCTTCGCCGCTGCTCTCAAGACGCTTGAACAGATTTGTTCGCGAGAAGCCCATCAAACGCCGACCCGCCCTGGAAAGCGCTCGCAGCTGTTCAACCTCCGCCTGGGTCGGAGGATGTTCGGGATCGATTGCTTCGTAGTTGCCCAAGCCGTAACGAGGAAGCTTGAGATTGTTAATGATGTCGACCACGTCGCCTGCATACAGCCGAGCGTATTGGTCATCCGGATCGGATTCATCGATCTTGAATTTCACGGTCTTTGGCAGGCGAGTGGGGAAATATGAGCGACTACCGTCCTCGAATGTCAGATACTTTCGACCTGTCTCAGCATCAACTTCAGCATAATTGTTCTGAATGAAGCTGCGCGTGCGGCGGACCATGTACAGCCGCATTAGTTCACGCCAATCATCGGGGTGCTCACTCCTTTCGAAAGCGGCCAGCGAATCCAGTGGACATTGATGCTGAGCCAGAAAATCGTTTGGCTCCATTTCTCGTAACTTGTGCTCGGGCCGAATTCCAAGGTGCTTGTCGTCAGGAACGAAGAGTCGCAATTGGTTCGAGAGATCAAGATAAGTCTTGTTGTAAGGTGTCGCGGAAAGCAATATGCACTTGCTTTCATTCTTCTGGATGTACTCATGAAGAGTTCGATAGATTCGACCCTCGCGGTTTCTCAGGTTGTGGCTTTCATCAATCAGAACCAGGCGATAGCGTTGCAGATCCCCCAGTTTGCTTCTTACCTGACTGATTGGTATTACCCGGGCACGCATTCCGTATTGGTAGCGATAGTCCTCCCACATCTTGACCAGATTCTTAGGACAAATAATGAGCGTCTCCAGATTCTGATCTTCCTCGAAGATTCGAGCGAGGGCTGTCGCCATCAAAGTCTTACCCAAACCAACGACGTCACCAATGAGCACTCCGCCGCGCTTATTTAGATGGTGGGCCGCGATCTTTACAGCAGCTTTTTGGAATTCAAAGAGCTTGTTGCCAAACTCCCTGGGAATCTTGAATTCGGCAAGGCCCGCCCGCGCTTCCTGCGACAGGTGGTAAGCCATCTTTATGTAGATATGGTAGGGGGGGATCAGATCTTCACGCGCCCAGCTCTCTTCGATGATCTGTGCCAGGTCATCGGAAATATCGAAACACCACTTGTCATTCCAACGGTCCTGAAACCACCTTGATAGCTTCTCGCAAGCGTCGTGATCCATCACATCCACGTTGAGCTCGCCCTGTTTCGAGAGTCCGGCAAGGGTCAGGTTGCTGCTGCCTACGAAGCCAGTTGCTGGGTTTACAGGATCTGGGCGAAAGAGGAGGTAAAGCTTTGCGTGGAGCGTGTGTCTCAGGAAGAGTTTGACGACTACCTTTTTTCTTCTTATCTGGTGAGCGAGGCGACGGAGTCCTCGTTCGTCTTCATCGGTGGGCAATCCAGCCGTGAGCTGTTCTTTGAATTCGTCGGCAAGTATCTTCTTTAGACGTATAGCAGTACCGGTGTCGATGCCGTTCTCATGATGCGTGAGGCTGAGTGCCTGGCGAAGTTCCTGATCAGGGGATTGATGCATCCCTACAAGAAGTCGACAGCACTTGCCGTCGCCGCCATCCCAGCGTTCGACAAACGAGTCTATTTGCTTCCAGCCGCGCAGGTTGAAATAGCCGACGCAGAAATCGGCACGGTCGGATACTTCTAAAGTCTCCCGAAGCGCCGGTAGAAGCTGCTTGTCGATGTTATCGAAGATTCGAGGCATTCAGCGAATTGAGCTATCACTCTTACACCTTGGATCAGGTGTCTCAGAGGGGTTTGAAGGGCGAGTCTTGTCCTATTACGCGGCAACGATAGCATCAGTGAGGCAGCCCTCTCAACTGAGAGCCTGGACCTACAAACGTTCCAGTTCGGTGAATCTCTCGTAGTGGTACGCGAGATTTTCGGGTGACGGCAGGGCCAGAGCAGTGGCCGGTTGGGCGAGAGGTCTGTCGTTTAGGGCATAGTAGTCGCGGACGTTTTCAAACTCTTCGCGAATTCTATGTAACCTGCCACCTCAAAGATACTCTTCTGGAAAAATATTTCCTCTACCCAGGATGCAGGCCGGATCAAACGCCCGCTTCAGCGCCGCCATTTCGCGTAACTGCTCTTCGTTGTAGAGCATGGCGAGGTACTGGCGTTTGAGTTTGCCAATGCCGTGTTCCGCCGAGATTGTCCCGCCTAACTGGAGTGCTTGCTTTACGAATTGCAAATAAATTTCCCGCGCCTTCGCCGCTTCGTCGTCATTGCGCGGCAGGATATTGGTGTGCACATGATTATCTCCGATATGACCGAAGATCGCGTACCGCAGATCACTGGAACCAAGCGTGTCTCGATAAAACTGCAACAGGCGGGGAAAAGCCTCGTCAGGCACAGCCATGTCCGTCGAGACTTTTCGTTGATTGTGGCGCGCAAACCATTCATTCATCAACACAGGGAGTTGGTGCCGAAACTCCACCAGTTTCTGGTGATCAGCTTCGTTGGTCGCAAACCACGAGTTGTCATCGAGCGCATTGTGGGCTTGTAGCAAAGTGGACCAGGCTTCTAATAGATCGCCTTCCGTCTGCTCAGTTGTCTCCTGCTCGAAGAAGATCGCTCCCGTCGCCGCGGCAGGTATCAGCGTGTAACGCGTGCGAAGAAACCTCAGTGACTCAACATCGAAATACTCCAGGGCCCGTGCGTCGATGCCACTTGAGTCGGGTCGATCCGTATCCGAATTTCCACAATGCCGGTCGAATGATGGTGTTAGTTGACTTATACGCTGTTGTTCCTCGCGAGTTCGTAATGAACAAGCGCGTAGTTCTTTTACGCAGGCGAGCAGATTCGCTTCGTCGGAGAAAAAGACTACGCCGCTAAATAATCTTTCCGGCCTCGGCAACAGACTCGTCTCAATTTCCACAACTACGCCCAGCGTGCCTTCGCTGCCAATGAACAAGTCGAGCACATCCATTTTCGGCTCGATGTAGTAACCGGCGGCGTGCTTGCGGGTTCGCGGCATCTTAACTGAAGGCAATTTCGCTTCGATCAATCGTCCACCAGGCAACGGAATGCTAATGCCTCCGTCAGCATCCGCATAAAGCTCCCCGCGCCTTAGATCGATCACGTCGCCTGTGGCCAGCGCTATTTTTAGTCGCCTGATGTAGTTTCGCGTTGGTCCATACTTGAAAGTCCTGGCGCCGGAAGCGTTGGTCGCGACAGTGCCACCGAGAAAACAACCGCGCTCGGTGGGGTCTGGCGGATATAGCAGACCCTCAGCTTGCACAAATCGTTGAAAGTCGCCAAGAACTACTCCCGGCTCGGCCACGGCACTCCCTCCGCCGTGATCGTAACGGTCGATACTCTTGATCTTGTTTAGCCTGTCAGTTGCCAGCACGTTTCCGGCGAAAGGAATGCGGGCGCCGACGGTGCCGGTGCCGGCGCCGGAAATAGTGATAGGAGTCCGCTCTCGCGTTGCTCCCGCCAGGAACTCGGCAACTTCTTCGGCACTCTCGGGAAAAACCACGCGATCGGCGAAACCTTCCCGCATGTGACTCGAGTCAGAGAGGAACGATTGAATCTCATCAAGTTTGGATTTAATAATCATCGCTCTTCTTTAGGTCAATTGCAGCTCGCGCTCGCGCAAATACTTGATCCGGTCGCGCAATTCGGCCGCTCTCTCAAATTCAAAACGCTTCGCTGCTCCTCGCATTTCGGACTCGAGCCGGGCCAGCGTGGCTTCGATGTTAGCGGCCGTGTACTCCTCCATCTCGTCAAGTTCAAGCGGCACTTTGAAGTAGTCTGCCTCGGAGGCGGTAATTAGTGTTGACTCAATCGCCTTGACGATGGTCCGGGGCGTAATGCCGTTCTCACGATTGTAAACCTCCTGAATTGCACGGCGCCGCACGGTTTCATCCAGCGCGCGTTTCATAGAATCCGTGATCCGGTCGGCGTAAAGAATTGCTTTACCAGCCGAGTTACGGGCCGCTCGCCCGATCGTCTGAATTAGCGACTGCTCAGAACGAAGAAACCCTTCCTTGTCGGCATCGAGAATTGCCACCAGCGAAACTTCGGGAAGATCCAGCCCTTCGCGCAAGAGGTTTATTCCAACCAGCACATCAAACTCGCCGCGGCGCAAATCGCGCAGAATCTTTATGCGCTCTAATGTTTCTATATCCGAGTGCAGGTACCGAACTCTAACGTCGACTTCTGTGAAGTATTCGGTGAGATCTTCCGCCATTCGTTTCGTCAGGGTTGTAACCAGCACACGCTCGTTACGCTCGGCCCGCTGCCGGCATTCCTCGAGCAAATGATCAATCTGGCCTTTCACCGGATGAACTTCGACCACCGGATCCATCAAACCAGTGGGCCGGATGATCTGCTCGATAACCTCGCCGCCGGCTTTGGTCAGTTCGTACGGTCCTGGGGTCGCTGACACGTAGATTGTTTGACCAATGCGTGCTTCAAACTCCTGGAAGTTCAGCGGCCGGTTATCCATTGCCGACGGCAAGCGGAAACCATACTCGACCAGGGTCCGTTTTCGTGACTGATCGCCTTCGAACATTCCCCGCACCTGCGGGACGCTCTGGTGCGACTCATCGATTACCATCATCGTGTCGCGCGGCAGGTAATCCAGCAGCGTGGGTGGTGGCTCGCCTGGATTTTTACCGGTCAGGTGCCGTGAATAGTTTTCGATACCGCGGCAAAAACCCATCTCCTTGATCAATTCAAGGTCAAACATCGTACGCTGATGCAGTCTTTGTGCTTCGACTAGCTTTCCTTCAGCTATTAGCTTTGGTTCCCACCAGTCCAATTCCTCCTTGATTGATTTCAGTGCCCGTTTGAGCGTACTCCTGGGCATCACGTAATGACTCTTGGGATAGATGGCCATGCGCGACGTATGCTTCTGCAGAACCTCTCCGAGCAACGGATCTATCGTGGAAATGGAATCGATCGCCTCACCCCACAACTCAATGCGAAACGCCTGATCCTGATAACTCGGGAAGATCTCCACCACATCGCCGCGCACCCGGAAAGTGCCGCGCTGAAAGTTCACATCTGAGCGTTCATACTGCAACTCGACGAGCCGCTGCAATAGAGCCTCCCGCGAGATCTTCGCGCCTGGCTCGAGAAACAGCAACATACCGTAATAGGCATCCGGATCACCGAGGCCATAAATGCAGGAAACGCTCGCCACCACAATCACGTCGCGACGTTCGAAGAGTGCGCGAGTCGCCGACATGCGCAAACGATCGCTTTCCTCGTTGATGGTTGCCTCCTTCTCTATATCGACGTCGGAGGCAGGAACGTAAGCTTCTGGCTGGTAATAATCGTAGTAGGAGACAAAATACTCGACGGAGTTGTCCGGAAAGAGTGACTTAAACTCCTGATAGAGCTGGGCTGCCAAAGTTTTGTTATGAGCAAGGACCAGTGTGGGCCGTTGGGTCCGTTGAATAACGCTCGCGATTGTAAAGGTCTTGCCGCTGCCGGTTATACCAAGCAACACCTGATCCTTGGTGCCATCATCGAGGCCTCGCAGGATGGCTTCGATGGCTTGTGGCTGGTCGCCCTTAGGCTGGTACTCCGATTGAAGTTTGAAAGGCATTAGGTATTAGTAAATGGTATGGAGAAATCGTCGTCGTTCACATAAATGGTAAATGTTAAATCGTGATTAGACAAAAGCAGGGAAGGTCGTGAACTAAACCACTATGCACTGAAAGTGCATAGGTTGCGCTGGGACTGAAAGTCCGAC
>JBPCIQ010000186.1:0-13443 GCA_051006135.1 Pyrinomonadaceae bacterium | reverse complement strand
TCTGAAAGTCGAGCCGCAATGGAACAATCTGCGCTCCGAACCGCGTTTTCTTGATTTGCTCAAACGTATGAGACTCGAATAGTTATGACCGACCACGCTTGTTAGTTAGTTTCGCCGCGAATGCGGGCATTTTATACGATAAGCCGCTTGCGCAAACATTAGTACACATCTCACCAGAACTTTAAGTCATGGTTTCAACGCGAGAGAATCTCACCCTTTGCAGCCTACATATCCGACGAGCTTTGTTGACTTAAGGCTTCGCTTGCCGTAGGTTTCTTTCAACCCCCCCACAGGCTTGATTCGCAACTAGCGCGCCTTTTCCCTAACTTCAGTAACCTGATCCCTCCTGCATCTTCGTCTTGACCCAGGTTACACACGCTTCATCACCTAGGAGATCCCTATGGTTCGCCGTCGTCCGTCAGCAAGCAACAACTCTGGTAATAATCTTGTAGCGTCATTTAATTCCCGTTTACTATTGCCCCAATGGCGACAGCTATCATCACTGATACTTCTAATGTCCGCCATATGCGCGCCTATCTCTGGCATCGCACAGTCGAAAGAGCAGGAGAAACGAGGGATCGGAATTCAGTCAGGTCCCACGCAAACAGCCGCGTCCGTGACACCCGCCACTCCGAGCGATAAACCGCAGTTGATTCTTCAAACGGGACACACAAGATCCGCAAACGCAGTAGCCTTCAGCCCCGACAATCGCTGGCTGGCCTCGGGCGGCAAAGACAACGTTATAAAAATTTGGGACCTGGCGACGGGAAACGTACTACGAACGCTGTACGGTCATACGAGCAATGTTAACGCCCTCGCCGTGAGCCCCGATGGAAAATTGTTAGCCTCGGGGAGCGGGGATGTAAACGACAAGCGAGATTTATGGACCTTCACTCAGGGAGGCGTTGTCGGCGGGGCGGTAGATAATACAGTAAGAATCTGGAACGTCCAGACCGGGCAACAGTTGCTTGTCCTACGCGGGCACGGACTGCCTGTTGGCGCCATCGCTTTCAGCAACGACGGCCACTCGCTAACGAGCGTGAGCGGGGATGCGGTCACAGTCTGGGACGTTTCGGCGGGTACCGTGTTGCGTTCCCAGGGAACAAAATATGGGAAAAGCGGCATGGAAAAGCTCGACTCGATAGACTCATTTGGCTGTGTTTTCGGTTGTGGGGACAAGCAACAGAAACAAGAGGCGCAACGCTTAAAGAATTTCAAACTGTCGGCGTCGAAAATCGCCGTTAGTTCAAACGGGCAGTTCGCCGCCGTCGGACAACCTGACAAGGCAGTTAAAATCTATGACGCCCAAAACGGGCGCGAGGTGCGGGAACTACCATTCAAGGCGATCCCCGAGGCGGAAAACTCCAGTCTCGCCTTCAGCGCCGATGCGCGCCTGGTCGCCTTCGCCAAAACTAGCGAGACAGTCAGCGTCCAGGAGGCTGTGACGGGACGCGAGCTTTACAGCGTCAATACGGGATTAAGCAAATCGCCCCAGCGTGTGCAATTCAGCGCCGACGCACGGTTCCTCGTTACGTCGACCGATCAGAGCACTGGCGCCGCGATGAAGTTGTGGGACGCGACGACCGGTCAACCGATACGCGATCTAAAAACAGCTGGAGATGAGAAGGGTGCGCGCGTAATTAGTTCCAGTCGCGACGGCAGCCTCATTGCGACGGTCGCTGCGGGGGCCAAAGCGATCAGAATCATCGAGGCCGGGACGGGGCACGAATTCCGCATTCTGCAAACCGGAATGACGGACGCAGGTGCGCGAGCCGAGCAAGCTGCCTTCATCAAGACCATCGATCCCAAGATGATGGCTAGACTTCAGAAGCGCGATAGCACGACACCCGAACAGATTATCGAAGCCGTCGAAGCCATCGGAACTATTACCAGCGAAAAGCTTCAGGCCGGCGGTGCCGTAAGTTTTAGCCCTGACGGTCGTTTCCTGATTTCGAACCACGTAATTTTGAAGAATCTGTTGACGGAGGTCTGGGACGCAGCCGCGGGAACGCTTGTTCGTTCAAACTATGACGCGGCGCTTCGTGATCGGGGCAAGCCTTTTTATAGTCCGGACGGACGCTTCAGAGCAGCGCCTTTCTTCCCGATGAAGGACCACTACGACATCTCCGCGGCCGACCTTTTAAATCTTTGGGGCGGTGAATACGATAACGTATACAAACAGAGGATAGACCTCTACGACGGAAAATCCGACAAACGTCTGCGGGAGTTGGACGGAGGCAAGGCGCCGGAAATGGGCATCGTTCCGGCGGCGGGCTTTAGCTTCGACGGCAAGCTCATCGCGATGACAGGTTTCGAGAAGAAAGAGCGTTCACTACTCATTTACGAGACGGAGAGCGGACGCAAGGTAAACAGTTTCAAGATCAATGATGACGAACAGAGCGGAGCGGTAACAACTTTGAGCCTCAGCGCAGACGCGCGCCTGTTGGCCGCAGGATACGCGACTAAAATCGAGATATTTGAAGTAGCCTCGGGCAGAACAATGCGCACCTTGCCGCACGCCGGACGGGTAACCTCCCTCACCTTCAGTCCTGACGGTCGTTTTCTCGTAGCCCTCGGTTCCAACAACGATAAGTACATTTGGGATGCCTCGTCGGGCGAAAAGCTCGCCACGCTGGTAAACCTCGGTGGCGCGCTCAACAGCCGCGGCAGCGATTGGTTAGTTGTTACTCCAGACGGGTTATTCGACGGCTCGCCCGCTGCATGGAAGCAAATTCTTTGGCAGTTTGGCGGCAACACATTTGATGTCACGCCTGCGGAAACTTTCTTCAACGAGTTTTACTATCCCGGACTGCTTGCTGAGGTGATGGCCGGGAAAAAACGTCGCGCGCCGAAAAACATATCGCTGCTTGACCGCCGCCAACCCGAACTAAAATTGATGACTACGAACGGACAAGGTGGCGCCGGAAGTACGTCCGACCGCAACCTGACGATAAAGATTGAAGTAACTGAAAAGCCGGCCGACAAAGATCACAATGCAGGAAGCGGAGCGCGCGATGTGCGGTTATTCCGTAACGGTTCGCTCGTAAAAGTTTGGCGCGGCGATGTGCTGAAAGGGCAAAATGCGACGGCCCTGGAAGCCAACATAGCAATCGTCGCCGGAGAGAACCAATTGGCGGTCTACGCCTTCAATCGTGACAACGTCAAGAGCAAGGACGCTACCCTCAGTCTCACAGGCGCCGATAGCCTCAAGCGGTCCGGTACCGCTTACGTTTTGGCCATCGGTGTCAACTCCTATTCCAACACCCAATACAATCTTAAGTATGCCGTCGCGGACGCAGCCGCATTTGGCGAAGAGGTCCGACGCGAACAGCAGCAGATTGCGAACTACGCGCATTTAGAAGTCGCTCCGCTGCTGGACGAACAGGCCACGAAGGCAAACATTTTAAGCGCATTGAAACGGCTTGCCGGAAACCAGGAAGCCTGGCCCGCCGACGCGCCTGCGTCGCTCGAAAAGCTGAAACCCACCCAGCCGGAGGATGCAGTTTTCATCTACTTCGCGGGGCATGGAACCGCTCACGGGCAGCGGTTTTATCTATTGCCGCACGACCTGGGCTACCTGGGGGAACGAACGAGGCTTGATGCTGCGGGTTTGCAAATTATCCTCGAACATAGCATCTCGGATGTGGAGTTGGAGCGGGCGGTTGAAGGAATCGATGCGGACAAACTGCTGATGGTCATCGATGCTTGCAATTCCGGGCAGGCACTCGAAGCAGAGGAGCAGCGACGCGGCCCGATGAACTCAAAGGGTTTGGCACAATTGGCTTACGAGAAGGGAATGTACATCCTGACCGCAGCGCAGAGTTATCAGGCGGCACAGGAGGCATCTCAGCTGGGCCACGGGTTGTTGACCTACGCTCTCGTCGAGGAAGGATTGAAGCAGGCCGCGGCAGACAGTGACCCCAAAGATGGTGAAGTAGGCGTGCGTGAATGGTTCGACTACGCGAGCACGCGCGTGCCCAACATGCAAATCGAGAAGATGGAGAAGGCCCGTAGTCTGGGCATCAGTCTTTCCTTCGCCGAAGGGGAAAAACCCGTCGAGGGCGAAAAACACACCGAAGGCGACAAACGCGTTCTCTTCCTTGAGCGGCGCGTTACCCAAACGCCGCGAGTCTTTTACCGGCGCGAATCAGAAGTCCGGCCATTAATCGTAGCCAAACGTTGAAGAGATGCGTTAACCGGACAAGCCGCGCGTTCACGTGAAGGGTTGTAAAGCCACGCGCAGGAAAGCCGCAGTGGAATACGCCTCTGTTGTCCTCGGTCTCCAGCGTTCGCCAGTTGATAGGTCAAGCGATTGAGCCGATCCTTACTAACGAACCCCCTAAACACGTCTCCGTGGTCATGAAGTCAGTACCGAAACGCGGTAGCGTCGGGTTAACGTTGCACATCGAACAGCCGCAGTGTTATGAATTCAGGCGTAGGAGAAAGTAACGCGGTGACTCACGATGAAAGTGAATGTTTGGTAACGCTGACCCGACGCTACCGCGTTTCGGTACTGACCTCACTGCCACGCGATTTGTGATACCCCAACCCTGAATCGGCATCAGCAGAAGATTGGTCGCTACCAGTTTGTAGACGACTTCCTGCACGATGTCCCCGACGTGCGAAGATAATGGTGCAAGCCAAGCCGGGATGCTAAGCTCTCAACTTGTTTTTCCAGATGGCTACGCGAACCGAATGGGAATTTGCCAGCACTGTGCCATGAGAACCACCGACAATAGCTCCCTTCATTATCGCAACTGCAATCTCTGCGAAGCGATATGTGGCATCGAAATCACTGTTCAAGCCGGCCAACATTTGGACATCCGCGGTGACAAAGACGACCCTTTCAGCCGAGGGTACATCTGCCCGAAGGCCGTTGCCTTGCAAGATCTTCACTATGATAAGGACCGGCTCAAGTATCCCGTGCGCCGCACTCCTCACCGTTGGCAACGCATCGGGTGGGACGAAGCTTTTGACGAGGTGACGGAAAACCTCAAGCGCATTCACGCGAGGTACGGTAGAAATGCCATAGGAACGTACCTTGGTAATCCCACCGTTCATAACTATGGCGCTATGTTGTTCGCGCCAGGGTTTATCCGTAGCCTGCATACGCGGAATAGGTTTTCCGCAACCTCTGTTGACCAACTCGCGCATCATTTAGCAGCTTACTTCATGTTTGGTCACCAACTGCTTCTCCCCGTCCCGGATCTCGACCGCACAACCTTATTTCTGATACTAGGGGCGAATCCGGCTGTCTCGAATGGCAGCATGATGACAGCTCCTGGTGTGGGTCGAAGGCTACAGGAAATTCGCCAGCGCGGAGGCAAAGTAATCCTCATCGATCCGCGTTTCACGGAAACTGCCCGCTTGGTCGACCGGCATTTGTTCATAAAACCCGGCACCGACGTGTTATTGCTGCTGGCGCTACTCCATGTTGTTTTTGACGAAGAGCTAACCCGCTTGGGCCCCTTGGCTCCATTTACTAAAGGTGTGGATGTTATCGGCGAGCTTGTGGCCGAATTTCCTCCCGACAAAGTCGCATCAATAACCGGTATTGACTCCAGTCAAATACGCCTCCTGGCGAGAGAGTTTGCTGCCGCCGAATCAGCTGTCTGCTATGGAAGAATCGGTGTCAGCACTCAGGAGTTCGGTGGCGTTTGTCAGTGGTTGATTAACGTCTTGAATACGGTGACCGGAAATCTAGATAGTCCCGGTGGGGCCATGTTTACCCGTCCGGCCTTCGATCCTGTGACAGCACCAGAATCATTGGCGCCGCGAGGTAGTTTTGCTCGCTGGCACAGTCGTGTGCGAAAGCTACCTGAATTTTCCGGAGAGCTCCCGGTAGTCACGCTAGCTGAAGAAATTTTGACCGAAGGTCCGGGACAGATTAAAGCTCTCGTAACATCTGCCGGCAACCCCGTGCTATCGACGCCGAACGGCCGTGAGTTGGATCGGGCGCTCGCCGGTCTTGAGTTCATGGTCTCAATCGATCCCTATATCAATGAAACGACCAGGCACGCGCACATTATCTTACCTCCCAGCTCGTCGCTCGAGCGTGAGCACTATGATCTGGTCTTTCATCTGCTGGCAGTACGGAACACGACGAAATTTTCACCTGCTTTATTTCAACCAGAGGCGGAGACGCGACACGACTGGGAGATCTTGCTCGAATTGCAAACACGTATGGAACACGATGGTGCGTTCGGCAGCCTCTTCGGGAGTGTAAAGCGGAAGCTAATCAAACGATTATTCGGGCCTGAAAGAATACTCGATTTGGGCTTACGCTTTGGACCTTACGGCGGCAAGCTTAACCCTTTTTCTCAAGGTTTGACCTTGCGAAAGCTTAAAGAAGCAGCCCACGGAATCGACCTCGGGCCATTAGGTTCTTGTTTACCTCGCCGGTTGCGTACCGCCGACAAGCGAATTGAGTTGGCACCGGAAGTGCTGGTCAAAGATGTCGAACGTGTGAAGGCAAAATTGCTTGATAGTGGATCTCATCACTCCTCTCACAACGCCTCTGATTACTTTGGCGGCGATCTGCTATTGATTGGACGACGACAGCTTCGCAGTAACAACTCGTGGATGCATAACAGTCAGAGATTAGTTAAAGGTAAGCCGCAATGCACAATTCTCATGCACCCGACGGATGCGGCGCAGCGCCACCTGGACGCGGGCCAAGAGGTTTCGGTGCGATCAAGAGTCGGAGCCGTGGTGGTACCGATCGAGATATCCGAAGAAATGATGCCTGGTGTGGTGAGCATTCCGCATGGGTGGGGGCATGATCGGCTTGGTATTCAATTACAGGTGGCTCAACAACACGCCGGCGAGAGCATCAACGATATGACGGATAATCTAACAATCGACGCTCTTTGTGGGACAGCAGCGTTCAATGGGACATGGGTCGCCGTTGATGCAACGAACTGATCCGCCCTCGGAAACAGAAACTCCAACTGCCACACTGCTTATAGGTGTTGATCCATCAGAATCGTCTTTCCATCTGGATCAACAATCATAAAGCTTGCCGGGCCAGTAGAGCCTTCGTCGGCTTCTGTAATCATGTTTACGCCACTCGCTTTGATTACCGAATTGCTCGTGTATCATCTGGCAGATCTTATTTGGTGAGGATTCTTCCATGTCAAAATACCTTCTATCAGTATTTGTTTTTTGCTGCCTTGTGGGCCATCTGTCCGCGCAAGTTCCACCAAACGCGGCTGCGGGTGATTACAACAGCATTTTCAAAACAGTTAAATGGCGATCCATAGGCCCATTTCGTGGCGGGCGCTCAGTTGCCGGCTGCGGAGTAGTGGGTGATCCTAGAACTTATTATATGGGGACCACTGGCGGCGGTCTTTGGAAAACAGATGACATGGGAATCACCTGGCGGAATATCTCCGATGGTTACTTTAAGACCGGTTCCGTCGGTGCTGTGGCTGTGGCCGAAAGTGATCCGAATGTCGCTTATGTGGGTATGGGAGAACATGCGGTGCGCGGTGTGATGACCCATCACGGGGACGGCGTATATAAGTCAACCGATGCTGGAAAGACATGGAAGAAGATGGGATTGGAATTAACTCAGCATATCTCACGGATCGTTATCGATCCTAAAGATCCCAAGATAGTGATGGTCGCGGCACAGGGCGCCCTATACAACCACTCACCCCAAAGAGGTGTCTATAAATCCATCGACGGCGGAGTGAGTTGGAAGAACGTTTTATTTGTGGACGATAAGACCGGCGCAGCGGAACTATCAATGGACATGACTAATCCACGAATACTTTATGCAGCGATGTGGGAACACGGCCGGCTTCCCTGGAAGGTGATCAGTGGCGGTCCAGGCAGCGGTTTGTATAAATCCACCGATGCCGGCGACACCTGGGAAAAACTGAAAGAGGGATTGCCGGAAGAATTGGGCAAGATGTCGATCGCGGTGAGCCGTTCCAACCCTGAAAAAGTATATGCACTGATCGAAAGCGATTCTGATAAAGAAGCCGGTGGACTATTTGTCTCGACTAATGCCGGTAAGAAGTGGAGCCGTATTACCAATGATCACAGGCTGGTGCAAAGAGCCTGGTACTACATTGAGCTGTTCATTGATCCAAAAAATGAACACACTATTTATGTTTTGAGCGCACCTGCACTGCGTTCGACGGATAGCGGTAAAACATGGGAGACGTTGACCGGCACCCACGGTGATTTTCATGATCTGTGGATCAACCCCGACAATCCCAACAACTTCATCATCTCCAACGATGGCGGTTCCGCAATTACTTTCAACAGCGGAAAGACCTGGAGCACCCAGAGCAACATGCCGACTGCGCAGTTTTATCGCATCAACGTAGACAATCAGTTTCCTTATCGCATTTATGGAGGACAACAGGACAATACATCGGTTTCCATTGCCAGCCGTGAGTTAGGAGGCGGAGGGATTACTACAGCAAGCTGGACGTATTCTGCCGGCGGTGAGAGTGCTTTTGTAGCATTTGATCCGAATGATCCCAAGTATGCATTGGGCGGCAGTTATCAGGGAACGATCGAGGTGCTCGATGTAAACGCGAAGGCCGGCACGAATATCATGGCTGCACCCATTCAGTACCTTGGTATGGATGCGAAAGACATTAAGTATCGATTTAACTGGAATGCACCAATCATCTGGAGCAAACACGAACCCAATACTTATTACCATGGGTCTCAGTACTTGCTGAAAACAAGTGATATGGGAAAATCGTGGAAGGAAGTTTCACCTGACCTGACCCGCAATGAAAAGGAAAAACAGGGCAGGGGCGGCGGGCCATACACGAACGAAGCGGTCGGCGCGGAGAATTACGGCACGCTCAGTTACGTCATTGAGTCACCTCACGAAAAAGGGGTGCTCTGGACCGGCAGTGATGACGGACTTGTCTATTTGACTAGAGACGGTGGTGCCAACTGGAAAAACGTAACTCCACACTGGTTGGCAGAATGTTTGATCAATGCCATTGAAATATCCCCGCACGACAAAGCAATTGTTTACATAGCCACCACCCGATATAAATTCAACGACCACACTCCAGGCTTATACAAGACCACAGACTATGGAAACACCTGGACAAAGATCACCAATGGCTTACCGGCCAATGCATTTACCCGCGTTGTGCGCGAGGATGATGCGCGAAAGGATCTTTTATTCGCGGGTACTGAACTCGGTCTATTTTTGTCCTGGAATGGTGGAAAGGATTGGTCACCATTTCAATTGAACTTGCCCGTTACTCCAATAACTGATCTTCGAATACACAAGGGAAACTTGATCGCATCAACATCGGGAAGATCGTTTTGGGTATTGGATGATTTGAGTGTTATTCGTCAGTATAAAAAGGACGCGGCTTCGTTCGCCATCTATCGACCCGATAATGCTTACATCGTAAATGGGTCCAGCGAGATGGATCAGCCAGAGGATGAGTTTACCGGAGCTAACAGTTTCAGGGGCGTAAATCCCGCAACCGGAGTGGTTGTTTACTACCAACTCCCAGAGTTGAAAAAAACAGACGAAATTAGCTTGGAGATCAAAGACGCGGCGGGAAATTCTGTTCGCAGCTTTTCATCAAAGGCTGATGAAAAGTACACGAAATACGATGGCGCTCCAAAGCCAGAACCGCTTTTGCCCAAAGCTAAAGGGCTGAACCGATTTGTATGGGATATGCGTTATTCAAACATGCCGGGCGTGCCCGTGGTTCGCATCGAAGGCAGTTATGCCGGACACAAAGCACCGCCGGGGAAATACAGTATCACCGTAAAAATGGGTGAACAGACGGTGTCAACCGAAACTGAGATACTTGCCAATCCTCTCTACCCTACAAACGCTTCAACATACATGGAATATCATCAGACGATGTGGGGTATGGAGACCGAATTGACGTCGATGCACCGCATGGTAAACAGCCTATACGAAAAACAGAAACAGCTGGAATCGCTTCTTAGTTCATTGCCAGCAGGAGATAAATTTACTGTCGTCAAGAAAGAAGGTGATGCACTGTTAAAGAAAATGAAGACCTGGGATGAGGATATGGTGCAACGTAAATCAAAGGCGTACGACGATGTTGAGAACTTTCCGAATAAGTTCACAGCGAATTATTTGTTTCTGATCAACCAGACAGAAAGTGATATTCCCAGAGTGAATCAGCCGTCGCTGGATCGGCTGAAGCAACTAAATATGGAATGGTCCGCGTTGAAAGCGAGGGCCAGTGAAATTCTCGACAAGGATGTTCCGTCGCTTAATAAACGACTGTGGGAACTCGGACTAGGAGCTATTTGGAAAAATTAGAAACGCGGTACGTCGGGCCGATCCAGTTTCACGAGATGTTCCGTCACACTGAGCTCGAGTCCCTCGGTGTGACCCTTCTCGAGGCGAAACTACATCTGCCACGATGTTGCTGGAAAGGGCAGAAACTAAGAATCTGCAAAAGGAAATTCCACCAACCTGAGAGGCACTCAAGCGTTCGAGTTTTCACCCACCCGCTATGACGTTGGTGTGATTTAGGAGTCTCTTCAGCTCGTCATAATTTAATCGCGCGTCACCAACGCTACGCTCGTCGACAATCGTATTCTCAGTCGCGCGCTTATAGGCGCAATGCAGTGCTCCTTAGGAAGAATTGATGGTTTCCTTCCGTTCAATCATTTTCATAACGAGTCATTAGGGTTGATCGAAGTTCGGCCCGTCTGGTCTGTATTCGGGGTGAAGTGGTCTAGATCTTGACGCTGCAACTGGACGCCATTCATGGCATTATGGCAAGCTCGGGCGAATGCGGCAAAACAAAGTCATCGCACTGTCGGCCCACCTGTTCCATCTCTGCCGCAGCATCGTTATCCTTTTGTGCATGGCGAATCTAAGAACGACTTTTCACTGGCTTCTGGCTGGCATTGCTGTGCTCTGGTGGGCGCAAGTTGC
Source organism: Pyrinomonadaceae bacterium (assembly GCA_051006135.1). GTDB lineage: Bacteria > Acidobacteriota > Blastocatellia > Pyrinomonadales > Pyrinomonadaceae > PSRF01. The sequence continues at coordinate 2,522 of JBPCIQ010000186.1, read as the reverse complement.
ACCCGCGCAATCTGCACCCGATTCCGGGTGGCCGAACTACGGCAACGATTCTGGCGCCACGCGATATTCCACAGCGCGACAGATTAACCGAACGAACGTGAATCGCCTGCAACTGGCCTGGACATATCGCACGGGTGCGATGCAAAAGGAAACCAGGCTAAGCCGCAAGGCGGCTTTCGAAGCCACTCCGATCCTTGTCGATAACAAGCTGTTCCTAAGCACACCCTATAATGTTGTCATAGCTCTTGATCCGCGGACGGGCGAGAAGCTCTGGGAATATGATCCGCATGTCGATCTCAAGCAAAATTACTCTGAAGTCGCTTCCCGTGGGGTGTCCGCGTGGCAGGATTCCAAAGCAGCGTCCGGTCAGCCATGCCGCCTTCGCATTTTTTTCGGCACTCTTGATGGTCGGCTCATCGCTCTCGACGCGGCGACGGGGAAACCTTGTGTTGACTTCGGGTCGAAGGGTGAAGTGAACCTTACCCAGAATGCAGCCACGGCAACGGAATGGACCGGCGGTTATCAGGTCACCTCAGCTCCCGTTCTCGGTAAGGATTTGGTGATCGTTGGCTCTTCTATTGCAGATAATTGGAAGGTAGACACGGGGCGGGGCGTTGTGCGCGCCTTCGACACTCGAACAGGAAAATTGCGCTGGACGTGGAATCCGATTCCCTGGGCCGATCAAACGAAGCCACGGACCGGTGGCGGTAACGCCTGGTCGACGCTCTCGGTCGATCTCAAAGCGGATTTGGTTTTCATTCCAACCAGCAGCGCCAGCCCGGACTATTTTGGCGGTATCCGTAAAGGCGATAACAGGTGGGCCAACTCCGTCGTTGCCTTGCGCGCATCCACAGGCAAATTCGTATGGGGATTCCAGGTTGTTCACCACGATCTGTGGGACTACGACGTAGCGGCGCAGCCTACATTGTTGACTTGGAAAGACGGCACTCCGGCGGTCGTCATCAACACTAAGATGGGCCACGTCTTTGTGCTCAACCGGCTCACCGGGGCGCCCTTGCTTCCTGTGGAAGAGCGCCCGGTGCCGCAAACCGATATTGCAGGCGAGCAAAGCTCGCCTACGCAGCCGTTTTCTACCATCTCCCTGGTACCGGAAGGGCTCTCACCTCTTGACGCCTGGGGCCCAACTCCGGAGGACGTCAAGTGGTGCCGGGACAAGATAAAGGCATCGAGATCGGAAGGTATTTTCACACCGCCTAGTCTCCAGGGGACGATCGTCTTCCCCGGCAACGTGGGTGGCGTGAACTGGGGCAGTGTCGCCTATGATCCGCAGCGCCACATTATGGTCGCAAACACGAACCGGCTGATTGCCTGGGTGAAACTGATTCCGCGCGAAAAGTTCCAAGCCGAAATCAAGAAGGAGCAGGACAACCGCATTTTTGGCGAGTTCGGCGAACAATCAGGAGTACCCTACGGGCTTTATCGCACTTTCATCTTTTCTCCGAGCAATTTGCCTTGCAACGCTCCGCCATGGGGTACTACGACGGCAGTTGATCTCTTCTCTGGCAAGCAGGTCTGGGATGTTCCGCTCGGCTCATTGGTTCCCGGCCAGCAGACCGGCTCAATCAATCTTGGAGGGCCGATCATAACTGCCGGCGGGCTGGTCTTTACTTCCGCGGCGATGGACCTCTACCTGCGCGCCTTCGACATCGAAACCGGCAAAGAACTCTGGAAGTATCAACTCCCCGCGGGTGGCCAGGCAACTCCTATGACGTACACCCTGGAGAACAAACAGTACCTCGTCATCGCGGCCGGCGGGCATGGCAAGCTCGGCACAAAACAGGGTGATTATGTTGTTGCCTTCACTTTACCTCCACGATAGGGATTCAATTGCATCAAATGACTGATGGAAAATGAAAACGGTTTCTCCTTCACGCGAAGGTAAAGGAGACTACCTGGCGAGCTTCCGCAAGGGCGGCGACTGCTAAAAAACCGCCACATTGCCATACTGGCATCGGGTCCCTTTGGATCGGCGTTGAGAACTCCTGCCGCACCGCCTGACCAGGCGTGCTTCATTTCATCAACGATCCATTTTTCCATTAGCGGTTTTGTCCGCGTGGTCCTTGTAGACGTACACCGTAAAAGAGTATCCGTTGGGAACCGTGCCTTCCTGCTTGCTGTCGGCCACGTCATCAACGCTGTTATTGTCTTTCGCATCGTCAATGAGATCGTTGGTCGTCGCCATTGAGAATTGATCCTATCGGCGTTTGCCGCGGAGACAGCACCATCCTTCGTCCCCTGGAAAACGATCACACGCATTAAGTGTTTCGACTGGCCCAGACTGCCCATTGCCTCGAACGCCAGTTGGCCGAGGCGGGCAGGATCGGCCCCAGCCGCAGCCATTGCCGGCCGGGCCTCGCTTCGACTCGTCGCTGATTTGTAGGCCAGGCCGGAGTGTACGCCGACCGCCGCGAAGAGGTCGGGATAGGCGGCCGCCATGATGACTGCAATCGCACCACCCGCAGAGAGGACATCCTGATCCTCTCGAATTTGGATTCTCACAC
>JBPCIQ010000185.1:0-22565 GCA_051006135.1 Pyrinomonadaceae bacterium | reverse complement strand
TTGTTCCTTTACCAGAGGCAAGTCTAGTGGGCGCCTAACATGGGCGGTGATGACCAACATTTACGCCCCACTATCCACCATTGCCCTTATCCGCATTCGTTTGATTTTGTCCTCCGACAAAGATCCCCGACGATGCAGCATGAGATCTTCAGTACTTGTTAGTTCAATTTCGGCATAAATAAGACCCATTTTCGATCCTCCGGTGGGTGAGGCTACCTTAGGAACTTCTTCAGACCGTGTTTTGTTTTCGGGTAAAAGCATAATTAGCTCTTCAGAACTTGCGGCCGAAATGCCGGTTCTACAATGCTGTTGTCGAACACTCTATGCGCGGCGTTTTCCGGCTCGGGCATGGGTGAGGATTCAGCCCAGGCGCAATCTTCTTCAATCTCGCGCACGACGTTGGCGGTGATCTCTTCCAACTTCCGTTTATCGGCCAAACCCGACTCCGTTAGATACTGTTCGTAGCGGTCAAGGGGATCGTTGTGCTTCTCCCACCACTCAATCTCGCCACCCGGAACGTAACGCTGATCGTCGTGCTCCGCGTGGCCCTTGCGACGGTAGGTCTTGGCTTCGATTAAGACTGCACCGCCGCCGCGCCGCGCAAATTCAGCCGCCTGCTTCGTAACTTCGTAGCAGGCAACAACGTCATTGCCGTCAACGATGTGTCCGGGGATGCCATACCCGGCGGCCTTTTCAGCCAGGTCTTTAACTGCTGTTTGCATGGAGGTGGGAGTGGAGTAGGCGTAATGGTTGTACTCAGCGACGACAATCAAGGGCAAGCGCTGGACCGCCGCGAAGTTTAGTCCTTCGTGAAACGCGCCCGTGCTCATGCCGCCGTCACCAATATAAGCGATCGCGACAATCTGTTTCTTCTGTATGCGAGCCGCAAGAAGCACACCAGTCATCACCGGAATCATGTCACCCAGGTGCGATATCGGGCCAATGAAGCCCTTCTCCATATCACCGAAGTGTATATTGAGATCGCGGCCCCCCGAGGGTCCTCCGGACTTTGCCATGTACTGTGCAAAGATGTCGCGCGGTCGAATCCCTTTCACTAGCACCGCGCCGAGATCGCGGATTAGTGGCGTAATAAAATCCTGCGGCTTCAGCGCATAGGCAGTCCCAACCGCCGTTGCTTCCTGTCCGAGCGAGCGAAAAACACCGCCAACAACTTTGGTTTGTCGGTATAGATTTACCAGGCGCTCTTCAACCAACCTCGTAAGCTGGAGATAACGATACAAATCGAGCAACTGATCTGGCTTCAGGGTCGTCTCGGTTGTGCAGCTCAATGGTTTGCCGTCAAGAGGTTTGCGCGGGGCGTATTTCGTGAAGACGCGCGGCTCATGACGCGGCGGATGACGTGGCCGGCGTCGGCGACGCGGATCCTTTCCGGACACCTGTTTCTTTTCTTCGTTGGTCTGTTGTACTGGGTCCATTAAATGTGTATCGCCAAACCGTGCACGCCTTCCGCGGCCTCCATTACCGCTTCCGCTACGGTGGGATGCGCGTGCATCGTGCGGCCCAGTTCTTCCGCAGTCGATTCAAGCTGCATCGCAACGCATGCTTCCGCGATCAGTTCGGTGGCGTGTGGGCCAATGATGTGCACACCCAGAATCTCGTCGTACTTCGATTCGCTAACGATCTTCACAAACCCCTCTTCTTCGCCGAGAATGCGTGCCTTACCTGAGGCAGAAAAGGGAAACTTTCCGAGCTTTACGTCATAACCCAGCTCACGCGCTTTTGCTTCGGTCAGACCCACCGACGCAACTTCCGGATCGCAATAGGTGCAGTTGGGAACCAGCCGAAGGTTGATCGGGCGCACGTCTTTGTGCCCGGCAATGTGCTCGACCGCGACGATCCCTTCCTTCGAAGCAAGGTGTGCGAGCAACGGCGTCGGCACAACATCGCCGATAGCGTAAACTCCCTTTTCGCCAGTCTGCTGGTACTGGTCGATCTGAATGAAGCCTCTTTCAACCTTGATCTTCGTACCTTCGAGCCCGAGCCCATCGGTGTAGGGCATGCGACCCACGGCGACCAGTAGCATTTCCGCTTCGAGTTTTACCGCTTCACCCTTCGACGTTTTACCCGTTACTACAACGCCCGTCTCGCTTCGCTCCAATGTCTCCAGCTTCGTGTCGACCTGAGACTTGACGCCACGTTTGCGAAGTGACTTCTCCAACTCTTTCGAAACTTCTTCATCTTCCAGCGGCACGAGTCGCGGCAGCAATTCCACGATCGTTGTCGCCGCGCCAAAGCGCGAATAGACCGAAGCAAACTCGACTCCCACCGCTCCCGCGCCCATGACAATCAACGACTTCGGAACCTCTTTGAGTTCCAGGATGTGGTCGCTACTGACGACACGCTGCCCATCCGTTTCAAATCCAGGAATTGGCCGCACCACGGAACCAGTGGCGAGGATGATGTGCTTTGAGTCGATCGTTTCTTTCTTGCCGTCCGCGGATGTGACCTCGATCTTACCCGGCAACACCAGCTTGCCGGTGCCGCTGAAGGAAGTGATCTTGTTTTTCTTCATCAGGTATTCGATACCCTTTGAATTCTTCATCACGACCTTTTCCTTGCGTTTTTGCACGTTCGCGAAGGCAAGTTGGATCCCCGAGGCCTCCACACCAAAGTCGGCCGCGTGCTGCATCTGTTCGTAGATGTGCGCCGACATCAGTAGTTGTTTCGTAGGTATGCATCCGCGCAGCGTGCAGGTGCCGCCGAGTCGTTTATCCTTTTCGACGATTGCCGTCTTCAATCCTAATTGGGCCGCTCGAATGGCGGCCACATAACCACCAGGGCCGCTGCCGATGATCGCTACGTCAAATTGTTCGGTAGGCAATTTTAGCTTTTCCTCTCGTTACAAGTGACAGGCACCGGTGACAAGTTTTCACTTGCCACCCTGTAACCTGTGATCGTCGATAAGTGCTTTCCTGAAAGACGGGCATTATAATCATTTGCCGCTCTTTCATCCAATTGCCGCAAAAGGTCAATACATGAAACATTCTGAGGGATTCTTAAAGCTAGTTAATGATGCCAAGAGCAGGATTCGCGAGGTTTCCCTTGAAGAGACCAGAAAAAGAGTGGGCGCCGGACCAGATGTGCGATTGATAGACGTGCGCGAAGACAAAGAGTGGGAGGCAGGACACGCTCTCGGAGCCGAGCATCTCGGCAAAGGCATCATCGAGCGCGACATTGAAGCTCAGGTTGCCGACAAATCCACCGAACTAATTCTATATTGCGGCGGCGGTTATCGCTCGGCTCTCGCCGCGGACACGCTTCAGCAGATGGGCTATACAAACGTCTATTCAATGGCTGGCGGCTGGAAAGCCTGGAAAGATTCTGGAGCCCCGACAGCTGCCGACTAAAACCTCTGCAGTGGGGACGCGCTCGGATCTGCGCTTATCCGCGAACATCTGTGGCCGGATCTCTGTTACTTGAAATCTCCGTCCTGCGCGCCGGTCTTGCCGCTCCGCTCTCTGTCGGGCAGGGCCCGCAGTAAACCGACCAGCTTGTTTACATCAATCGGTTTTGTGACATGAGTAAAGAAGCCTTCGGCTTTTGCGCGTTCCACATCTTCAGCTCGACCAAATCCTGTGAGCGCCAACACCGGCACGTCTCTTTTCTCCGGTATCTCGCGCAGCCGGCGTAAAAACTCAAACCCGTCCATTTCAGGCATTGAGATATCGGAAAGAATAACCTCAAAATCCTGCTCTCGAATGATCTCAAGCGCTTCCGCTCCCCCACCTGCTGTACTGACCGTCGCTCCATCCATTTCGAATAAGCGGCGCAGCATCTCGACCGAGTCTGCGGAGTCGTCGACTACAAGGATTCGCATTTGGTCCAACGCACCAACGTCAACCAACTCTTCGAGCACGCCTCCCTCTCTGGTTTCACGACTCAGGGGTAGTCTAATAGTGAACTTTGCACCACGACCAGGACCGGCTGATTCCATGGCGACCGAACCGTTATGTAGGGCAACCAACTGCTGCACCAACGCCAACCCAATTCCCATGCCGCTATGCCGTCTGCTGCTGGTCGCGTCAGCTTGCCGGAAAATCTCGAAAAGATATGGCGCAAATTTCGGATCGATTCCCTCTCCGGTATCTTTGACAATCACCAACGCTTCGTCTTCATCGCGCGACAAGTCGACTACTACCCTGCCGCCGGTCGGCGTAAATTTGACTGCGTTGTTCAGGAGGTTCCAGATCACTTGTCCGAGCCGCAGCGGGTCAGCATTGACAAACAAGACTTCATCTTGCGCGTTAACGCTGATCTGGAGGTTCTTCGCAGCGGCTTCAGTGCGCACGGTTTCGACTGCGTTGTGGACGATTGTAGTCAGCGATACTGCTTCGCGGTTAAGTGAGAGTTTGCCCGTGTGGAGTCTGGAAAGATCGAGCAGATCGCTGACAAGTTGCGATTGGGTTTCGGCGTTTCGTCTCAAAATCTCGACAGCCCGTTTCAAGAAAGCCGACTGCTGGACTTCGTCATTTCGCAACAAAACCTCGGAATACCCGAGTATTACATTCAGTGGGTTGCGTAGCTCATGCGAGAGAGTTGCCAAAAATTCATCCTTGAGCTTGTTAGCTTGTTCAGCACTTTGCCGTGCTTCATGCTCACGTCTTAGGATTTCTTCGCGCTCAACTTCCGCCAATTTGCGATCCGTGATGTCGTTATTTGTTTCGAGAATATACGCGGGTCGTCCGAGGTCATCGCGCTGGAGTGCCCATCGTGAGGCTGTAGTTATACTCATGCCATCGCGCCGCACATGGGCAATCTCGCCAGTCCACCGATTATCGCGATAAAACTGCTCTAAGATTTTGCTCAGCGGTTCAGGATGCTCTGTACGTCGGAGTTCGTGCGCCATTTGGCCCAGTGCTTCTTCGGCAGTCCAGCCGTACGTTTCTTCTGCACCCCGATTCCAATACATAATGCGATCGTTGATATCCCGGACAATGATGGCATCGTTGCTCAAGTCGAGCAGCCGGGCTCGGTCAGCTAAGGACTGTTCGGCCTTCTTCCGTTCAGAAACATCACGAAACACCACCACGAGGCCTGTAATCTTCTCGCCCTCGCGTAGCGGCGATGAACTGAAAATTACCGGAAAGTAAGTGCCATCCTTCCTGATAAAGACATCTTCGTAATCGCTTAGGGTCTTGCCTTTAGTTAGCACTAGCAGCCCGGGGCATTCCTCAGGGGGGAACGGCGTGCCGTCGGGATGAAGGTAGTGAGTTTCCTCGTGAATCTTTTTGCCACGCAACTCTTCAAGAGTCCAGCCAAAAAGTTTTTGGGCGGCCGGGTTCATGAAGGTAACCAGCCCTTCGGCATCAACTGTGAAAAGCCCTTCGCCCATGCCTAACATCACCGCTTCATCAAACTTTACCGCGCGACTGAGTTGCTCTTCTGCGAGCTTGCTCGCGCTAATATCGCGAGCGATCTTTGAGGCGCCAACTATCCTCCCCTGTTCGTCTTTAACCGGAGAAATGGTGAGCGAGACATTGATTAAGCTGCCATCCTTGCGCATCCTCACCGTCTCAAAGTGTTCGATCCGTTGCCCAGCGCGAAGACGTTTGAGGATCGTCGACTCTTCGTCAGTTCGATCTTGAGGTATGAGCATTGTCACAGGCTGACCAATCATTTCCTCTGCAGTATAACCAAAGACTCTTTGCGCGCCCTGGTTCCAACTATTGATAATTCCGTCAAGATCCTTGCTGATGATCGCGTCGTTTGACGATTCGACTATCGCTGCCAAACGGCGTCGGGCATGCTCCGACGCATCACGCGCACGAATTAATTCCGCCAATTCGAGTTCGAAGAGACGTGCATTACTTAGGGCGATGGCGGCTTGATCTGCAAGCGCTGATACCTGCCATTTTTCTTCTTCGTCGAAAGGACGATCGCGTACGATGACCAGCAGACCGTTCAAGGAATTTTTAGCGATAACGGGAACCGCGACAAGTGTCTCCTTCCTCGGGGCCGCCAGCGATCTGCGCAACTGCTCAATTACGTCTTCCTCCATGACGCCGGAGAACGAGTTGACCAGACTGGAGTCCAAGCCGCGAGCCGCTCTGATCCGCAGCAATCCATTCTGATCGACGAGGAGCAGCGCAGTAATCCTCGCGCCTACCAACTGGGTCGCATTCTCCACAATGAGGTCGAGTACCTCGTCGAAGTTAAGCGATGTGGTGATAGCGCGGTTGATTTCCGCCAATCGCTTGTAAGGTTCTTTCTTTTCCGTCCCTGGCACGATCATATAACCACCTGATTCATTTCTTAGAGTCTCTCTATTACAACGCCCTTGTTCGTAATTTCCACCCGGTGTTCCCGGTTGTCATGCGCGGTGCCGCGCGTTTTGAGAACGCGAATTGTGCGGCCCATTTCCGTTTCGGACGTGAAGCGAAGCAAGATGATATTGTCGCTCATGTTTGATACCTCCTGATCACTCAGCGAGTGGACTTCAAACAGATTGCTAAGCTCATAAGTCATCAGACAAGTCACGTTATTAGCGGCAAACCATTGTGTAAGCGCGTAAATGAAATCCGCGAAACGCTGCCGATCTATACTGCTACGCTCTAAGTCACCCAGCGCATCGATCACCACGCGCTTAACCCTTCCCTCGCGGACGCGCTGAAACAGTTCCGAGGTAACGCTGTCGAGCTGCACTTCGACGGGGGATCTATACATCAGTTCGAAGCCGTCGTTATTCAACAGTTCCTCAGAGTGCCAGCCGAGGTTCTGCATAGTTCGCGCGAGCTGAGTGGGATTCTCCTGCAATCCGACATAAAGTCCCTGCTCACCTTTAAGCACGCCTTCGCGGATAAACTGAAGACCGATAGTCGTTTTGCCTGAGCCAGTAGGCCCGGCAACCAAAGTCGTGCTGCCACGCCAAAAGCCATCGGCAATCATTTCATCCAGACCTGTAATTCCAGTGCTGACTCGTTCCACACGCGCCGCGTAAGTGGGGGCAATTGTGGGCGTCAATAATCGCGGATAGACCTCAATTCCATCCCTGGTGATCGAAAATGCGTGCATGCCAGGAATGGAAGCGGAACCACGCAACTTTTCGACCCTCAAAAACCGCTGTTCTTTCACGTTGGTTGAGTACTTGATCATCTGAAGCACTACGTCGGCAATAGCAAACTCCGGCAGATCCGTCATCATCTCTTGCGAATACTCCCCCACGAGAAAGCTCGTGCACTGGTACGCTGAGAGTACACTGGCTAAATCAAAGACGACGGTGCGACGCTCAACAGGCGTAACGAAAAGTTCGTTTAAGGCTTTGAATGAATCGATGAAGAGAAACTTCGGCTTGTGACTTACCAATAGGTCGGTCACCGCGTCGGTTAGCTTCTCTATCCCCTGGTTCCGCAGGGTCAACCCGAGATCTTCGTAAAAGACCGATGTGCCAACTTTAGCTACATCGAAGAAGCCGTAGTTCTGGACGTGGACAATAAACTTCTCCAGCGGCTCCGAAAGCGTGGTGAGATAGAGTACCGGAGATTCTGGAGTAGCATTGGCGAAGGCAAACTGTTCCGCGAGTATAGTTTTGCCGGTCCCAGGGGCGCCCATTAAGACAGTAATAGTGTTAACCGGAATTCCTCCATGGAGCACCTGGTCCAGACCTTTACATCCGGTTGTTATCTTTTCACCACTCACGAGTCACCCCCGGCGGACTTCTGCCGCAAAGCGATCAGATTTTTTACTGTTTTGATCAGCAGATCTTCGTTTAGGGGCTTAAGAAGGAAAGCGTCGGCCCTGGCCTCCCGAGCCCGGTCCTCCGCGTGAAGGTGACTAAAGACCAATACACGAATCTCGCGCGTGTCATGGTCCGATTTCAGAATACGACACAGACTGAGCCCGTCGAGCTTAGGCACCAGGATTTCAGTAACTAAGATCTCTGGTTTCAACTCCCGCACGCGTTCAAGCGCGAAGAGACCGTCCCCGACAAACTCTACCTGGAAGCCAGCCTGTTCAAGGAAAAACCTTTCAAGGCGTTGCACGATGGGGTTGCGCTCTACGACCAGTATCAGCGCGCGCAACCCGGCTTTCGAAAGGCCGGAAGCAGTCGGGAGAGACGAAGCCTCTGAGCTCGGGGACGACATAGGGCAATTAAGGGGGGGACCGATGCTCTAATTGGAAAATGATTGCACTTTCCGAGAACTCTATAACAATCTACTAATCCGACACAAGACTGGGCCTCGCCTGTAGGCACGCCTTGTGCACCCGGCGGACACCGCGAGTGACGCGGAGACTACACACAAGGTGTTACTATTAACTCTGGAATCGTCGTAGGCATCAAATAGCGAAGGGCGAATAGGAATGTCCCAAGAGGCCACTGAACAGAAGTCAAACACTCGCGTCGAGACCGACTCAATGGGCGAGATCGAAGTGCCTGCTGATAAATATTGGGGCGCACAGACGCAGCGTAGCCTGATTCATTTCAATATTGGGGATGATCGCATGCCGCGTGAAATGATCCGCGCCCTCGGTATTCTCAAGAAGGCTGCTGCGTTAGTTAATAAAGAACTTGGGAAGCTTCAGCCTGACAAAGCAAAACTGATCGTGCAAGCCGCGGATGAAGTAGTCGCGGGAAAGCTGGACGAGCACTTTCCCCTGCGCGTTTGGCAGACGGGCAGTGGCACGCAGACCAATATGAACGCCAATGAAGTGATTTCAAACCGAGCGATTGAGATTGCCGGTGGCGTGATGGGCAGCAAAAAGCCAATTCACCCGAACGACGATGTCAATATGTCGCAGTCGTCAAACGACACATTCCCCACGGCTATGTACATTGCCAGCGCCGAGCAGCTGAACAAGTTGATGCCTGAGGTCCAGAGAGTTCACGATGCGATTGACGCGAAGGCCAAAGAATTCGCAGACGTTGTTAAGATCGGCCGTACGCATCTTCAGGACGCCACTCCAGTGACTGTTGGCCAGGAGATGTCAGGCTGGGCAAGCTTGTTATCGCGCAACATTGAGCGGCTGCGAATGGCAATGCCGGGTTTGCTTGATCTTGCAATCGGAGGCACCGCGGTGGGAACCGGGCTCAACTCCCATCCGGAATTCGGCGAGCGAGCAGCAAAAAAGGTTACCGAACTGACGGGGTTGCCTTTCAAATCGCACCCGAACAAGTTTGCTGCCCTCTCAGCGCACGATGAAATCGTCTTTGCCAGCGGCGCCTTGAAGACACTCGCTGGTTCCCTCATGAAGATCGCCAACGACATCCGCTGGCTGGCTTCCGGACCACGCTGTGGTCTAGGTGAACTGATTCTGCCAGAAAATGAACCCGGATCATCGATCATGCCGGGCAAAGTAAATCCGACCCAGAGCGAAGCGATGACAATGGTTTCAGTGCAGGTTTTTGGTAACGATGCGGCGGTGACCTTCGCGGGTTCGCAGGGTAATTTTGAGTTGAATGTTTTCAAGCCCGTAATGATTCACAACCTACTGCATTCGATCAGACTAATCCACGATGCGTGCCACGGTTTTGTCGACTATTGCATCGCGGGCATCGAGCTTAACCGCGAACAGATTGACGAATATCTCCAGAACTCCCTGATGCTGGTGACTGCGTTGAATCCGCATATCGGTTATGACAAGGCGGCAAAGATTGCCAAGCACGCCCACACAATGGGGCTCAGCTTGCGCGAGTCAGCTGTCGATTTGGGATTCTTGACTGGCGAGGAGTTTGACCGGTACGTAAAACCGGAGGAGATGACCCACCCGTGAGAAGATTTGTGATTTTTGATTTTTGATTTGCGATCGGCTGTCATTAGTCTGCAATCTATCGGTAGTGATGATCGAGCAATTTCCAAATCGACAATCAAAAATCAAAAATTAACTTATGGCAGATCGAAACGATCGTGTGAAAGAGAATGTTGGCGGACTCTACTACGTGGACTCATCCTGCATCGACTGTGACGTTTGCCGCGATACCGCGCCCGAAAACTTTATGCGCTCAGATGAAAACAACTATTCCTTCGTCTTTAAGCAACCGGAAACTGACGAGGAACGAGCGGCCTGTGAAGAAGCGCTTACCTGTTGTCCGGTTGAAGCAATCGGCAGCGATGGTCACTAGCATCCCTTTCCGGGATGTCTACCTTTCTATTCATCTTCCTCATTGCCAATAACTCTTCGTCTCCGCACCGTTGAATTTGCGGGTTCGACAGCTGGACTTGTGTTCGGCGTGGCAACCCCCTGACGTGAGACGGCACGCGTCCCGACCTCAGGGCGAAATTTGCCAGTCGCGTCGTACAACCGCTCATACTGCAGCCGATTGCGCACTACGCCTTGAATGTAGCCGCGGGTCTCTTTGAAGGGAACCGCCTCTGCCCATTCATCAATCTCGGCGGGCAGCGCAGCGCGCCACTGCACAGCTCTAAGCGGACCAGCGTTGTAGGCGGCCGCAACGTATTCAATCCGTCCAAACCTATCTATCTGATCGCGCAGGTAAGCAGTGCCGATCTGAATGTTCAAACGAGGCTCAAAAAGCGATTCGGCTGTGATCGTCCGAGACACTCCGTATTTCTTAGCCGTCAACGTAGCGGTTGGTACCAGCACCTGCATTAACCCGTAGGCTTTCGCCGAGGAACGCGCCTTGGTAATGAATACCGTCTCCTGGCGTATCAGCCCGGCTACCTGATACGGATCGAGTTTCTTTGCGCGAGATTCCTGAACAATAATTTCCCAGTAAGCGAGTGGATAAAATACATCCCACTCTTCTGGTGTCATCTCTCCCGGTTTCATTTGCGAATAATCAGGAAAGCTCTTTCTGAGCACGTTAAGCGCGCGCACGTTATCTTCCTGGGAACGATAGACCTGGGCGATTGCCAGATTGACTTTAGGGCTGTTGGGAGCTGTATCCGTTGCCTCGCCTAGTTCTTCAAGTGCCCACTCGTCAATACCTACGTTATTAAGTTGATCCGCTTTCTCAATCCGCATCTCTTCAGCTGAACCTGCCGTCTCTACCGCCACGGTTACTGTCTGCAAATTGGCGACGGCGCGTCCTACAACTGAATCCGCCTCGAACGTTTTGCGCGAGGCGCTGCGACCCATCGCAGCCAACCGCTGCTTCGCAAGATAGCCGTACCAGTTGGCGTCATAACGTCCCAGCACCGCCTGATAAAGCGCGCGTGCTTCGTCGAGCTTTCCCGCCCTTTCAGAGTCACGCGCAGCCCAGTATCCAGCGCGACCGCGATTGTCGTTGTTCTTGTCAACGTAGAAGGCTAGATGCTCCGTCAAGAGCCGCGAGGATTCCTGATAGTTTTTGGCTTCGTGGGCCAGCCAGGCAAGATCGAACTGCGCTTGCGCTACTTCGGCTGAACCAGGCGCCGCGCTTACCGCAGCCCGTAGGAAATAGGGGGCGTCGCCGCTATTCTTTGCGTCCTGCGCGATCTGGCCCACGCTGGCAAGTGCGCGTGGCGTAAAACCGCTCCTAGGAAAAACACGACGCAGCTCTTCGACCGTTGTTCGAGCCTGCTCCCATTGCCTGGAGCGCGCGTAAGTCTGGGCTAGATAGTAAAGGGCCTCGGCGCGCATTTCTTCGCCAGACGAAGGGATACTGTTGAACGCTGCCGCTGCTTCAGTCGTCATTCTCGCGTTCGAAGCGGAAATTCCGCGCTTTAGTTGATTCTCCGCTTTTGCTAGAGCGGGGAATCTCGCGAATGCGTCGTTGTATGCCCGCAAGGCCTCGCTGTAGCTTTTCGCCTCGTAAAGCTTATCGGCGCGGGCTATCGCTTCCTCAGCCGTTGCGGGCGAGTTTGTCGAGCCGACCCTTGTGATTGCCAGTGAAGCCTGAGCGCTTTCCGGAGCAGCTGGCGCGTAGAAATAAATGCGCCGGTAGGCAGCAAGCGCGCGATTGGGATCCGGAGTCTGCTCGTGGGCCTTGGCGACCAATAAGAGTGCGGTAGCATCGTCCTTTGCGGCCAGGTCTTTGAGGAGAAGCGGAACCGCCGCCGATGCTCCAGAGCGGGCCAGCAAATTCGCAACACGAAGCGTTGCCTCGCGAGTGCGAATCGACGCCGGATAGTCTCTTATCAGCTCTTCGTAGGCGACGCGAGCCTCAGAGAGCCGGCCTGTTTGCTCGAGCGCATTTGCGCGCATGAAGAGCGCGTGATCACCAAGCGAGGTGTAATCCTTAATAATACCTGTATCTAGCAGGGTGGCCGCCGCCGCATAGTCGTTCGCATGGATTTTGATCCGCGCGCGCACGAGTATCGCCAGGCCGGCAGCTTTGGTTTTGGGAAAGTCAGACTCGATCCGTGCCACGGCGGCATCCGCGGGCAGGACACCCCCACGCGTCATCGCGCGCAGAGTTTCAAGAGCTTTTACTTCTCCGGGAGTTTGCTGTCGTGTCAGACAGCTTGCGATCATGAAAGACGAGAATGAGGCTCCGATAAGAACGGATACGCCAATCAAAATTAAGATCAGCTGATGCTTGTTGAACTTCCTAATCAACGTCTGGTCCTCCCCCACAGTTTGAGGTTCCAAATTTCGTGTCGGGGGGAGGACCGGTTAAAGCTTCGAAGCGGGGAGTTAGTCCGGCTCAGGCCGAAACGGTTGCTCCGGGATAAGCATTCCCCAGTTTAGCGACGTCGCCTTCCGCCAGCGCGTTGACCAACTCATGATGGAAGTAGTCATATTTTTGCGCTACTTCAGGTTTCACGCGCTTATCATACATATCTCGAGAGCGATCTATATACTCGCGCAAGCGGTCGTACAGATCGTTTTGCGCTCGGCCGTCAGTAACCTTCTGCTCATTGTAAAGCTTAATCTCGGAGACAAGCAGTCGGGCAAAGCGCCGCGCGTCGTTATGCAAGCGCCGTTCTTCATCGGTCTCGACGGCAACCGGCAATTCCATATCCGTTCCATAACGTCGTTTTGGGCCGGTCGGTGCGGCCTGCGGTTCGGCGACCGGACTTGGCGGTGGTTCAACAGCAACGGGGCTTGGCGGTGGCGCTTGAACAGGTTCGGGCTGCGCTTCTATGAGTTGAGGGGCGGGCTGAGGGGAGGCGACAGTTGCCTCTGGCTCCGCCTCAACTTCGTAAAACTGCGGCGCGCTCGCCTCTGATACAACAGTGGCGGTCTTATCCTCATATTCTCGCTGCGGTTCGTAAGTTTGTTGCTGCGGCTCATAAGTCGGCGCAGCTTCCTGAGCAGGTGGTTCAGGGGCCGCAGCGGATTCCTCCGCGGGCGCCTTCGTCGGCGCTCGTCCGGCGAGCAGGTCCACTGCCATTGCTGAAACTCGTACGATCGTTTCCAGCGCTTCCAAATTGATTGCTTCGGAATCAAGGCCCGCTGAGTCAGCATATAACACTGCGACTGTCCGCCCGCGAACAGCTAGGGGGACTGCAACAATTCTCTGCGGTGGTTCGTCGCCGAGTTTGTTGAGGATTAGATGGTCTTCGGAATGAGAATGCGGTCCGCCACTCCAGGTTGCTCGTGACCTGGCCACATCGCCGATTATGCTGTCGTTAGAAACCGGAACCGAGATCTTTTGAATTGCGTGGTCGCCGACCGTGCCTTCAAAGCCGCGCGCGCGCCAGCCTACAGCCTGCTCGCCTTTAATAGCGAAGAACGCGACCCGGGGCGCAAACGATGCCGCCCGATTGACCAGGGTTTTCAGAACGTCTGCTTGTGAACCCTGCTCGCCCATCTCCGCTATTGCGGCTTTGACGATGGCCATATCGCTCGAGGCTTTTGTCCGAGACGACTCGGAGGCCGCAAGATCGATTCCCTGCTCTTGTGCGGCCCGAAGGTGTTCCAAAATGGTGGCGGTGATGCCCCCATCCACTTGCCCTTCGCTCTGGCGTTCCATAAGCCGGGTAAGGAATTCGTTGATCCGGCTCTGAAGTTCGCCCATTTCCTGCTTGACGCCGCTCAAGCGTCCTTCGATATAAGTCTCGATCTCACGGCGTAAGCTTTCTTCCAGTTGCGCACTGACCACAGTTTGGTTCCTCCGTTGCTTCCGCTTCTCCAGCGGGCCCAAGTTGTCAACGCCAGCCTCAATTACGCGGTAACCCGATCCCGCCAATAGTCTGGCTTGCGATGAAGATGCGTCACGGCAACAATCTCAATGCCTTGGGGTACCATCAAATAAACCACGCCATAAGGAAAGCGGTGGAGCAGGCAGCGTCTTGTGTCGCCGATGTGTATGGCCCAAGCTTCGGGCATGCTCAAGATCCGGTTAATAGTAATTCACCGCTTGAGTTGAGCTCGTAATTCGCTCATTACTTGCTCACCGGGAATCAACCGGACTCTACCTTCCTCGATTTCTTTGACACGTCGCTCGATTTCCACTCGCCAAGCCGCATGAACTTCTTCCTGGGATGTCTCCAAGCTGGCAAGTAATTGCTCTGCCAAGACAGCACGCGCCTCCGGCGAAAGGGACAGCGCGGCGCTTACAACTTCCTCATACGTGTTTCCCATTTAGCCTAATAACGTTGCCATAATGCCGGCGCTCCCGAGTTGAAGCCACCGCGTTTCCCATTGTGACCGCATCCGAGTATAGCAGCAGAGGCCAGGCTTTCGCGACCGTCACCAGATCTATTTGATCCAGCTAACCAGGGCCTGGCAGAATTGAGCAGGGCAATCACGATTCCTTAAAAGAGATCACGACGTGCTCGATCGAAGGTAGCAGGGGGTGAATCTCACTCCGAACAAATCCGGCTGACTTAAACATTCGCTCCAGTTCGGAGAACGTATAGGCATCACCGCCCGGTGTTCCGCCCAGCATCATAATGCTGAAAGCAGCAGCGTCCGGCGGTGAAATCCGATCTTCGTTAGGTACAAACTCGAGGGTCACAGCTCGTCCTCCCTCGCTCAGCGCGGCGTGCACCTTTCGCAGCAGCTTTTCGCAGGTCGGTTGATCGAAGTGGTGCAGGAAATTTGTCAACAACACCAGGTCATAGCCCGTTCCGTAGTCGACGTCAAAGGCACTTCCTTCGAGGGTAGTGAATCGATCATCCACGCCGGCGTCGCGAGCGTTCTCATTGGCAATCGTGAGCACATTGGTCCAATCGAGTGCAACCACCTCAGCCCCTGGGTTTCTTTTCGCAAATTCAATTCCATACAAACCATGTCCAGCGGCGATATCGAGAATCTTCAGTTTTCGATCGGCCTGCGGATCGACGAGTTTCGCCATTAATTGAGCGGGCAGGGCCATCATTGGCGCCATTGCGCGAGCAAACTTCACCCAGATGGGATGCTGTGGCGCGATCGTACCTTCATCGGAGACCATCGTGCCGCCCTTGCGTACAGCCCCTGCAAAATCCTTGAACCCATCGGTCAGCATCGGTGACAGTAAAAACTCCCTGGCCTCGCCCAGGTATGCAGGCGATCCTTTGTCCAGAAACATTGCTGAATCGGCAGTCAGCTTGTAATGCTGGCCGTCTTTCGTGAGGAAGCCCATGATGCACAGGAAGTCGCAGAGGATTCGAATTCCACGCTCTGAAGCACCGCAACGCTGCGCAATTTCAGCGGCAGTCGACTTTCCTTCGCCAACAGCTGTGAATACTTCCAGTTCTATTGCCGCCTTCAGACCTTCCGTTCGCTGGTAGGCGTTGATCGTTTGGAAGAAAAGTTGTGGTGATGGTTGCAGTTTACCCGGACTACTCATATTAGTTCCTCCATCTTATGTTTTACCGAATGTAGACGGTTAGTCACGCTCAATATCGTATCAATGGAACGTATTCATGCCGGCAGACCTTTGCGTGCAATTGTTTCCATCACGCCGCAAAAGCGATCGAGTTCACCCAATGTTGTATAGACGTTAGGCGTTATACGAATTCCCTGGAACTCGTCATGGATGATGGGCGTCGTGAAGATATGGTGGTTAGCGAATAGATAGCTTCCAACTGCCGAGGGATTTGTACCTTCAATTTGCACGTTAGCGATGGCGCACGATTGATTCTCATCAAAGGAGGTGTTGAAGCGAATCTTTGGAATATCCTTAAGACGGTTCATCCAGTAGCGTGAGAGGTAGCGCAGCCTTGCTTCCTTGCGTTTGCCGCCAATGCCGTTGTGGAAAAGCAGCGCTTCGCCGATGGCGAGCTTTGGTGCCGCTGAATGCGTGCCGATCTCTTCAAACTTACGAATGTCGCCAGCCTGTTTTGACTCGGCAGCCATCAACGGCCAAATCGTGGGAATCTTGTCGCGCTTAACGTAAAGCAGACCTGTCCCCTTCGGCGCGTAGAGCCACTTGTGCAGGCTGCTGCCAAAGTAATCACAGCCCAGATCCTTCTGCTGGAAATGAAACTGCGCAAACGAGTGCGCGCCGTCGACGATCGTCTGGATTCCTTTCGCGCGCGCCATATCGCAGATGGCCTTAACCGGCGTGATCTGTCCCGTGATATTGACCTGGTGCGAGATCAGAATAAGCCGTGTGCGGTTTGTGATTCCGCGTTCAAACGCTGCAGTTATCTCAAAGAGATTCTTCGGTGGGATGGGAATCTTGATTAACTTCAGCGCCAGGCCTTCACGCTTTTCGCGCTGGCGCAGGGTGGTCAGCATGCGAGGATAATCCTGTGTGGTTGTCAGAATTTCATCGCCCGGTCTGAAGTCCATGCCCATGAGCAGAACTTCAAGAGATTCCGAGGCGTTGCGCGTGATGGCAATCTCTTCGCGGTCGCAGCCAAACACTTCGGCAAGTCCAGTACGAATCGTCTCAGATTGGGGCTCGAGAATCTGCCACATCGTATAGGCGGTAGCATCCTCTTGTTGCCAGATATAGCGAACCAGCGCTTCGGTGACTAGGCGCGGGGAAGGAGAAACGCCGCCGTTGTTAAGATTGATGATGCCGCGGGTAACGGAGAAAGAATTCTGAATAACCGCCCAGTAGTCTTCGTCCATTGCCGCCTGTTGCGGCGTCAAGTGCGCGATGCTTTTGCTGGCCGCGTGAATCTCCTTAATCAGGGAAGCGACCACCGATGAAGAGAGCGCAGCGAGACCGAGGCCTTTGCCGGCGAGGGAAAGAAAATCGCGTCGGGGAACATCACCCGAGCCAAAATCGAATGCTTTCATGGCTTCTTGTTCTCCGTCCGGCAGAACTGGAAAGAAAGAATTAGTGGAAGAATTGGATTACAACAACCGTAGTTGTGAATGTCAAGAAACAGAGACGCGGGGACGCGGGGAAGCGGGGATGGGGAGAAGGGGCGATTGGGAGAAAGGGCGATTGCGAGAAGGGGCGATTAGGAGAAACCGGGAGCCCATTCGCGTGTCGCCGTGTCTCCGTTCGCCCCTTCTCCCTTTCGCCCCTTCGCCCTTTCGCCCTTTCGCCCCTTCTCCCATCTCCTTTGACGCAAGCTTCGCTCTGTTATAGCCTCACACTCGTTTTTAGGAGTCAGCAATTCTCGTTACCTATCAGGCAAAGTTTGCAGGGCAAAGTTTGAACCGGTCGCAATCCCAAGCACAAATCAACACGGTTGCTCTAGGCTCTGATCGGGCCGCCAAGATTATGGCTGTGCGAGCTTGCGTGGAGCGTATTGGCGCAATCGACCCCCTTTGGGCCAAAGCAAATGTGGTTGCGCGCGCAGTAACAACAAATGCTCCGGCGATGCCTTTAACCGATTGGCAGCTTATGCAAGGCGCGCGCGAACGGGCGCTTGCGGTGCGCGACCTGCTTCGTCACCAGCGCCTGGAGGCTGAGATCTACACGGGGCTCGAAGGCGGATTTCACTCCATCTCGATTGAGGGCGAGTGGCACACGTTTCTCCGCGGTTGGGCTTACGCGACAGACGGCAAAAGAGGATATTTTGGTGCCTCGCCGTCTATCTCTGTGCCAGCCTCCATTGCGAAGAGTGTGATCGAGGGCCGCCAGGAGCTGGCCTGGGTGATCGATGAAGTATCCGGCAAACGTGACGTTCGCAGCCGTCAGGGCGCATGGGGTGTGTTAACACGCGATCTGGTAACGCGCTCGACGAGTTTCGAACTGGCGCTTATTGCCGCTTTTGCACCATTCTATAATCAGAGTTTTTACGCCTGATCTTTCAGCAAGCTTTCCTCGAGATTAAGCGAAGTGTTATTTTTCATTGAATAAGCACGATCCCAGAACCAAGCCGCCGCGTTGATTATGTCGAGGCGGCCTAAACCTCACATGGAAGAATTGATTGTCCAGGGAAACGATGAGCCGATGCCGAACGTGCGTACTACCCACGGCTGGGTTGAAGTGATTGCCGGCGCAATGTTCTCTGGTAAATCTGAGGAGCTTATTCGTCGTCTGCGCCGCGCAAATATTGCGCGGCAGAAAGTTCAGGTTTTTAAACCCGGGGTAGATTCACGGTTTTCGAACGACCATATTGTTTCCCACTCAGAAATGCGTCACGAATCCGCCATTATCCACACTGCTGCCGAATTGCTTGCGCGGATTGAACCCGACACGGAAGTTGTGGGCATAGACGAAGGTCAGTTTTTTGATAACGAGCTGGTTGACGTGGCGAATCAACTTGCCAGCCGGGGTGTCAGAGTAATAATCGCCGGGCTCGATCAGGACTACACCGGCAAACCATGGGAGCCGATGCCTCAACTCCTCGCGATCGCCGAGTACATCACAAAGACACATGCGATCTGCATGAAGTGTGGGCAGCCCGCTAACTACTCACAACGCACATTTGAATCTGAAGAGCGCGTCGCGGTCGGCGCCGTAGGCATGTACGAAGCCCGCTGCCGCCGCTGCTTTGTCCCTCACGCTGACGCACCTACGGTCCATGCCAATTGAACGTTCATTGGCTCACAAATGTGCTGGTGAATGTGCTGCCTACGCCGAAGAAGTACTGATTCGGATTCTTGTCGTTTCCAAGGCGGTCAGATAACACGCTTTGAGCGATTAGGAGCCGGCCCATGAGTCGTAGCTCATCACGTTGAAATCCGTCCACAGTCCCGAGCCGTGCGCGGTAGCAGCGGCGCCGCCTACGATGATGAACTCGACTTTGCTCTCAATGAGCAATCGGATTAGTGCTGGGAAGTCTGTCACTATGGGGACTCGTTCTCTTTTCCGGCACGCTGAAGCTCTTCTGCAAACTGCTGCAATTTCATTAACTGCTGAAACCTTTGGTCTACAGTAAGCCGGAGGTTCTCTGTGATATCAATCGGTTTCTGACAACGCTTTGGACCATGGCCCCCTCCAATCGCAAAAAAACTCCCCCATCACCGTTCTAAAACTGCAAAACAAATGATCTCTCCGTACCAGCAGGGCTTCGTTAGGCAGGGCTTCATCTGCGAACGTCGGCGATCGTGTGCGAAGAACCAGCCTTCGAATGAGTCGTCTCCCCACCAAAAAACATTTGCTGAGCGCAGTTACAGCAGCACATCGAGTCCTTCAGCATACGCTGCTCTTTCAGCTTCGGCGCTACTCGAGGAGTACGACCATGAAACAGACATTTGTCATGACCATCGCGGTGGTCTTGTTAGCAGTCGGTTCCATTAGGGGTGCTTATTAGTGCTCAGGTGAGGAGTGAGTCATCAAGCAAGGACGAACCGGCCTCAGGTCAAGATACCGGCATGCAAGCGGGCGATTACCGTCTCTCTGGACCATTCACCCACAAGAACCTCACAATCTTTCTCATTCACGGTAAGAACATGATTGAGGCAGATCATTCCTGACGCTGCAGGAAGCGTTAGAGCAAAAAAAGTGGTGGTTTACGAGACTAAGGAAGTAAACGAACTATCCATTGAGAATCGCTCGGATGACGATATCTACGTCCAGTCCGGGGACTGTTGAAGGCGTGAAGACATTCCTGGCGGCGACCGAGAGCAGCAAGGCTTCACAAAAAGAAGTGACGGTGCGAATCAGCCTGGTGACGCGCGAAGATGACAACAACATTCTTTTCGAAACCCAGGATCGAACTCAGAAGAGATGGATCCATAGGAACTACATCAGGAAATAAAGTTGAGTGGGAGCCGGAGAGATGAACTTTCTATGCAAACGAAAGACTGGGGTTGCATTTAGGTCAAGGCTGAAACTCCATCGGCTAAAGCACGATGGTATCCAGTCAAGACCACGGTAGAATGGGATCCCTCGTAGCCTGACCACGACCGGTCCCATCTGTTTTCATCCCATGGATCTCGAAGTTACCGTCGCGATTGCTCGAGAAGACGATCTGGCTGTGGTCGTGAGGGCTGGGGTCGTAGGCGTCGCCCAGGGCATCGCCGTCCGCGTTCTCCTGGCCGGGGGTTGCAACGAACGACTGTTAATTCCGTCCCAGACATTGTTAGACCAACCTTTATGCTCTTGCGGCCAAACCATGGGATAACATAAAATATGAATCAAATTTCGTGCTGCCAGAGGACGCGAACAACAATGCTTAACATCAGCCGCGACATTCATTCACTTTCGGACTTTAAGCGCAAGACTCCTGATTTTATCGAGCAGTTAGAGAAAACGGGTGAGCCGGTTGTTCTGACCATCAACGGGCGAGCAAAACTTGTCGTCCAGGACGCGCAGAGCTATCAGCGGATGCTTGAGTTAATTGATCGCGCAGAGACGATCGAAGCAATACGGGAAGGGCTGGAATCCGTCAAGCAGGGCAAAACCATGTCGTTAAAGCAATTCGATAGGAAGATGCGGAAGAAGGTTCGTGCTTCGAAAGAGAATGAAAAAAGCTTATCGGGTTGAACCTACCGACAAAGCCTTACTCGATGCCGGAGGAGCCTATTTCTGGATAAGCGAGCGGTCAGAAAAGGCCGGGCTTCGCTGGTATGAGGGGCTCTTGAAAGCCTTTCGATCTCTGGAACAGAATCCGCTTCGCTGCCCGCTCGCGCCGGAGAGCGCTTTTTTCGAGCAAGAGATCCGGCAACTCATCTATGGAAGGTATCGCATTCTATTTACGGTCGAAGGCGGAACGGTGCTTGTGCTTCGCGTAAGACATGGGGTGAGGGAATACCTCAAACCAGAGGAAGAAGACGGAGATGAATGATGACAAGACATTCTCTTCGAAACCCGATGGATACATGGGAACTACATCAGGAAGTGAAGTTGAGTGGAGCCGGGAACATGAACTCCCAAGCGAACGAGAGAGCGGGGTTGCCCTCGGACACGGCTGTGCTGCCGGATATAAACTCGATTTGGAGGGGTCCAAATCTCAAAGCACATTGAAGGATTGAGAGATGTCCCACTAAGATAAGATGCAAAAGCAGATGGAATTCATTGTTGACCAGCAGGCACAATTTGCGTCCGACATTAAAAAGGCATAAAAAGGATCTGGAATGTCCCATCTGCCTCCTACAATAGAATCCCACGCGACTTCCGTTCTAGCGCTCAACATTGAATCCATTAGCTTGAACGACGACCAGTTTGCCCAGCTTTGTCTTGATAACCGCGATCTCCGCCTCGAGCTCACATCGAAAGGAGAACTCATAATCATGCCCCCCACCGGGTCAAAGACGGGTCTGCGCAGCGCCATAATCATTCAGCGTTTAGCAAACTGGGCGGAACGAAACCGCCGCGGACTGGCGTTTGATTCCTCAACCGGGTTCACTCTACCGGATGGCTCAAAGCGTTCTCCCGATGCATCCTGGGTGCGTCGCGAGCGATGGGACGCTTTGAGTAAAGAACAACAGGACGGGTTTGCACCAATTGCTCCGGACTTTCTTATCGAGCTCTTGTCACCGAGTGATAGCTGGAACCTGCTGCAACAGAAAATGCTCGATTACCTCGACAACGGCGTGCGCCTGGCTTGGCTCATCGATCCCGAACAAAGACGCGTCTACATCTATCGCCCAGATCAGCCGGTAGAGATCCTGGAAAACCCCGCGACGGTTTCGGCTGACTCTCTGCTACCTGGTTTCGATTTGGATCTTCAGGAGATCTACTGACACCGATTCCTTCTTCTATCATACGAGGTCTCTCGTGAGCGTCTGTAGACAACATCGAGATCTAGAGTCATCCGCGCTGAACCATGCGGGGTGGCATCGGCGCCGCCTAATGATGAATTCGACATCACTCTCAGTGAGCAACGGATCAATGCCTGGAAGTCTGGCACCGTTGGGATTCAGCCTCTTTTCCGGCATGCTCGAAGGTCCTCTCCGAACCGCTGTAATTTCATCAGCTCCTGAAATCCTTGGTCCACAGTGAGGCGGAGGTTTTCCCTGATCAGGGTGCGATCCACGTCCTTCTTGTAAGCCTGGACCACGGGGTGGATGCTACTGGCCTCATTGCCGTCTGTCTTATGGGTATGGTCCATGCCGATCTGCTCCGGGGCGATTCATACTTTCAATAAGATAAGAGGTCGACAGGCAGGTCCGTGGTGGAAGCTAAGTCGCTATGCTTTGTCTTCACCTCATGTTTTCGCTAAACTCAATTTGGAAGGGTGCTAAATCTCAAAGCGCATTGAAGGATTGAAAGATGTCCAACGGAGATAAGATTCAAAAGCAGATGGAATTTATTGTTGACCAGCAGGCACAATTTGCGTCCGACATTGGACAGTTGAGAGACGTTGTTGCCCGATTGTCGGCGCTCATGAGAAAACGTAGAAATATGAACAGCGCCGGCTGAGTTAGTCAAGATTGGATAGCGGGTGTGAGATGGAAGCGAGTTTGCGGCGGAGGTAATCAAAGTAGGTGGAGGGCGTGGG
>JBPCIQ010000184.1:0-28871 GCA_051006135.1 Pyrinomonadaceae bacterium | reverse complement strand
GAGTTGAGTAATATGATCCGGTCGCTACTGCTCGCGGTTCTGTATTGAGTGGCGATTGAGGCGCAATTCAAAACGTGCGCCGCCGCCGTTAAGCGTTGGAACCAGCCGTGCTGAGCCGCCAGCCTCTTGCATGCGCTTGCGAACAATTGCCAGTCCGAGTCCCGTTCCTCTTTGTTTGGTTGTAAAGAATGGTTCCCAGATGCGTTGCTTGAGATCCGAGGGTATTCCTGCGCCAGCATCCTCCACGACGATCAGAAGATCCTCGTTATCATCTCGCGCCGTAATCGTAATTTCTCCCCCGGCCGGAGTAGCCTGCAAGGCATTCAGGAGCAGATTCGAAAGCGCGTCGCGCACAACAGACACGGCCGCTCCAAAAAGCTCTTCATCGCTTTCAACTCGGGTGTTGAGCCTGATGCGTTGTTGGCTGGCATTCGCTTCGAACAGGCCAACCACCGACTGAATCAGTTCGCCGACCCGCTGCGGCATTTCCGCAGGGCTTTCCTTTCGGGCAAAGCTGAGTAACTGTGTGACACTCCGGCTCAACCGATCTGTTTCGCCGACGATCAGGTTCAGATCGCGCGCGTATTCGTCGCTTAAACCTCGGTCTTCGCGCATCACCTGAGCAATCGACTTGATTGCAGATAACGGATTCTTGATCTCGTGAGCGACAGTCGCAGCCAATTGTCCCAGGGCAGCGAGTCGTTCTCCTTCGGCGAGGCGACGCTCCAGCCGTAGGTTTTCTTCCACCAAACGACAGTCCTCGATTGCAATGGCTACCTGGCCGGCAAGCACTTCGAGAACAGCGCGCGCATCCGGTGTGAGGCTTCCCGATGAGCCAGCGATCAGTAGCACACCCGCAACGCGGTCTTCCCGACGCAAGGGATAAGCGATCTGAAATCCATGGGCCGCGAGCACTGCATCTTCTTCGACAGGCCCCCACTCGTTTCGCTTGGAGATTTGCAGCAGCGGCTCAACCCACCCGTCGGTCGCAACTGAGCCGTCGTCTGCTATTGCACTCTCGGGACTTGCGTCATCGACCCGTGCCTGGTCGCACACGACGATCTGGACCCGTCGCAACCCTAAGGCCTGAGTAGTGCGATCTTCGACGAAGCGCAACAGTTCGGGCAAGTCCTGATACTGGCCGGCGTGGGATCCGATCCGTGCAACAATCTCGCGGTAGAGTGCAGCTTCGCGCTCAAACAATTTATGAAAGCGACTTTCCAACCAGCGGCGCATAGGAGCGGCACCCAGAGTGAGTGCGAGAATAAGTAATGCTTCCACAACTCCTTGTCTCACACCATAACGAGATGTCATCCAGTCGCCAATTGTGCGAATCCCGTAAATGTAAACTGTCAGCACCACCGCCGCGAACGTTGCAACGATCAAACTTTCTTCGATAATCAGTTCCAAGTATCGGTAACGGTAGATGTAATAGGCCAACAATACCGAAGGAAGCAGCGAACCAAGATTTGCAACGGTCTTCAAGTAAAGACCGAGCGTGGTGCCCTCCCCCAGTCCCAGCGCCAGCGCCGCGAGAATCACGATGCCGATGCCTATGAACGAGGCGGCCAGGGTGCGCATGATGCGCCGCTCGCTGAGATAATTGCTTTTCCGGGCAATCAAGAGTTCGGTAACGGCGATTGCCCCCAGTACATAAGCAATCCAGAAGGCAAACGGTAAAACAAAGAACTTGAGCTTAGTGAGCATCGGGGCGTAATCGCCCATCCAGATCTGGGGTATGGCAACAAGCAGGAATAGCGTGGGAAGGTAGGAGAGATAGACGCGAATTTGCTCGTTTCTTGTGAGCGGCCGGCCCGCGGCGTTGGCCCAAAGATGGAGATGGACATGAAGCAGAAAGGAATAGGCAAGGGTGATACTGATCACGGCAATGGAGTCGGCGAGCCGCAGCAGCGTGGTCCATGAATCAAAGCCGAGTCCAAAAAGCGCGTGAAGAGTAATGAAGAGATTACTGGTGTGCCATCCGCCCATCGTCAGCGCCAGGGCAAACAGCGCTCGTTCCTGGGCCGTCAACTTGTGACGACGAGTAACTAGCTGAAACCCCATCCATAGCGGCAGGACGGCACCGATGCTGTAGCCGACGAGCTGTAAGACTTCGAGTGGGGACATGGAAATTCAGGCGGCAGGAGGCAGGCGCAGGAGGCAGAAAACGGTCTTTGGTTTTTGTTTTTCCGGCCTCCTGCTCCTGCCGCCTGCCTACTGGTTTGACGCGGCACTGCGCGCAGGAAGCGGTGTCAAGGTAATCTCGGTTCGTCGATTCTTCGACCTGCCGCCCACGGTGGTGTTGTTCGCCAACGGGTTTGATGCGCCCATGCCGTTCGCCTGAATGCGTGAGGGATCAACTCCCGCGGACTGTAATCGCTCCGAGAGAACTCTGGCACGCTCCTGCGTGAGTTGTTGCAAGGCGACCTCCTCACCTTTGCTATCTGTGTGAACCTCGATCACAATCTGATAGTCAGGATTGCTGGCTAAGAGCGCTGCGAGTGGCTCGAGCTTTGCGGCGGCGGCTGAAACCAAATTTGCTCCGCGCGCGCCTGCCCAAATAGACTCAGGAAGTACCAGCTGAAAGCCACTCGGAGTTTCCTTCAGCTTGCCATACTTCGTCAGTGTCTGCTTCAAAGTCGCCTCAGCCGCGCGTCTCTGCTGTTCTCGTTGCTCCGAGTCTTTTCTTGCCGCTTCAGCCCGCTTCTCGCCTTCCAGACCAGCGAGATTAATCTTAGCCGCTTCTCCTTCCGACCGAACAGTTTGTAGTTCATCGCGCAAGCGAGCCACTTCAACACGCAATTCGCGCAGTTGCTCATTTGTTCCGGCGGAATCTCTTTCCGCCTGCTCGCGTGCTCGTTGTTCGCGATCGAGTGCGGCGCGCAGCTGCGCCATCTCGCTTTGCGCGGTTTCCGCGGTTCGCTCCGCCGAGCGCAATGCTTCATCCCGGCGTTGAGTCTCTTCCCGGCGCAGACGCGCGGCGCGTCTGCTGGCACTCATCTCTTCGGCCCGGGCTCCTGACGAGGTTGCCTTTCGCGCCAGCACATCAACCTCAACTGATGGCTGGTCCAACCTCCAGGCTTTTTCCGCTGCCTGGAGATCGTCTTCTGCCTGCTGCAATTCAGAAGGCGCATCCTCCGCGGCGCCGACAAACTTTGCGAGATTTACCGCCTGCCGAGCACCCAGCAGCGAAACCGGGGTAGCACTGTAATCCCTATCGGCGATATCGGGTACGCGTGAAGTTCTAAAGTAGTCACTGGAGTTTCCGATGTACTGCACTCCTACGGTTTCGATCTGACTGCCGCCAGGCTTTTGCGGCGGCAAGTTTTCCAGCACTACCATTCGACTGGGAACTTTCATCAGGAAGTGAGGCTCGGCAGTTACGATCAAAGCAAAGGTTTGGAGCGGAGTGGTAGCGTCGAGCTTTGAATTTACAAACGTGCTGCCACCCCTCTTTATTTCACCCAAATTGTCAACGCGACCGTCAGGTGAAATGGCCCAAAGAAGATAAGTGGTGTAGATGCCGCCAAGCTCTGAAGCGCGAGTCAGGTTATCCAGACTGAGTTCGACTCGTGTTCCACGGCGACCTGCGCGTTTCACCTTTGCTTCGCCCTTTAATCTTGGTAAGAGCGTCGTGCCGCGAAACTTCACGGTTACGGACTCGTCGAGCGGGTAAGTTATTGCCACGGTTTGCCGCAGCACATCGCTTTGTGCAAGGACCGAGACGCTTAGGGTCAAGGCGAAGACCGGAAGAACGATGGATTTCAGAAGGTGGCTGGAAAACATGACTAAGAACTCCTCACTTCAAGCAAAAGGTAGTATGAAGGGCACCCTGCCCTCTCTGAAACAACTGCTTCTTATCTCGATGCACCGAGACGGATCATTGTTGCCGAAGGCAATAGGAGGGTCAAGCTAGAGGCCGGCCGAAATTCTTTGGTAGCGGCTCTTGCGATAGGCTGCAAACTGAATAATAAGCAGGGAAATGCCACTAAGTAGCAGGATATGAACGAAGCCGCCTTTATGCATCAAGACCTTTAGAAGAAACCAAAGAACTATGAAACCAGCACCC
Source organism: Pyrinomonadaceae bacterium (assembly GCA_051006135.1). GTDB lineage: Bacteria > Acidobacteriota > Blastocatellia > Pyrinomonadales > Pyrinomonadaceae > PSRF01. The sequence continues at coordinate 24,802 of JBPCIQ010000184.1, read as the reverse complement.
AGAATCCACAGCATCTAATCTCTTCTCCTTCATTTCTAGCTCAAGGGGATTCGTTTAACTTGTAGCCAACGCCGCGAACGGTAAGCACGTATCGCGGGTTCTTGGGATCAGCTTCCAGTTTTTTTCGCAAGCGATTGATGTGGGGATCGATGTTCCGTTGGTAGCCTTCGTAATCAGTGCTCCAAACCTGGTCCAGCAGCGCATTTCTGGACCATGCGCGGCCAGGCTCAGACGCGAGCAACTCCAGAATCTGAAATTCGAGTGGGGTGAGATCGATAACGGAACCGTGCCTGATAACTTCGTGCCTGCGTTTATCAATTACCAGATCACCTACTTCGATGCGTTCGCCGTCCTCTGATGATTCCTGGACAACCATTCCGGAACGCCTGAGCAACGCCTCGACCCGATACTCCAATTCGCGCGGGCTGAATGGTTTTGCCAGGTAGTCGTCGGCGCCGGCTTCGAACCCGGCGACCTTATAATCGAGAGCGTCGTGAGCGGTGAGAAAGAGTGCGGGAGTTTGGACGCCCCGACTCCTGACGCGTTTGAGCAATTCAATGCCAGAGATTCCAGGCATGGACACATCAAAAATAAAACAATCAAACCTGCCTGCCGTCGCCGGCTCCAGCGCCGCTGACCCGCTCTCCCGCTCTTCAACCTCAAATCCCAGGCGGCGAAAATACTCCGCCAGCAACAGACGCATGTCTGAGTCGTCATCGACGATTAGAAGTCGCTTGCCAGCGTATTTGCTAGCTGCTTGCCGTTGTTGTTCCAAGTTTGATGACCTGTAGCTGTAAGGATTTGAAACTCACCAAATATTGCAATCGAATTATAACTCAGTTTTAAGGTTGAATCGAAAAACGAATCATAAACCGGGAGTTGAATGTGCGCAAACCGTTTGAAACCGCGGATCAACGCGATTGAAGGCGGACTGAAATAAGAAGCGAAAACGGAGAAACTCATGTGTAGCAGGGAGATCAGAAACCCATCACTCGGATCTCCTTTTCTTGCCTCTTTCAGATCCGCGTTCATTCGCGTAATCCGCGGCTGATTTCACTCTTTCTCTACTTACTCTGAAAATAACCCACCGCCCGAATAGCTCAGCCTTGACGCAATTAAGCAACGATAAGTATAGTCTTTCTTTCGTTTCACAACCGTTTTTAACCTTCCTTATACGAGCGGCTCAAAAACTTTCGCAACCCGCGATGCGCGATCTTAGACGACTGCTCAAGTATTTAAGACCTCACTTGGGCATATTCATTTTAGCGACTTTTGCAATGCTTCTGGTCGGCTTGTTGGAAAGCGCGATTGGCGGTCTGATCGTTCCCATTTTTGACCAGGCCTTTGCTCAGGGCGACGGCCAGCGCACTCCTACCCTGTTCGGACTTCAACGGCTGATCCCGGAATCGGGCCTGGCAGCCTGGAAGGCCATCTCTATTCTGCTGTTGGTCTTTACCTTTGCTAAAGGAATCGCTGAATATTTTTCAACGTATTTGATGGCCCGAATCGGCCAATCAGCGGTTTTAAAACTACGCCAGGATCTCTTCAGCCACTTGCTTTCCCAGTCCGCAAGTTTTTTTGAGCGACATCGCACTAATTATTTAGTGTCGCGGCTGGTTTCAAGTGCTGCCGCTATCGAGACCGCAGTTACGGGCACCATTCGCGACATGCTTCGCGAGAGCTTTACGCTAATCGCGTTTCTTTCGGCATCCTTTTTTTACAGTTGGCGGTTAACGCTCGGCTCTCTGACCATTGCTCCGATTATTGCTGTGCTCACGGCCAGATTTGGCACAAGGCTTCGTAACCTCGCCCGCGAGAGTTTTGAAGGAAACAAACAACTTACGGACACTGCGCAAGAGGCGTTATCAAACCAGAATATTGTCAAAGCCTACCGCGCGGAAGGACGTGAGTCAGCACGTTTCACCACCGTTGCGAAGCGGATCGTCAACGCCAACCTGCGAACAGCCCGTATTTCGGGATTTGCGCCGCCTGCGATCGAGATGATTGGAGTCATCTTTGTCGTCTTCCTACTCTTTTTCGGGCAACGCGAGATCCTCTCCGGCCGCATGAACGCGGCTCAGTTTCTAACTTTTCTTTTCTTTCTCTTTCGTAGCTATGATCCGATGCGCAAATTATCGCGGCTGCAAAACAGTATGGAGCAGGCGCTTGCAGCAGCACATCATGTTTGGGAAGTGATGGATGAGCATGCGGAAATTCACGAGAAGAAAGATGCAGTCCAGCTGCCGACACTTAAGCGTGGCATTGAACTCCGAGACGTCTCGTTTGGCTATGCCAATGAGTCGCGCTCGGTGTTGCGGGACGTAAGTTTGGACATTCCGGCGGGCAGCATGGTTGCGCTTGTTGGCGAATCAGGTGGAGGCAAGTCTACGCTGACCAAACTGTTTCCTCGCTTCCACGATCCGGTAGCAGGCGCTGTGCTGTGGGATGGAATCGATCTGCGCGATGCAACGGTCGCGAGCCTGCGTCGCCAGATTGCTTTGGTCACACAGGAGACCGTGTTATTCAACGACACGGTGCTCTATAACATCTCATACGGTAAGCCTGAGGTAAGCCAGGCAGAAGTCGAGGAAGCCGCTCGGATAGCCTTCGCGCACGATTTCATCATGGAACTGGCACACGGCTACGATACGGTCGTTGGCGAGCGGGGAGTCTTTCTTTCCGGAGGACAGCGTCAGCGTCTGGCAATTGCCCGGTCTCTACTGGTTGATGCTCCCTTTCTAATCCTGGACGAAGCGACATCGGCGCTTGATGCTGAATCGGAACGATTGGTTCAGCGTGCTATTGCCAACCTGGTTCGCAACCGTACGACAATTGTAATCGCGCATCGGTTATCCACCGTGCGGCGCGCCGACATGATTGTGGTAATGAAAGGTGGCCGGATTATCGAGAGAGGAAACCATACCGAGCTATTGTCGCGGGACGGCCAATACAAAAAACTTTACGAGCTGCAATTTGCGGATGAGGAAGAAGAATTGTCAGTTAGTCAGTAGTCAGTTGTCAGTGGTCAGTTGTTCGTGGTCAGTAGTTTTGGTCTTAGGCCTTGGGCGCAAGTGCCAGGGGGAGAATCAAAATCAGTCCAAGACTAAAGCCCGAAATGGCTTTGCCTCAAAAGTCCGAAAGAGATCTCTCATTCACACCGGGCTTCAGCCCGGTGATACAGAGAAGGAGATTAGTGAACCAGTTTAACGGTTTACTCAACTTCTCAAGACACTCAGGTGGAAGGAGTTCCTCGTCAACCGGGCCGAGAGCCCGTTGAAACGGTTCTTATTATCCGTTGCGGTCTTGGATCACCGGGCTGAAGCCCGGTGTGAATGAGAGGTAGGACTCAGACTCTTGAGGCAAAGCAATCCGAAATCCAAAGACCAAATCTACTAACGACTGACAACGAAAAATTATGAAATCAATGACAGGATACGGTCGTGGATCGGTGAGTGGTGCTGATTTCTCCGTTTCAGTCGAGCTGAAGACCGTCAATAATCGATTTCTTGATGTTCATCTCCGGCTTAGCTCCGAACTCTCGTCGCTGGAGCCGGTAGTTAAACGGCGCATTAGCTCCCGACTTTCACGCGGCCGGGTAGATGCAACAATCACCTTTGAGCGTACCTCCGAAGTTGCTTATGAGCTGAATCGACCTTTGATCGCCGGCTACGTTAACGCAATGCGCGAAATGCAACGGGAATTCAAGATCGGAGGCGAGCTTGACATCAATGTGCTGGCGAGGCTGCCCGGCGCACTACAACCCGCACGGGACGGTTTGGGTGAAAACATGGTCTCGGGTGTCGAGCGTGCCATAGATGAAGCGATTGATGAACTCCAGCGAATGCGTGAGCAGGAAGGCGAAGCCCTTCGCAACGAGATGCGCGAGCGTTTGGGAAAAATCGAAGCACTGGTGCCGGTGATTGAAGAATCGGCCGGCGGACTTGTTGAGGCCTACCGTGTTCGTCTACAAAAACGAGTTGGAGAGATTCTTAACCGCGGCGGCCAGCAGGTGGAACTTGATCCCGCGAGGATCTCTCAAGAGGTTGCCTACCTCGCAGATCGAAGCGATGTGAGCGAAGAGATGACGCGACTCCGCAGCCATCTGAGTCAGTTTCGCGAGGCCCTTGATGCCACGGGCGAGATTGGCAAGATGCTCGACTTCCTACTCCAGGAGCTAAATCGGGAAGCAAACACAACCCTGGCGAAATCCACTGAGCTTTCCATCAAAGAAGCGGCGCTCGGAATCAAGGCAGAGGTGGAAAAGCTGCGCGAGCAGGTGCAGAATGTCGAGTGAAATCAGGGAGGTTGAACCCGATCGCAAAGACATCCCAATGCAACCCAGGCGCGGGATTCTCTTTGTCGTGAGTTCGCCTTCCGGCGGCGGTAAGGGCACTTTGATCCAGCGAGTGCTGAATACTGTGCCATACCTTAGTTACTCTGTTTCATACACGACTCGCGCTCCTCGGAACGGAGAAGTTAACGGACGTGAATACTTCTTCGTGAGGCCGGAGCAGTTTGAGGCCATGATCCGAGCGGGCGAGTTTCTTGAGTGGGCACACGTTCACGGAAAACTCTATGGTACCAGCCGGCAGCAGGTGTCATGCGAAATATCCGAAGGACGTGACATCATTCTGGAAGTTGATGTTCAAGGCGCCGCCAGTGTGCGCCGGTTGATCCCCGACGCAGTTACCATATTCATTTTGCCGCCATCGCTCGAGATCTTGCGCAAGCGACTGATCGCGCGCGGAACTGATTCTGCGAAAGAGCTCGAGCTGCGGCTGCGAAATGCGCCAGAGGAGCTAAAGAACTACAAGGCGTTTGATTTCGTGATTATTAATGAGAATGTGGAACGCGCGTCAGGCCAGCTCGAATCGATAATTGAGGCAGAGAGAGCTCGCCCCGCGCGCCAGGAAACCTACATCCAAAGGGTAATTGAGAGTTTTACGTCAGAGTGATTAGCTAGCTGCGTTTCGTCTTCTGTAGAGGTCACGTGCGAAAAATTAGAAAGCCACGAAAGATTGCAGCCAAAAGACAAAAAAACACTGCACGCTCAAGGAAAATTAGGATACTAACGTATTGAGAGTTATGTTTACTTAACGAATAATCTCAGGAGAAGCTCAGCCATCATGCCAACCACAAATGAAGATATTGAACAGGCCATAGCTGAGATTCAGGCGCCGGAAGTCGATTCCAAATACCGTCTAATCATTCTTGCCGCCAAAAGAAGCAAGCAACTGCAGCGGGGCGCCAGGCCACGAATTGAGATCGATCCGGTGAAACACAAACCGACCCGTATTGCGCTGGAAGAAGTAATGCGGGGAAAAGTAAACTTTACCGTCAATGAAGGAGATAAAAAAGGGTAAGGTAAATTCTCGCCAGGCCTCTCGCTGTGGATCTAAGGCGCGTCCTCTCACATTCCTTTATAATCTGGCCCTCCTCCACCTTCCGGTGTCACCCAGTTAATGATCTGGTAAGGGTCCATTATGTCGCAGGTCTTGCAGTGAACACAGTTGGAGAAGTTGATTTGTAATTTCTTCCGGCCCTCGCCTCCATCCTCAACCATCTCGTAAACGGCCGCCGGACAAAACCGCTGGCAGGGATTACCATACTCCTCTGCGCACCGCGTGGAACAGATGTTAGTGTCAAGCACATGAAGATGGGTTGGCTGATCTTCATCATGACCGACCGCCGCGTGGTAGACATCGGTGAGCTTGTTGAACATGATCTTGCCGTCGAACCGCAAATCGTTATAACGCTGTTCGATGGTGTCGCCGTGATACCCGTAGGCCGACAACTTCTTCATTACTTCGTGGCCAGGCTCCGCCTTCGTCCGATCAAAAATTCCCCAGGCCCGGCCACCAGTAATAAACTGCAGGCCTGTGTTTACCAGGCCCAGCCAACGGCCATTCTTGAACCCCGCGTGAAAGTTTCTCACCTTGCGCAGCTCCGGTACGATCCAGCTCTCATTAACCAACTGCTCATACCTCTGCAATTGCTGCGCGGAATAATCCTCTGCTACGAGCGCCTCAAATATTGCTTCGGCGGCCAGCATGCCACTCTTGATTGCAGAATGGATTCCTTTCAATCGTTGTGAGTTTAGAAATCCCGCGCAGTCGCCGACCAGGAGCACGCCATCGCCGTAAATCTGCGGCATAGCAAAGTAACCGCCGGCAGCGATGGTTTTGGCGCCGTAGCGGATCATCTTGCCCCCCTCCAGGAGGCGTGCCAAATAGGGATGCGACTTAAACCGCTGAAACTCTGCGTGCGGGTCGAGCAACGGATCTTGATAGTCGAGTCCTGTTACATACCCAACATTAAGAATGCGATTCTGCATGCCATAGATCCAACCGCCACCGTAGGTGTGAGCGTCGGACGGAAAGCCGAGAGTGTGCGTAACCGAGCCGGTCGGGTAACGATCGTCAGGTAACTCCCACAGCTCCTTGACCCCAATACTGTAGACTTGCGGTTCCCGTCCGGCGTCGAGATTGAGTCGCTGCGTGATTTGCTTGGTCAACGACCCGCGTGGACCTTCGCCCAGCACCGTTACTTTGGCATGCAGGTCTACGCCGGGCTCAAAGTTGGCCTTGCGCTTCCCTTCCTTGTTGATGCCTTTATCTCCGGTGCGCACGCCGATCACGCGGTCTTCCTCGTCATAGAGCATTTCGGCTCCAGGAAACTCCGGAAAGATGTTCACGCCCGCTTCTTCACACTTCTCACCCAGCCACGCCGTCAGCCGGTTTAAAGAAACGATATAGTAGCCATGATTTCGGAGCGGTGGGGGCGTGATCGGAGAACGGAAGGCATGCCTTTGCGTCAGGTAGAGGAAGCGATCTTCTTTGACCGGAGATTCAAGTGGCGCTCCTTGTTCGATGAAATCCGGAATCAGTTCTTGGAGTGCCCGCGGATCCATCACGGAACCGGAGAGAATGTGGGCACCTATCGAGGCGCCTTTTTCGATTACCCCAATCTCGATCTCACCCAGCGCTCTACCGCGCCCCTCACCTTTTGCAACAGCCTCGTTATGGTTCTTAACCAAACGCGATAAGTACAGAGCACCGCTCAGGTTTGCCGGTCCGGCGCCGACAAAGACCACATCCATCTCTAAAATTTCACGCTCCATCATTTGGTCCTTCGCTTGAGATTGTGGCAGAAAATGAATATCCATTCAGTTTCGAACACTATAGTAAACGTGGAACTATGTGTCAGCAAGAGATCCCGGAACGGTGGTGTCCTGATTCGAAGTCAGAGTTTGGAACGTTACTCGGGGCCTCCCGTTTCGTTGTTTATCGGGCGGGCTGTACAATGAGAACTGTTCCCACATTCACCAGATGTAAAATCCTAATTTCTAATCGAAGCTTAACTTCGCGAGGCACTAATGTCAGATCATAAACACACAAACCGGCTGATCAATGAGACCAGCCCCTACTTGTTGCAACACGCGCATAATCCGGTTGATTGGCAGCCTTGGGGCCAAGAGGCGCTAGCAGAAGCCAAGCGCGAGAACAAGCCAATCCTGCTGAGTATTGGATATTCCGCCTGCCACTGGTGTCATGTCATGGAGCACGAGTCTTTTGAAAACGAAGATATTGCCCGCGTGATGAATGAGAACTTTGTGAATATCAAAGTCGACCGCGAAGAGCGTCCGGATCTTGATCAGATCTACATGAATGCCGTGCAAATGATGACTCATCACGGCGGCTGGCCGATGACTGTGTTTCTCACGCCTGAGTGCGTGCCTTTTTATGGCGGCACCTATTTCCCACCGGAGGACAGGCACAATATGCCCGGTTTTCCCCGGGTGCTCATCAGCATGGCCGCAGCGTATCGCGAACGCCCAGACGACGTCGCTCAAACCACCGCTTCCGTTCTCACGGAGCTGGGCCGTTTAAATGTTACCCGCGAAGCAAGTGAACTGCTTTCAACGGATCTGCTGGATGCTGCTTATCGAGGAATTATTAGTAATTACGATGCGACCAACGGCGGCTTTGGCGGTGCACCAAAGTTTCCGCCGGCAATGACCCTCGAGTTTCTGCTCCGCACTTACCATCGCACCGGAAATCGACAGGCGCTCGACATCGTCGCGTACACGTGTCAGAAGATGGCTAACGGTGGGATTTATGATCAGCTGGGAGGGGGTTTTCACCGCTATTCCACAGACGACCGGTGGCTCGTGCCTCACTTCGAGAAGATGCTCTATGACAACGCCTTGCTGTCCCGTCTCTATCTTCATTATTACCAGTTGACCAGAGACGATTCGGCCCGCCGAGTTGCCGAAGGTATCCTTGGTTATGTCGCGCGCGAGATGACTGATCAGGCGGGTGGCTTTTACTCGACTCAGGATGCCGACTCCGAAGGGGTAGAGGGTAAGTTTTTTGTTTGGACTGAAACCGAATTGAAAGAACTCCTCAGCCCGCAGGATGCCTCGATCTTTTTCGCTTATTACGACGTCACGAAGAGCGGAAACTTTGAAGACAAGAATATTCTAAATGTGATCCGGCCCCTGGCGGAGATCGCTGCAGAGCAGAAAATAACTGTTGGCTCCGCCTCCGAGTCTTTGGAAAGATCGCGCCGTAAGCTTTATGAGTCCCGGGAGAAACGGGTGAAGCCGGGCCGGGACGAGAAGATTCTCACCGCGTGGAACGGAATGATATTGGCCAGTTTTGCGGAAGCTGCTGCCATCCTTGAGCGAGATGACTATCAGCAGATTGCCCGGAACAACGCGCGCTTCTTGCTCGACAATCTGCGCCGTGAAGGCTTGCTGCTGAGGACCTATAAGGACGGCAAAGCAAAACTAAATGCCTATCTGGAAGACTACGCCTTCCTCAGCGAGGGCTTATTGACTTTGTACGAGACCACTGGAGAACTCGAGTGGTTCGAAGAGGCCGTCGGGCTGACCAATAAAATGATCGAAGAGTTCTGGGACGACCAGGAAGGTGGATTCTTCTTCACCGGAAAGAGTCACGAGAGTTTGATCGTGCGGTCAAAGGACTACTTCGATAATGCGACTCCTTCCGGAAACTCAGTTGCGGCTGAGGTACTTCTACGCCTGGCTACGCTGGCAGACAATCCCGATTATAGGAGGCGGGCCCTCACCATCTTACGCCTGGTGGCAGATCCTTTGCGGCGTTACCCGACCGCCTTTGGTCGTACACTCTGCGCCCTCGATTACTATCTCGGCACTCCTAAAGAAATAGCTATCGTCGGCGACGTAGAGTCAGATGGGACGCTCGCTTTGCTAAATGAGGTCTGGAAGCCTTATCTGCCAAACAAAGTGGTCGCAATTGCAGCTCCAGGCGAAAACAGGGCCCCGACGCTCATTCCGCTCCTTCAGAACCGCGGGCTAATAAACGACCGACCGACAGCGTATGTTTGCGAAAACCATGCCTGCCAAACCCCCGCTACAGACCGCGAAAAGCTGGCGTCTCAACTTTCTGAAAGGGCGACCGCCACAGGTTAAAGAAAGGGGAGAAGGCATCCTGGGTCGGTTTCCGCCCTAATAGGCAAGAAACCGCCCTTAGTCCCACGTTTGGCCAGAGAAGGTTTATCTTCTTGACGCCAACCTACTGAACAGGTTATCTTTAGCACCGGTGCTAAACGTTGTTGGTACCATTTCTAGCATTAGAATTACAGGAACTCTGCTACTCCCTCCAGGCAAGCAGTAAGTTTTGGCTTGTCAGCTTAGCCACCACCCGCTCGAGGTGTTAACCCCGGCTAATGTCTGAGGAAGGAACAATCTCACAATGGCACAGGGCAACAGGAAGAGTAGGGCTTTCTTCATTGCGATTTCGGCAGTGAGCACGCTGCTGCTTCTTTTTGCACTTAGCTCGACGCTTAGTTTGCCTTTCCTAACTCGGGCAGGACTTGGCTCGTGGCTTGTTCTACTAGTTCTGACCTTTGCGGCCAGCCGACTCACCGTCTCCGTGACCAGCACGGATGAAGTTAGTCAGAGCCGGAAGTCGATAGCTGACGCTTTCGTCTTCTTTGCGGTCATGCTCTACGCTATACCTCCGGCCAATATGGCTGGGCCGGCAATCTTACTGGCGGCCCTTGTCGGTTTCTTATCGACCTACCGCCTTGGCAGTCGAAGAGAGGTGATCTTTACCACCGCCATCGCAATTGTTTCTACTGCTATTTCTGCGTCTTGCTACGGATTTCTGGTTGATGTTTTAGCCGGCGATGCCAAAATCGGTTTGGATGAAGGGCTTCCATTAAATATCTTCCTGATACCGCTTTGCGTGTTAGCGGTCCTGCAATATTTTCTCAGTACGCTCACAACCGCATCGTTTTCCAGCCTGGACGGGGGCAAGACACTCGCCCTACCGTCTCAGGAGAGCATTGTCTGGACTCTGACGACTCAAGTTGCCGGCGCTGCTTCCGCGGTGCTGTTCTACTCTGCCATTAGCGGCTCAAACATTTCATTTGTTCTTCTCGGCTTACTAATTACAGGTCTGGTTCATCTACTCTATCGTTTCAACGAGAAGCAGGTCGCGGGGCTAAAGAGGGCGGAAGCTGAGCGGCGAAGACATGTCGAGGAGATGGCTGAGATTCACATGAACACGATCGAGTCTCTGGCCATCGCGATTGACGCCAAGGACCAGACCACCCACGGCCACGTCCGACGAACTCAAATCTATGCGACACAAATGGGCAAACTGTTCGACGTAACGAGCACAGAGTTGCGGGCACTAGTGGCAGGCGCTCTTCTTCACGATGTGGGAAAACTAGCGGTACCCGAATACATTCTCAACAAGCCGGGTAAGCTGACTGAAGGGGAGTTCGCCAAGATGAAGATTCATCCCACCGTTGGCGGCGACATTCTCAAGAGAGTTAATTTCCCGTATCCCGTCGAAGACATTGTTCGCTGCCATCACGAAAAGTGGGACGGTTCCGGTTATCCAAAAGGGCTGAAAGCTGAAAACATTCCTTTAGTGGCGAGAATAATTTCCGTCGTGGACTTCTATGACGCTACCCGCTGCGATCGGCCCTACCGAAAAGGCATGACCCGCGAAGAGTCGCTGGCCTTGCTCCGCAGCATGGCCGGGAGCGCATTTGATCCGCGTATCGTCCAAAAGTTTGAAGAACACGTTTTGAAATTTGATGCGCTAATCGATGCCGAGGACATCCAGGAACAGGTTCATTCCGCTACGCATGATTACAACACCGATACCAAGCCCGATGCCGGCCTGGCCTCAGACGTGCTGGGCACGCCCACTGGTAATGCGGGTTTCCGTTCGATTAACCAGGCCCAGCGAGAGGTTTTTGCTCTTCACGAGATCGCACAGACTATTGGCTCGTCATTAAACATCCACGACACCGTGACGCTGGTAGCGAACAAGCTTCGGGCCATCGTTCCTTTCGACACCTGTATCATATTTGTTGTGGACGAAAAGTCGAGTAAAGCTGTTGCGGCCCATGCGACCGGTGACAATGCTGAATTCTTCTCTCGCCGTCGGATGGACGTTGGGGATGGCGTAACCGGATGGGTGATAGCGAATAAAAGACCCATGTGCAATGCGTCGCCGGAGTTGGATTTAGTGGGTGTGCCAGAGGATATGTCGAAAGACTACAATGCAATACTTTCTGCTCCGCTGCTTCGCGAAGATGGCGCATTTGGGGCAATCACACTGCTCTCCAAAAACCGCACCTCATACACCTCGGAGCACGTCCGACTGCTGGAATCGGTTTGCCAACACGCGTCAAGCGCACTCAACAATGCGCTAACGTTTGAAAAGACCAAATCCAGTGCCCTGGTCGATCCGCTGACCGAACTTCCGAATGCTCGCGGGTTCTATATGATGCTCGAGCAAAAGCTCGCCGAATGCCAACGGTTGAATCGCGAGGCGCTCGCAGTGATCAGCATTGATGTCGATGACTTCAAGGCTGTCAACGACCTATACGGTCACGCAACCGGCGATCGAGTGCTCGCGAGCGTTGCCGGCGTTATTCGCAAAGAGCTCAGGCAGATGGATATCCTGACACGCTACGCTGGCGATGAATTTGTGGCGATTATGCCGAGTGCGTCCACGCACATTGCCGCATCTGTGGTAGAGCGAATTCGACACGCTGTCGAGTCGCAGAAGTTTTCTGTGCGACCAGATAAGAAGATTGAGATCCGACTAAGCATGGGTGTTGGATGTTTTCCAGAAGATGGGGAAACAACTGAGGAACTTCTGACCAAAGCCGCCCGCGAGATGCAGCGCGAGAAACACAGTCGCAAATCAATATTGACGCTTGCGAATACACCGGTAAGCGCCAGCCAGACCCTGCGATAATTGCAGCAACACTTTCTTGCCATGGGCGCCCACCGCAACTGACGGTGAGCGCTCTTTTGCTGTTTGCAAGTGTCACTTTTGCGCGATATTGCAAATCTCGCGTATAATCGCGCACCACAATTAGCCATTCCAAACAAGGAAGCCATTTAAAGGCCCCGCTCGTGTGCGGTCCCTTGAAAATAAGGCTTCATAGATTGGTAGAGACAAAGCAGCAAATGAGCAAACAAAGTGCACCGTCAGCAACCCGCGTGGGAGCGGACGAGCAGAGTAGTACGGGCGTGATTAACGGCGAGAGACCTGAAGCAATCGAAGGGCGAAAAGAAGGCGAGAGGGTCAAGCAAGAACAGATGGACCGTCTCGAGGATCTCGACCGAGAAACCCTCATCGCGCTTTTTCGCCAAATGCTGCTGGTACGACGCTTTGAAGAAAAGGCGGCCGAGGCTTACAGCATGGGAAAGATTGGCGGCTTCTGTCATCTCTACATCGGGCAGGAGGCGGTCGCCATGGGAGCCATTTCGGCAATCCGTCCTGATGATTACGTACTTACAAGTTATCGCGAGCATGCGCATGCAATCGCTAAAGGGATGTCGCCTGATGCGGTAATGGCCGAGCTGTTCGGCAAAGCTGGTGGATGCTCGCGCGGCAAGGGCGGCTCAATGCACATGTTCGATAAGAACCTGAATTTTCTGGGCGGTCATGCCATCGTCGGCGGGCAAATTCCGCTCGCAACCGGCGTCGCTTTCGCCACAAAATATAAAGGCACGGATCAGGTCACCCTCTGCTTTTTTGGAGAGGCCGCGGTCAACCAGGGTGCCTTTCATGAGTCGTTGAATATGGCTCAGCTTTGGAAGCTTCCCTGCATCTATATTTGCGAGAACAATCAGTATGGCATGGGCACATCCCTCAATCGGGCCATGTCGTTTCAGGATATTTCACAAAAGGCCTGCGCGTACGAGATTGCCTCGGAGTTCGTAGACGGTATGGATGTACTTGCGGTCCGAGCAGCGACCGAGAGAGCAGTCGAACGCGCTCGCAAGGACTATCTGCCCACGCTGCTCGAGGTCCGTACCTACCGCTTCATGGGGCACTCCATGTCCGATCCTGGCAGCTACCGCACGCGCGCCGAAATTGAGAAATACCAGGAGCGCGATCCGGTCAAGCTCTTCTCTTCCAGTCTCAAAGAAAAACAGATACTTACTGATCAGGATATCGAAAAGTTGGAAAAGAGTGTTCGTGAAGAGGTTGAGCGAGCGCTTCGTTTTGCCGAAGAGAGCCCGCTACCGGCGGCCGGCGAGTTGTATACGGATGTCTATGCCAACCCTATCACTCCCGGCAAGGCGCGGGCTGATGGTAACTCCAGTGCGGAATAACCTGATTAGCCGATCAGGAAGAATCAATCAGAGGAACGCTTAATGGCCGTCATAACGATGCGCGAAGCCCTCAATCAAGCACTCCGTGAAGAGATGCTGCGCGACGAAAACGTATTTCTGATGGGCGAAGAAGTCGCTGAATATCAGGGGGCATACAAAGTCACGAAAGGACTACTGGAGGCGCTCGGGCCGAAACGTGTAATAGACACACCGATCACCGAACTGGGCTTCGCCGGTTTGGGTGTCGGAGCAGCCATGGTCGGCTTGAGGCCGATTGTGGAGTTTATGACTTTCAATTTCTCGATCCTGGCCACCGACCAAATTATTAACTCCGCTGCCAAAATGCGCTACATGTCCGGCGGCCAGTTTAGGATCCCAATCGTTTTTCGCGGCCCTGGTGGTTCGGCTTTTCAAGTATCGTCTCAGCACTCACAGGCGCTCGAGTCATGGTTCGCCTATTTCCCTGGCCTCAAGGTCGTGATGCCGTCCACTCCCGCAGATGCTAAAGGCCTCTTGAAATCCTCAATCCGTGATGACGATCCGGTGATTTTCATTGAGCAGGAGCGTATGTATGGCAATAAGGGCGAGGTGCCCGACGACCCGGATTTCACCATTCCCCTGGGAGTGGCTGATGTGAAAAGGCCAGGCACAGACGTAACAATAGTGGCGCGATCTCTGATGGTTCCGGTCGCATTGAAGGCTGCTGAAGTTTTAGAGAAACAGGGCGTCTCATGTGAAGTTATCGATCCACGTACGATTAGACCCTTGGATATTGATACCATTATCGAATCTGTAAAAAAGACCAATCGGGTAGTGATTGCTGAAGAATCGCATCCGTTCTGCGGTGTTGGTGCTGAAATCAGCACCGAGATCATGGAGCGCGCATTCGATTATCTTGATGCGCCAGTAAAGAGGGTCTCGGCTGTAGACGTGCCGATGCCATACGCAAAGAATCTCGAAGAGCTTGCGATTCCGCGTGTCGATCAGATTGTGGCGGCTGCTCGTGAAGTTTCTTATTTGTAGAAAACGCTGTCACTTGTTGTGTTTTGTCGTCCGTACGTTTTCGGTTCTCGCGGACGAATGCTGCTGACTTAGCGTCGAGCAATTTTCAAGGGACGGCGGACAACTGACAAAGGACCAATCTTAATGGCGACTCAGGTGATCATGCCAAAACTCTCCCCCACCATGGAAGAGGGGCAGCTTTCGCGCTGGCTGAAGAAAGAAGGCGACAAGGTCTCGATGGGCGAGCCACTCGCCGAGATCGATACGGACAAAGCGACAATGGAAATGCAGGCGCTCTCCAATGGAGTGCTGCGAAAGATCCTGATCAAAGAAGGCGAATCGGCTCCGTTGGGCCAGGTGATTGCCATCATCGGCGAGCCAGATGAAGACATTTCGGGAATTACCGCTCAGAGCCAACCAGCTGCCGCCAGCGCTAAGCCTAGCGAGGAGAAAGTCGAGCCTGCTCCCACTCCTGTTCCAGAACCTGAGCAACCTGCCTCAACCTTGCGAGCTAACGATGGCGGTACTACTGAGAAAACGAGTGGGGATAGCGCTGGAAATGGCCGGCCGGATTCAAGTGCTGCTCCATCACGCCGCTTAATTGTTTCGCCACTGGCGGCGCGCATGGCTGCAGAGGCTGGGGTGGATTTGCGCTCTCTAAGCGGCACCGGTCCGGGGGGAAGAATCGTCAAACGCGATATCGAGACTGCAATAAGTCAGCATAAATCCGGGGCGCCCGCGGGCGCTCAGACGGCACAGAGACATTTGCGTGCGGTTGAACGCTTGCCACTACAACAGCCCGCGACGGTCGGTGCTTCCCCCTATCGGGATGAGCCTATCAGCGAAATCCGGCGCACCATTGCCAGACGTTTAGTAACTTCGCTTGGGCCCATACCCCATTTCTTCCTTACCAGTGAAATCGAGATGGATCGAGCAGCCGAAATGCGCCGCGGTATTAATGAACTTGATCCAGAGTTGAAGATCAGTATCAACGACATCATCATCAAGGTGGCGGCGGCGGCGCTGATTCAGCATCCTCAAGTCAATGCGTCGTTCCAGGAGAAAGCCGTCAGATATTATGAAAGTGCTGACATTGGAGTAGCAGTTGCGATTGAAGAAGGCTTGATTACACCGGTTGTGCGTTCGGCTGATCAAAAATCGCTTAGCGAAATCGCCGCTGAGGTTCGCGATTTGGCCGCACGTGCGCGGGCCCGCAAGCTGCGACCCGAAGAGTATACCGGCGCAACCTTTTCGATTAGCAACCTGGGGATGTTTGGTATAGACGAATTCACTGCGGTGATTAATCCACCGGAGGGCGCGATTCTTGCCGCAGGTGCGATGACGCCCAAGCCCGTCGTGCGAAACAGCGAGGTCGTGGTGCGCCAAATTATGCGCGTTACGATGTCATGCGATCACCGCGTGATTGACGGGGCCACTGGGGCGAAGTTTCTCCAGACCTTCAGAAAGATCCTCGAGAATCCCCTCTATTTGGTTGTCTAAACCTTATTTCACGCCGCCTGTGTAACACAAATCTCTTCAAAGCATTCCTCGATCTGATCTGCGTCCAGCGTGTCGTGCTCCATTAGCTGGGCGACAAGACGAAGGATCGACTCCTGCCTCTCCCTCACCACCGTGCAACACTTTTGCAGCTGCGAATTCACAATGGTGTTGGTAGCTTCTTCGATACGGTCGAGCAGCGCTTGACTGTGCGGAATACCGGGCGCGCCCAGATGTATTGGTCCGAGTGGGCTCATGCCAAACTCGCTTACCATACGCCGGGCAATGTCTACAGCCCGCTCAATGTCGTTTGCAGCCCCCGCGGTCATGGTCGACAGCAAAACCTGTTCAGCAGCCCGTCCGCCGAGCAGCAAGGCAATCTGGTCTTCCAGGTACTCCCGCTTT
Source organism: Pyrinomonadaceae bacterium (assembly GCA_051006135.1). GTDB lineage: Bacteria > Acidobacteriota > Blastocatellia > Pyrinomonadales > Pyrinomonadaceae > PSRF01. The sequence goes on along the minus strand of JBPCIQ010000184.1, from coordinate 8,256 downwards.
TTCATCAAACGATCACGTTCAGGCAGCGTTTGAGTGACACCCAGAGCTCGTCCACGTGGGAGGATTGAGACTTTATGGATCGGATCGCCATGCTGCAGGGTCAGTCCCATTGCCACGTGACCAGCTTCATGAACTGCCGTCACATAACGCTCGTCATCGTCCATCATGAAACCCTGGCGCTCGGCCCCCATCAGAATCCTATCTCGGGCATACTCAATGTGTTTTCGTCCAATCGCAGCGGAATTGTCGCGGGTAGCGGCAATAGCTGCTTCATTCAGCAGATTGGCTAGTTCAGCACCGGAGAATCCGGGAGTACCACGCGCAATCCAGTGGAAATCGAGTTCCGGTTCCAGTTGAATACCACGAGCATGCACTCTAAGAATCGCTTCCCGTCCACCAACGTCTGCCAGGTTGACTGTGATCTCACGGTCGAATCGCCCCGGGCGTGTTAAGGCGTTGTCCAGAATATCTGGCCGGTTGGTTGATGCAATCACCACGATGCTACTGGTCTGATCAAAGCCGTCCAACTCTATCAGCAGTTGATTCAGCGTCTGATCCTGATCGGCGGAGGCAGAATCATTACTGCGTCCACGCTGACGACCCAAAGCATCTATCTCGTCTATGAAGATCACGCAGGGCGAGAGTTTTCGTGCCTCTGCAAAAAGGCGCCGAACACGCGCCGCACCTACGCCTGCAAATTTCTCCTGGAAACTCGAGCCAGAAGCGGACAAGAACGGTACGCCGGCTTCGTTCGCGGCAGCGCGAGCAAGCAAGGTCTTTCCGGTGCCGGGAAGTCCTGAGAGCAGTATGCCGCGAGGAATGCGGCCCCCGAGCCGGCCGAAGCGCGATGGATCACGCAAGAAGTCTATTGTCTCAGCTAGTTCCGCGCGAGCTTCATCGATGCCGGCCACGTCCGCAAACGTAGCGTTGCCCGTGCCGCCCACGTTTACGCATTTAAAGTTGCCGTCTCGGCCACTCATACTTCTATAAACCCGCCAGCCTATGATTCCCAATAATGCGACGGTCAAAAGCGGGAGCATCCAATTCAGCGCTGTTGCCAGCGCTCCGGGGCCCAGCGGTAAGAACTCTATGGCCACATTTTTCTGTCTGAATAGTTCCACGACAACCTGCTGAGCTGCCTCACTTGTAACTGTCGCCTGCACTTGCGAGCCATCTTTGTTTTGAACGGTCAACGTCTCACCCTCAATAGTGAGCGAAAGGGCCGCGGCGCTGTCAGCAATTTGATATAGCTGCGAGTAATTGATTTCCTGCGATGCTGTTGTGTTACGACGATGAACAATTAGAGCAGTGCCGGCTACCGCTGAAGCGAGCAAGAAAGCGACGAGGATAAAGGTAATCTTTGTGGAACGCAGAATGGGTTTCAGTTTAGGGGAAGGCATAACGTCTCCGATGCCGCCGGCTTCGCAATGATCTAACTGCGATTGGGCGTTGATTCAATTAAAAAAGTGGGATTAAGAGCGACGGAACTTGGGAAGGAGCGAACCGCACGCAAAAACCGGGGAGGGCTTTACTACCAAAGCGTTTGCTGTGTTACCCGGCGGCAAACGCTGTAGTTACCTTACCAGCCCCGCGCGGGTTAAGTCCAGTAAAAATGCAGTAGTGTCATGTTTTCAGTATCTATGGTCTCTTCTCAGAGGCTCCAGAAACACGATCCACTAAATTACACGAAATCTCACTAAATATTCGGGCCGGTTCGTGTGATTTCGTGGATCGTCTTCTATGAAACTCCAAATATGACACTACCAAAAATGCAGGCAGACTTCCATTTCCAGGAGACCCCAGCAAGGAACCGTATTCTAGAGCGCTTGGACCTTGAGATTTGACGAACTAGTGCCGCGCCCAACCGGATACAGATTCATGTGCCTGTCCCAGTAGGGCGAACGCCGGTAAAAGAATTGCAGCCTTTCGTCGGGGCTTGCGGCAAACTTTGGGTTGGAGGCTCTCATTTGGTTGAATTCCTGCCTTAGGGCCGGATCTTTCGCCATCATCTCCCGGGCCAATCCCTCTAAAACGTAGCTTTCGCCATATTCCTTTTGCTCAAAAACCGCATTGAAGAATCCCCACGCCACAAGAGAATCTGGTGCGTCGGGTTCCAGGAGATTCACAGAGAGCTTTGCTAGTTCATCATCCAGCGGGACAACGACAGAAGACACGGGAAATGTTCTGCTTTCCGTGATCAATTCGGCTTTGAACTTAGGCATGAAGCGTCCTTCAAACGGACTTGCCGGCCATTTCACTTCGCTAAAGCGATAGCTCTCCACTTCAATCGTCGCAGCCTCGCCTGTCCTTTGCAGTTTTAGTCCATGTGCTTTTAAGACCTCGATGACTTCTCTCCATTGCGGCGGGACAATGTAGTAGCGCGGCTGAGTAATGGCGGTCTTCACGCGAATTGTGTTGTACATGGGGACGACCACATCGAGCGGCTCTTTACCAAAGACGACGCGCACGTTTCCCGAGATGTCGCTCTGCTCAGTCCTATACTCAACTGCCTTCAGCTCGTAAGGTACTGTTTTATCGGTCAACTCGAAGTCAATTGGACGCTTCGACCCACTCTCGACTTTCCGACTGTGTCGGACAGTCTCCTCATCGGCGACACGCACTGCCTCCAGGAGACTCTGCGGATCGCGATTCACTTCTTCGAGGGTGAAGCGCAGCAGATCGTAGGTGCCGATAACGCGGGACCGATAATCTTTAAGCATGTGGGTCTCGATTAGAACGGCGGGGCGGTTCCGCAGGGGAACATAACCAGTGGAGAAGCGTGGGCTGCCAATGAAATCGCGAATGCCTTTTGAAAAATCACGGTTATCCGTGAATTCAAGGTACCAGGAAACCACATTGCCTGCCGCCTCCGTGGCTGGAAACACCTTGCCATCGATCACTTTCCGCTCCCAGGCCAACACGCTAGGCGCAACGCCATCGTGGTGTTCGAATTGGTAGGTAATGTTGTAACGGTAATCAGCGCCGTCCGTAACATGACAGTCAATAAATAAGTCGGGCTTCCAGTGGTTCCAGAGTGTCAACCAGGCACGCGTTTCAGGGGTGTCGGCTTTCATATAGTCGCGGTTGAGATTCTGGTTTGTCGTCGTTGCGCGCCAACCCAGTTCGGTGGGCCCGTTCTGGTTAATGCGGTTGTAGGGACTCGATCGCTCGTGGCCGTCGGCGTTGTAGATAGGAATAAACAGGACGACTACGTTCTGCAGCAATCCTGGTTGGGTCCTTGTGATCGCTATGTCACGCAGCAGGGCAAGTCCGGCATCCTTACCATCCGGCTCGCCGGCGTGGATACATGCCTGAATGAGCACTACTGCCTTGCCGGCCCTCCTCACCGCTTCAGGAGTAAACGTTTCTCCTTCGGTTGCGATCAAGAGTGGAAGATCTCGTCCTTCGCCACTCTCGCCGAATGAGGTAAAACGAAGCAAAGGCGAAGCGGCGGCGAGCCTTTTCGCGTACGCTATGGTTTCAGCGTAATTTGGAGTCTCGCGGTAATTGGTTTTCTCGGCGTGAGTTTGCCAAGCGGAGGAATCGGGATCCGGAGAGTCTTGTGACATAGCTTTGGTTCAGGGATTTCGTGTCGCTATCTAAGTTCGTTCTGACAGGATCGACAGTGCTGGCGCCGTTTGGCATTAAGAGTTCCGCAAGCCAGACAGCGTATATACATCGTTCGAGCGAACCAACTTGTGATGAGGGCGCTAAGACCAAGAATCCCGATCAAGACCGCCAGGTTTAGCAGCAGCTCTTTCAACTCTTGTATTTCTCTCGTTGACTTTTGTGGTATGCCTGTCCGCGAGTATACCCGCGCTGAAAAGCGTCGTCCGTGTCCCGATAGGTCTCGTTCAATTCAGACGCAACTTCCTGGTAAGATCTGTCTCGTCTTTCCGGGTGTAGCGCGGCCTCGAAACCTCGTCGGTAGCTATTTTCAGCTTGCCTAAAGTCCCCGCCCTGGGCCTGATAGTCCTCTTCTTCAGCAGATCGCAAACCAACCCACCAACTCTCGCGCGCTGCATCGATACTTTCCGCACCAGCCTGGGCTAGCACATTGTGGACGCGTTCGGCGGAATCGTCGTCCTCGGCAAAAGCAATCACCACCGAGCGCCCTTTTCTTAGAGCGTCTTCGTAGAGATACAGCTCGTCGTGCGGCAGGCCCGTTGCTATTGCCTTTTCCAATGCCGCTCCCGCAGCCATACCGGTTGCTGCTCCCCCAGCTCCCAGGAGAGCAGCTCCGATAATACCAGCCGCAAGAACTGGGCCGACACCAGGAACAAGTAGGGTCGCGACGGCGGCGCCAAGCGTCGCCCCGCCAGCGGCTCCCATAGCTCCACCCACCGCGCCCCCCATCGCCTTGCCCATTCCCGGTTGTTCGGTGTCGCTAGTCGGCACAGCAGCCTCAGCCCGTTCATCGCTTGTGCCCGGAGTTAAGAAGGCTATTCGATCCTTCGCAATCCCCGCGGAATGAAGGCCAAAGACTGCACGTTCGGCGTCAGCACGTGAATCAAAGATACCCGCTATTGTTTCCATCATTGAATCCCTCCTCCAAATTTGCTTTCATTTAACCTTGGTATTTAACGGGCAGCAAGCAAAAGGGCTGCTCGACACAAATCGTTGAGAAAATCAACAACGCTATGTTAGAGTCGGCTTGAGGATCGGCGAAAGATAAAGACCTATCGGAGCACATCTTGTACGACATTATAGATAAACATTGGCCCATGTCGGAGGGTGATGGCAAGGCGACGCGCAAAAAGAAGCCTCGCATCCTTGCCATCACGACTGATTGCTGCACCGGGTGTGCCGGATCACCAGCCTGCATTGAATACTGTCCCATCGAAGCCTGCATGTTTTGGGTTCCCGATGAAGATCATCCTCCCTTTGGGCGCATTGAAGTCGACCCTTATCTCTGCATCGGCTGCCAGAAGTGTATTAGTAAAGGACCGGATGGTGCTTTTCTGGACGGTTGTCCCTGGGATGCTATCGAAATGGTGCCCACTGAAGACTGGGAGGGTCTTCACGGAATCGCCCTGCCAGACGCTCCGCCTAGTGCGCCGTCGGCTTAACAGGTTGACTTCCTCCCCCAACGCGGCTCTGTATGGCTTTTGCTGTCAGGGCCGCTTGTTGTTTTATGCGGTCAGAAGAAACTGAGTCTTGTGCGTACTGCTCAGCCACCGGCAAATCATCCGACTCCCCCACTAGTGCAAGCCCGCGCAGTGCTTCCCAGACGCTCTCCTCGTCCGAATTGATGGTCAATAATGTCTGACCGGGAACCACCTTTGAACCGCTTGGTGCGCGTATTTGTTCCAGCCTTCCGGGAAGTGGCGATCTTACCTCCAATTCCCGCCCGTCGGGTTGAGTGATTCGGGCAAGCAGCGTCCCGCGCGCGATTTGCGATCGCGCCTTTAGCGTGCTCGCAATTTCCCCCCCTGCAGGGGCCGGTAGTTCATACGGTTTTAGCGTTGCGACAAGCTCCGCGCGCCCGGTTGGGTCATTGAATCTCACCAGGGCAAGGGCGGCATTTCGGCGAACGATCGGTTCCGGATCGCGAACTAGTTGACCAAGCGCCCGGTGAAATTCCTCTGACTTAGAATCAAAACCCATCAGCCAGGCAACTGTCAGGCGAAACTCCGTTTCCGGCTGAGTGCCAAGTCTGGTGATCTGCGGATACCACTGTTTCGCGCCAGGATCTCCTCGTTCAATCCGTTGTTGAATCTGCAGAAGCGCGTGTTGCACATGCCGCGGCCGCTGTTCGGCAGATAGATATTGTGAGATGTCGGCATCGGAAAGGCTTCGGCCAAACCAGCTAAAGTACCAGCTGAGGAAAGCGCCTATTACAAATAGAACAGCCAGGACGAGGATCGGTCCCGAAGCTTTAAGGCGCTTTACTTCCGGCGTTGCCACCTTCAGGGTCGGATCATGGCCGTTACTTGTCATTGACTAATCGAACCAGCTCATCATCGCGTTGGATAGACGTGGTAGAGCATAAGGTAAACGATCACACCCGTTACTGAAACGTATAGCCAGAGGGGCAGTGTCCAGCGCGCGATCCGTCGATGTCTCGTGAAATCTCCCCGCGCGGCGCGATAAAGCGTGATCCAGACGAGAGGAACTATCACGATGGCCAGGATCACATGACTGATCAGGATCGCGAAATAGAAAGGTCGGACAATGCCCTGCCCCGGGAACGGCGTGTCGCCATGGTAGTAATGATAGGTGAGATAGGAAATCAGGAAAAGCGTTGAGGTCCCCACCGCCGCAATCTGACAGTTTCGATGGGCCCGAATGAAGTTGGCGCGAATAAAGCGATAGCCAGCTATCAGCAACAAGGCGCTGGTTGTATTCAAAAAGGCGTTGAGATGCGGCAGGTAGGAAATGTAATCAGGCATTATGGGCGTGCGTTGTGACCGCTTTATTATACGACGCGAAAGCGGCTACAAGCTCGGCGCGCCCGCCGGAGCAGCGTGTTGGAGTGCCGCACTCCAACCGTCCATACTTCTCACATCCGTTACGTTCCTGTTGCACGCTGAGCAGCTTGCCTTCCCTGCTCCGTCAGCGAATAAAAGTCGTTTCCCAACTCTTCTAGCAACCCTTCTTTCACGAGTCGCTCAACTATATCGAACACCATGGTACGCGCGTCGGGATCATTTCCGCCCGCTTCAAACAACGTATGCAAATCAAGCGAGTCCTTTTTCCAAAGCGCAAAGCTTCCCAGTACTTTCCTAGTGAGTTCATCCACTGAAACACATCCCGAACTAGGCGTCGTTAACTTGCTTCTGTTTCATGTTGGCAACCATAGATCTCACGTCCGGCGGCATCGCGCGACCTTTAGCATCGAGCAATGGCGGCGCTGAGCCCGCGAGTTGCACAACTTCCCGACGCGCTAGTCTCTTTGCGAAAGGAATGGGCAGCCGGCCTTCAGAGTGCAGATAGAGCAGCGGACTTGCCATAAACATGAGCGCCATCACCAGGCAAACGGATATGATGAACAAGTTATCCGTGCTAAGTAGCGGAGGGTAGAAAAGAGCAGTCACAAATGCGAAAGCAACAAAAGCCAAACCGACCAGAATGCAGATGACATTCAACAATCCGACTTCATTCTTCATCGACCTTACCTCACCTGAAACCATCTGCATCGCTCACTATTGTGATCCCGCCGTGCGCCCCACGGTTGAGGGCTATTATAGATTATCTAATGTTTAGCCTTGCCCGCACCTTTGGGTCGCTCCGACATCTCTTCGTAGCCGCATTTTTCGCACTGCCAAATGGCAAACACAGCGTTAGGATCACCGCTGCTTTGATAAACCGCCCGGTCCGAAGGAATGATCTTGCCGCCGCACTGCGGACAGGCGCGGCCACGCGTGGTCCGCGTTTCAACATCGATTGCAAGCGGGTTGTCGTCAGACATAATTAAAGAGCCTGGGGCCGCGATTCTGGAGTCACGAGTGACAACAGCAATGCCTGGCTCTCACCCAGACTTCAGTCTTCAGACCCGTGCCGATCAGATTCATGCGGTGCAGCGGGTACTGCACCGTGTCGTTTCAACACCACGAAGATCGTGCAGAATATGGCAACCGGGGGCGTCAACAGTACCAACACCCCAATATTGAAGTTCCTGATAAAGTACGCGTTGTTCGAACCCGCAAGCGATGCACGGCACATCGCACACTGCGCCAGGCCTGACGGCTCAAACGCCAGGAACGTCGCAATAGTAAGACCTAAAACTAGCCACACCCGCGCAGCCTTCATCAATGGCTCTCCTCAGCAGAGGTCGCCGGAGGCGTCTCCTTAAACTTATAGCGCAGACCATGTGATCTAAAGCTATCGGGAAAGAAAACAAACAGTAAGCATATGCAGATCACGAGCATTGGAACAATTGTGAGGATCAAACTAAGACGCTCAAACTTCAAGTGCATGAAATAAGCTACGATCAACGCAGCCTTGATGATCGAAAGGCCCAGCAGAATGGTCAGCATGTAATGGATTTCCATCGGCCGGTAAGCCAGCACAATTTCTAACAGAGTCAACACTACTAACCAGACCCAGATGGAAGTAAAAAGCTTGTTGCTGCCCGCAAAATGTTCGTGCTCTTCAACATGTGCGCTCATAAGCATTCACTCCTTAGTGGTCCGTCGATGCAATTATAGGGGGCGTCCCTCCGTGGTCGCCCCAGATTCGGGGTGCAAGGGGCGCCCACGGCGGGACGCCCCTCAACCTTCAATGTTCAGTGGTATCGACTGACATGATGTAGAT
>JBPCIQ010000183.1:0-10697 GCA_051006135.1 Pyrinomonadaceae bacterium | reverse complement strand
TTTGCTCTGAACAGGCTGCATTCTCGAGGAGAGAGTCAGCTCTCTGGCGCGAGGGGCAATCGGGAGACTCTCCCTGCTGCTGCGAACGCCTTTCTTCTTAACGGTGGCGAGAACGCCCGCTCGGCCGAGCAGCACGCTTACCTTCGTTCTATAGCCAATGAGGGTGACATCATCCTGCCGTTAGAAGTATGTGTGATACGCCGCGGGGAGACTTTCAAGCAATGGACCAAACGGGCAAAGTATTGCAGCATCGAAGCCGCCCGCCAGGCGACTGGCGGAACATTAAAATCGGCTGCGGAGCAACTCGGGCTGACCCAACCCAGCTTGAAAGGTTATCTTCGTCGAGCCAAGGGGGTCCAAAACGATGCACTATTTGAATGGAAACGTGAGTCTGATTAGCGCCGCAGTCACTGATCCAACGATCCGGGCAGCAAAACAGATCGCGAAGGCTTCATTACGCGAAAGCGTTAAATGTAGTGGGATTGATGCCTCCGCACTGCGAGCGCATCCAGTTCGTGGTCGTTGACACGTCACTGCACAGATCTCGCCCCAATGTGTACGCGATATGTGTACGTGAAATTGGAGCGATTGCAAGAAGTTGAGATTTGCTAAGAAAAACTGGTGAGCCGTGGAGGGCTCGAACCTCCGACCCGCTGATTAAGAGTCAGCTGCTCTACCAACTGAGCTAACGGCCCGCATGCGGAGAGGAATTATACGTGGGCTAAATGAGGTGTCAAGCACGCCCTCTTGATCCTGGCTCGCCCTTTTGATGTGCTGGCTCTTGATGTGCTGAAGAGTGGTAGATCAAGAGATTTAACTCGGGCATAAAACAAGGCAATCATGATATCCGAAGCACCAACGATTCAGGATGCCTCACACCTTCGCGGCACACTCTCTTTGCGACAGTAGTTTGCGAACACCACCAATCAAACCATCAATGTCGGGCTTCGCTACGTAGCCATCAGCGCCGGCTGCGATGCACTGTTGCCTGTGTATCTCGTAAGCATCGCCGGTATAGAACATGGTAGGAACGTCGGGCGTTATCTGGCCCAGTTTCCCGCAAAGCTCGAGACCACTGCCGTCCGGCAAGTGCTTGTCCAGCACGTAAAGATCAAACTCTTGACTCTGTGCGAGCTGGAGAGCTTCGGCGCTGGTCACTGCTGTGACTACCTCGTAGTCTTCATGAGAAAGCAGAAGCTTAAGCATTTCTGAGGTGTCTTCGTGGTCGTCTACGCAGAGGATAAGACATTTAGCCTGCATGGGGGGAATTCCTCCATAAACAATTTTTCAATTGCGGGAAGAGAAAAACAGGGAAGTGAATTGTAAACCTAATTGGTCCAACTGGCTAGCAATGATTGTGCCCGGTTCAAGTCGGCCTCGGCTTCGTGATTTTTACACTAGCCCGGCTCAGTTACAGGTGGCGACATCGGTTAGCTGAGGACGGCAAAATGAGCGCTGCTTTTGGGAATCGCACCATTATTGGCCCTTTTTCCAGAGTACCTACGTAATGCGGATCGTTCACCTTCTTGCGATCCCCTCTACGAGCCAGGTGGGCTGGAGACCTTGCCGCCCACCGCCAAATTCTAGTAAATCGTAAATGTTAAATGGTGAAAGAAGACCGTTTAGATGGCGTGCCGTGTGGCCCGTAATCAAGAGGAACGCGTTGCTCCAATTTGCCTCAAGGCCGTTCCGCACGCCCCGATAGTCAGCGCGCCGGCTGCCGCGGATCCTTCATTGCCTTTAACAGTTGTTCGAGGGCTTCAGTCTCTTCATCGTCTGGTTCAAGTTCCATGTACTTCTCAAGGGCGGCCGCGGCCGCTACGCCTTCGTTGAGTTTGTGATAGACAAGCGCGAGATTGAAATAGACGAGGGAGAAACCGGGTTCGATTTGCGTGGCTGCTTCATAGTGAAGACGGGCCAGCCGAAGCTCGCCCGCGTCATAATAGAGGTTCCCGAGGTTGTAATGGGCTTCGAGGTGGCGTGGATCACTCTTCAGGGAAAGCGTGAAATTGTCGAGCGCTTTTGCGATGTTTGCTTGTTCAAGATTGATGATTGCCAGGTTGCAGTAAGCCTCGGCCACGTTGTCGCCTTCGCTTATCGCCTCCAGATAACACTCTGCGGCTTTGGCATCTCCCCGCTCGTGCAGCAGCAGCGCCTCCTCGAAAGGAGTTAGCAGGCGTGCCAGCCGTCCAACCTCAGCTCGAAACAGATTCAACTGCCCTTGCAACTCAGCTTCGATCTGACGAATGCTCTGGCCCTGCGAGCGCAATTCGCGTACGCGTCGAAACTGAGTAAGCGCGTGGAAGTCGTAATTGTAATCTTTGGAATCCGGAGTGGCGGTGGCCTGGATGATGCCCTGTTCGGTCCACCGGCGAATCGTGCGTTCACTCAAGCCGAAGAGTTGTTTTATCTCGCGAACCGAATAGTTTGACTTGACACGTTGGTAGTCTGCCTTCGCTGGGACGGATGAGGGGAAGGAGAGGACCTTATTGCTGTTTTCTTTCATCTATAACAGGGAAGCTTAGGACGCCTTTCGTTTCTTAGCCGCCTTTGGTTTGGCCATCGGCTTAACCAGAGTGATCTGCGGCTTTTTCTTCGCCGTGCTTTCAGCCTTCACCATCGGCTTACGACCCGATTGTTGCAGGCTCTTCTTAAGCGCGCTCATGATATCAAGTCTTGGCAGTTCTTCAACCTCAAATTCAACCGTCTTCTTACCTTTAATTTTCGCCTCGATCACTTTTTTGAGCGCTTCGTGGTAGTTATCGGTGGTATCGATCTCTGACAGCTTCGTAGTCATCTGCTCAACCAGAGTATTAGCGAGCTTAAGTTCATTTTTGTCGACTTTCTGTGCCGCATCGAGGTCCGGAACGTCCCCCATACTTCTGAGTTCGTGCGGATAGTGCAACTTTTGCAGCACCAGCCCTTTCTCGTGAGGGAAGAGGGCCACGAGGTCTTCGCGGTCGCGCAGCACAACCTTGCCGATGCCGATCTTGCCGGTCTGCTTCATCACTTCCCGCAGCAAAGCATAGGGCTTTTCGGCGACCGGACCGTCCGGTCCGGCGAAATATGGGGAGTCGTAGAAAGTAGCGGGGATCTCCTCCGCGTCGACAAAGCCAATGATATCCACAGCTTTGGTAGTCTTAATCTTTACCTTGGCAATATCTTCAGGTTCGATAATCGCGTAACGATCCGGTTCATACTGGAAGCCCTTGGTGATCTGATCGTTAGTCACCACCTGGCTACACTTCTTGCAGCGTTTGTCATAGCCGATGGGGCCATAGTCGTCGCGGTGCAGTTGATTAAACTGAATTCTTTCGGCCGTTTCGATTGCGTTATAGATGCGTACGGGAATCGCAACCAGAAGGAACCTTATGTGACCCTTCCAAATCGATCTCATCTCAAAGTCTCCTCGACGGTTCGCAACTTCAAAGACTGCGTTGTTCGGTAGTCTTAGAGGGACTAGTCTACCTCAAAAACGGTTGCCGCGGTCCTGCGGCAGGTGGGTCACGTATTATGCGGCCCCTGTTTGGGATAAGTAAAGCCTTATTATTATTGGACTTTCCGGCTTTCCCTGGCCAGTGGCATGCTGCACTACTTAGTTCCAGCTGACTGAGTGGTGGGATCCGGTCGCTCCCGGTTCTGACAAGGTGAGCTTAACTGGCGTGCATGAGGGCTGTACGCATCGCGCCGGCCGTTTGCCACCTTTGGGCCGGGTCTTTGAGCAGCGCCCGATCAACAATTTCGCAAACCTGCTGCGAAATGTGAGGAGCACGTTCACGCAATGGGACGGGTGGCTGGTCGAATATTGCTTTGATGGTTTCGGCAATACTCGACTTGCGCTCCAGGTTGAGCGCCAGTCCGCCAGTGAGCAGGCTGTAGGTCGTCATCCCCAGAGCATAAATGTCTGACTGTGGCCGAACGTCACGAAAGTTTCTCAGTTGTTCAGGAGGCATGTAGGCAATCGTGCCGGCGGTTTCCCCTGCCATAGTTACGCCGCTCAAACCCGACTGAGTAAAGCTTTTTGCGAGACCAAAGTCGGTCAGCTTTGCCACCAGATTGGGTCCAGAGCCGCTGACGAGGATGTTCTGGTCTTTGATGTCCCGGTGAATGTAGCCTTCGGAGTGAGCGTAGGAGAGGGCATCGAGCGCTTGCGAAACGATGGAAATAGTTTCGGAGCAGGGAAGCTGACCGCCTTGCGCATCGGCAAGTTTCGCAGCATCTGAGCCTTCGACGAACTCCGTCACTAAATACACGACACCGTTATTTGCGCCCCGATCGAGAAAGGTGACGATGTTGGGATGCTTAAGCGCGGCTCCGACATCAATCTCCCGCATAAAGCGGCGCATCGCCTTATCGCTTACAGCGCATTCAGGAAGCAACGTCTTGATCGCCACAGGGCGTCCGGTTTTCTGATCGCGTGCAAGCATTACGCAGCCCATTCCTCCCCGACCCAGCACTCTCACCATCTCGTAGCCCGGGATCGGCTGAGGCGTGCGCTTTAACTCTTCGCGACAGTCCTCACAAAGAAAGGTCAGATGTTCACCCTGACTGGAGGCTTGAGCCTGCTCGCGTCTACCACAGTTCAAACAGTCGACTAAGACAATGGCCGGCTGTGTGGGGACGGGGTGGTTGAGTACGGTGGAGTGGTCACTGTCCCGCTCCAGCGCATTTACCTCAACAAATAAGATGCTCTCACCCCCTTGTATTTGATCGCCATGCTTCAGGAATGCCTCCCCGACTCTTAGGCCATTCACAAAGGTACCGTTTGTCGAACCGAGATCACGCAAAAAACAACGAGGCGGGTCGATTTCCAGCAGGCAGTGGTGTCGTGAGAAAAAACGATCGTCAGGCAGGCTGAGATGGGCGTCGTTAGTGCGTCCGATCAGAAACGTATCGTGCTGATCGAAAGTGAAAACCCTGCCTTTATAAGGACCAGCCAATACTCTTAAATTGACCTGCATTGCTCTTAAAATCGCGAAGGGCGGACTATCTTTCGATCTCCAGATCGTCAAACGCAACTTCGGCTATTTCACTGGTGTAAAAACCCGCGACCCCCCGCTTGAAGTTTTCGCTGTCGGTGATTCGAGTGAGATAACTGCCATTGACATAAAAGGAAAGTTCGTCTTTTTGAGAGCGTATCTCCAATTGGTTAGGGCTTGTGCCAGGGCGAATAACCGAAGACTTGGTCCAGGGCACGAGAATCTTTTGGCTTCCCGCTTTATGCAGTACCACCTGGTACTGTGGTTCATCGCCTGTATAGATAAGCAGCGCATAATCTTCGAGTTCATCCTCTTTTGACTTCTCACCGTGCACGATGAGGCCATAGCCGGAAGCTGGTGATGTCCCATCAACGCTGCGCGTCGTAACGCGAACTTTGGCATTCTCTGTATTGTACTCACCAGACGGAGCATACATGACGATATACGTCTTCTCTCTTGAGCGCATGTGATACTCGTCGTCGACATACCAGATGTCACCATACTGGTAGTTCCCGGTTTTCCATTTCTCTGATGAGAAGTCGTCAATCATTGAAGCGGGCAAAGTGTCGCCGGCATTGGTGTTTGTCTGCCCAGCTTTATTCTCGTTTCCTTCGCGGCCAACAACGGCCGAGTTGTCATTTACGTTAGCGTTCTCATTTGAATCCAAACTGGCGAGCGCCAGGATCACCACAAACAGCCCAATGCCGAGTACGGCAAACACGACAAAGCCCCCGAGAATCCACCAAATGGCATTCGAATTCTTCTGCGGCCGCGGCTGATAGGCCGGATATTGTGCGACAGGCGACGGCCGTGGTTGTGCCATTTCCGGCACCTGGTTGAGCAGCGGCTTCGGCTGACGATAAATCTCAGTCGGCGCAGGTTCGGCCGTATCGCGCGGCGTCGGAAACCGCCAGGTAGCGTTGGGGTCCGATGGCGTAGCCGCTTCAGCAACGAGCGGACTTCCGTCTTCCAGACAGAAGTTAAGCGTTATGTCGTCGTACGTGCGATTGCAACTTGGGCAGCGTTTCATTTACCAGCCTGGTCCGTTTGTTTGTGATCTAGCGGGGCCTTGTGAACTTGGAGGCAGTTGTGAAACTACCAGGGACATTATTAAGGAAAGCACGACCGTGCTCAAGGTATTATTGGTTTACCGCAGCGACCGCAGAATTTTGTTGCCCCTGGATAGCTCGTTCCGCATATTTTGCAGATGACCTCCACGGGCCTGGGCGCCTTCCAGTCAAGCTGAGAAGTGCCGATAGGAATACCACACTTGCCGCAGAACCTCGTTGCCCCAGAATAGTTTTGACCGCATCGAGGACACGTTATGCCGGCAGGCTTTTGCGAAGCAGACCCCGGGACGCTTGCCCCCGTGGCTGGGCTATGCGCTGGGATTGAGTGAAAAGTGGTGTTCCCGCAACGGCCACAGTATTTCACGCCTTCAGCAAATCGGGAGCGGCAGCGGCTGCACATTACAAGGCCGGGGGCAATTTCGTCACCGCCAGTTCTACTGTCGAGACTACCGCCGCGCGACGGGGTCAATTGATCGCTCGAGGGCGCGCTCTTAAACTGCGCCTGGATGATCTGTTCCGCGCCGTCAGGACGAATTTCGATCACCCGCTCGTCGTCTGTTTCACCGGCACGAGCAACCCTAAGAACATGTTTGCCGGGAACTATTGAATTAAGGATAACTCGGCCTGAGCGGCCGACACTTCCGCATCTCTCGTCATCCACGTAAACTTCGGAACCGGTGGGCGCCAGAATGACCACGCGCGATTCCCCCTTACCAACAGTTTCAGCCTGACCTCTGGTCGCGGCTTCAAACTCCTCCAACCAATCGCTGGCGCTCGTCGGTCGACCGGCCGGGTCTCTGGCGAGTGCGTGCATTACCGCACGCTCGACTTCGCTGGAAATGTCCGAACGTAGCGAGGCCAAAGGTGGCGGCTCCTGCATCAGTTTCTGTGCGATGAGTTGTGTGAGATCTCCCGTGAAAGGCGGGCGTCCGCCGAGCATGTGGTAGGCGATTGTGCCAAGCGCGTAGATGTCTGCTCGGGCATCGAGCACCGCACCGGGCTGCATTTGTTCCGGCGCCATGTACTCCGGCGTTCCGATCACCCCTCTCGATTCGGGTCCGCTCACGGTTTCAGAGCGATCCGTGTGAACTATCTTCGCCAGCCCAAAGTCTCCCACCTTAACAAAACCGTCATCTGCGCTAACGGTTCTTCGTCGCTGCTGCATGATAAATATGTTTGCCGGCTTAAGATCCCTATGAAGTACGCCTTCATCATGTGCGGCTTCAACACCGGCGATGATCTGTCGCAGGAGCGCGGTCGTGCGATGCGTATTGAGCGTGCCTTCACGTCGCAGGAGTTGATAAAGAGTCTCACCCTCGACGTATTCCATCACAAGAAAGAAGACGCCCTCAGAGCTCTGACCAAAATCCGTCACATCAACGATGTTGGGGTGGGAAATCGAAGCCGCCGCCCGCGCTTCGCGCTCGAAGCGTGCAATAGCTTCTCCTTCCTGGAGATCTTCATTGTTAAGTATGTCCGGCCGAACAGTTTTTACCGCCACTCGGCGGGTGACCAGATTCTGATCGCGCGCAAGATAAACCTGCCCCATTGCTCCACGTCCAATACGTTTTTCGAGCTGGTAACGCCCTGAAATAAGGCATGGTCCCGGCAGGGTGTGCTTTGTGTTTGTCGCATCGGCCGGACAAACAAGCATCTCGTCCGAGTAACAAGTTTCGCAACGGGGGCACTCGCGCATGATCGGGAGTCTAGATTAGTGCCGAGATTATTGGTAGGGAAAGGGAAGGGAGAAAGGGAGACACGGAGATGAGACACGGGGACGGGGAGACACGGGGATGAGACACGGGGACGGGGAGACACGGGGACGGGGAGAAGGGGAGAAGGGAAGAAGGGGAGACGGGAGACGGGAGACGGGAGACGGAGTGACGGGAAAGCTGAGATGCTAATCCGCGTGTCGCCGCGTCCGCGTGTCGCCGCGTCCGCGTGTCGCCGCGTCCGCGTGTCGCCGCGTCTCCGTGTCGCCGCGTCTCCGTGTCGCCTCGTCCCTGTCGCCGCGCACTGCTACGTCGCCAGCTCAGCGCAACATGCCGAGCACCGTGTAGCTGGCAGAGGGAGCGCGGTAAAGCAATAGGGGCAATCCTTTCGCGCCGGAGTCTGCTCGGCTTTCTGCTTGTTAATCGCCCTTATGATTAAAAAGACCACGAACGCAATGATCAAGAAACTGATCACGTCGTTGAGAAACGACCCGTAAGCGATTACCGGTAGTCCCTTGAGTTGGGCATCAGCCAGCGAGACTGGACGTTGGCCCGAGAGGTCGATGAACAGGTTTGTGAAATCGACGTTTCCAAGCATCATACCTATGGGCGGCATGATGATTCCCTCGACCAGCGAAGTAATGATCCTCCCGAATGCAGCGCCGATTATTACTGCGACGGCCAGATCGATTACGTTACCCCGAGCAATAAAATCACGGAACTCCTTAAGCATCATCGACTCCTTTCATTTGAACTCGACAGAATTAACAGTTTACGAACAGTTCCTGGGTGGTCTAAATCCTGCTTTCTCCGCTTCTTCCCTGGTTTTGAAAACTACGCGGTCCGCTTCGCTAATTTCCTTCGCGGGCTGGCAGTCTTTTGGATAGTAGATCTTGGTCTGTCTATCACCGACAATCACTTCCTCCTCCGAATTGCTTTCCTCTGCTGCAGATTCTTGCTCCGCTTGCGCTTGCCGGCGTGCAACCCACGCTTCCTGAGCCGTCTGGTCCTGGATGCGGAAACTTGGGCCACCCGCGACCATAGTAACGGTCATCTCAAAGTCTGCACATCTCAGTTGCTGCCCGCGTGACTTCCAGGGTACCCACGCGTTGGGAAGCATAAGGGATTGCGAAATCCCCCGCACAAAGTCGTCAACAGTGGGCCATCTTGCTGAGCTATCATAGCCTATCCAAAGGGAAGTCAACCGGCCGTCAAGGAAGTCGAGAGAAACGGTTCTGACCCCCTCAAAGGTGGATTTGTCGGTGCGCGGATCGAAGAAAGGATGAATGCTTGTCTTCGACACGCCGAGGGGATCGGTGGGTCCGAATACTACCTGGGGCACTCTTGCTTTCACCTGATCCATCGTCATCCCGAGGCGAAAGCCTTTCAACTCCGCCGCAGCCGGAAGATCGTTGAGTTTACTTTTACAGCGCTGGTCCTGCGCCGAAACATGTCCGGCCGAGATCAAGATAACCAGGAGAATCATTACGTACGTTTCTAAATGTTGGCTGATGGGTGATGATTGCATTTTACCGGTTTAAAGCTACACGGACTTACATGCCGATATTTCTCAAGTGATAACGCTTAGTGTCGTAATAACGATCAACGTCCACAACGTTGAGTCCTCCGAACACAACTGAGATTTCGACTAGTGAGATTTCGCAGGCCGGGGCAATGCCACGAGCTGATACCATCATTCCGAAATCTCCTGCTGCTACAGCGTCGGCAGCGCGCGCTCCAAACAATAAACCCATGATGCGATCAACCGGACTTGGGGATCCGCCGCGCTGAGGATGGCCCAGCATCACTGTTCGTGCTTCGTATGGCGTCTCGCTCATGACCCTGCGGGCAAGCACCTCACCGATGCCGCCCAGGCGTGCGTGCCCAAAAGCGTCAGGGCGGTCGTCGATCGTTACCGTTCCTCCATCTTCGGAGCTGGCCCCTTCAGCAGCGACAATCACAGAATAGCGCGGCCGCTGCGAAAGTCCCCTGGCCAGTCCGGGCTCTCCAAGTCGTTCGCGCAGAAGATTGAAAACTCTCTCGTAGCGGAAAGGAAGTTCTGGGATGAGAATGAGGTGTGCCTGGCCCGCAACGCCTGACCATAAAGCTAGATGGCCTGCATGCCGTCCCATCACTTCGATAATCTGCACCCAGCCATGCGAGCCGGCCGGAGTCCGGGATCGTTCAATCACTTCCGTTACATTGCGCAGAGCTGTATCAAAGCCCAGGGTGTAATCAGTTCCTGGCAGGTCCTTGTCGATCGTCTTTGGGATCCCAACGATACGCACTCCCTGTAGCGCGAGCTTTGCCGCTACGCCGAGGGTGTCCTCACCGCCGCAGGCCACGACAGCATCAAGCCCGAGTTTTTCAATGTTCTGAATTACTTCTCCTGATCTATCGTGCGACTCTTCGCCTTCGGTCATCTGTTTGAAGGGATTCGTGCGGGACGAGCCAAGGTTGGTACCACCATCGCGATCCCACCGACGCACCGTTCCACGGTTGAGCGGGAGTACGTCAGGAAGCGGATTCAGCAAACTTCGCCAGCCGTCAAACAAGCCGATTACTTCATGTCCTAATTGTGAACCCCGATAAACCAAACCCTTAATTGCCGGGTTCAATCCGGGAGCATCGCCACCGCCAGTCAATATGCCAACACGCATCGTTCAAGCCCTTTGACCGAAAAATGAAAAGGCCCGGCTGCCTCGACGGCAAGACCATGAATGATTTCTTCCAGACATAATTACATCACTTGCGGCCGGGAACTCCGTTAGGGGTTCCATGTTTATAGCATGCGACAGGTGAGACGCAAGAACTCCGTTAGGAGTAGCGCTGCTCGCTGACGCGAGCATATACCATGGTGAAACTTTAGGGCGGCCAGCGTCGCGAAGGGCGTTGTATTATCTCGCCGGTTGCAGGTCGCGAAGGCCGGTTGAACA
>JBPCIQ010000182.1:0-16185 GCA_051006135.1 Pyrinomonadaceae bacterium | reverse complement strand
GCGTTGCATGGCAATTTTGCCAATGTCTATGCCTTCACGCAAAGCCGCGTCTAGTTCGCGCTCGTCTTCCGTGTGCGCGCCCAAATAATAGTTGTACTTCGCCGCCTTCCAGGCGGCCTCATAACTGCCGTAGTCAGCGGTCCGGGCCTGTCTGAGCAAAGCGACCCCCTGCCTTACCTTTGATAGGTCATCCCGCTGACCGTAAAGCTTGTCAGCCTCGGCTATTTTCTGCGCCGCCACCGCTCGATCCCCATCTCCTCCGCCCTCCTGCGCAACCGGGGGCCGGTTTCGGCAGGAAAGCGCGCCAATCACGAGTAGTTGAAGCAACAAAACCAAGTTGAGATATGGGCGATTAGGCTGGTTTTTCCTGATCCTCATGTCAATTCGGACCTCGATTGTATGGTGCTCACATACACATGAAATTCAGATTACCTCAAAAGCCGCCGGATAGGGTATATTGGCAACCCTTGAATCCATTCAACAGCAGTGTAGTGGGGTCAGGCGAACCAATTCGCGAGTTAGACCCTGGTGGAGGAAGCTTGGCAGCGGCAGCATTTTACGACCTCGAAGGCACTCTGGTTAGCACGAACCTGGTCCACACGCTGGCGTTCTATGCGAAGAACCAGACGGGACTCTTACGCAGTTTCAAAAGGAGCGCCGCCACCGTTTTGAGTCTTCCGGTATTTGCTATCACCGATCAGTATAGTCGAAAAGTATTCAACGACCTCTATTTCAAACGCTACAAGGGGGAATCCGAAGACCGTTTGCGGTTCTTTGCCCAGGAGCTATTTGAAACGGTCCTGAAGCCCGCGGTTTTCCCAGGAACATATGAACTGCTCGAGAAGTCGCGCAGTCTTGGGTTGCGGCAGGTTGTGGTTACCGGGGCGCTTGATGTTTCAGTGAAGCCATTGATGGAACACCTTGGAATTAGTGAGTATGTCTCTAATCGGCTCGAATTCGTTAACGGCCGAGCGACCGGGCGATTGTTGCCGCCGGTGATGGCTGCGGCGACGAAAGCATCGTGGATCCGAGTCTACGCTGAGCGTGAGGGTCTTAGTCTCAGCGATTCCTACGCCTATACCGACAGCATGAGTGACTTGCCGATGCTTTCGATTGTCGGTCACCCAGCGGCGATTAACCCCGACATGCGTCTCCGGCAAACCGCGTTGCATCACGATTGGCCGATACTCAATTTGAAGTAACGACGGTGGGCAAATATTTTACCAACGATGAGCTTACAACTACGACGCAAAACGCACGAATCAGTTGTCTACATTGACCGCGACAGCGCACCGCGCATCCTGGCTTCGGGCATGGATTTCATTCTCGAAGACTTGCCCGTCGGCACGCGCGTGATCTATCCCAACCCGCCGATCAAAGGGCTGGCCAATCGTGAAGCTGCTATTCGCTTTGCGCTCAATCACCCGCACGACTGTGATCCGCTATTTGCGCAGCTGGAGCCAGGAATGAAAGTTACCATCGCCGTGGACGACATCAGTATGCCGATCCCGCCGATGAAAACGCCCGACATTCGCCAAACCGCTCTCGAAATCCTGGTTGAGATGCTTCACGGCCACGGCGTTGATGACGTGCACATCATCATCGCCATCTCCTTGCATCGCCGGATGACGGCCCCAGAGATGAAGCGCATGGCGGGCCAGAAAATCTGGGACGACTTCTATCCGGACCGCTATTACAACCACGACGCTGAAGACCCGAGCAATCTTGTCCTGATCGGGGAAAATCGCCACAAAGAACCACTGCGCCTAAACCGGCGCGCCGCCGAGAGCGACCTGCTCATCTACCTGAATTTCAACTTTGTACCTATGAACGGCGGGCATAAATCTGTGGGAGTCGGGCTGTGCGATTATGAGTCGCTGCGCGCGCATCACAACCCCGATGTGATCCGCGCGTCTAATAGTTACATGGACCCCGCCGGGTCGGAGCTGGGGCGAGTAATTAGCCGTGTCGGTGAAATCGCGGACGAGCATCTCAACGTTTTCCACATAGAGACGACAGTCAACAACTACATATTTGGCGCTGACATGGGATTTCTGACGAAGAATGAGGATGATTTCTCCGCCTTCGACCGCATGAAGTATGAAGCCATGCGCTTCGGGATGGGCAAGATGCCGCGTCCGGCCAAGCGCGCGATGTATAACTCACTCAAGAGCAACTACGAGATGATTGCCTGCCACGCTGGACGCACAAATGCCGTTCACGACCGCATCATCGCCAAGAGCATGGAGCAGTATGTGGTGCCCATCGAGGGCCAGTGTGACATCCTGATCTGTCCTGTTCCTGACATGTCGCCTTATAGCATCAATTCGATTTTGAATCCGTTGCTCGTGCAGGTGATGGCGCTCGGTTATCACTTCAACATGTACCGCGGCAAGCCTTTGCTCAAAAAAGGCGGCACGTTGGTTTTGCACCACCCGTGCACCGACGAATTCGATCACAACTTCCATCCCAGCTACATCGAGTTCTTCAACCGCCTATTACCTGAGACGCGCGATGCAAACGTCTTGCGCGATAAGTATGAGCAGGAGTTTGCGAATAATCCGAGTTACGTCGAAATGTACCGGCGCGGTAACGCCTATCACGGCTCGCATCCATTTTTCATGTGGTACTGGGGCGAGAATGGACGCCAGCACGTCGGCAAGGTGATCGCTGCAGGAGCGGAAAACGCTCACGTGCCCGCCATGATGGGCTGGGAACGCGCCGACAATCTCACCGAGGCTATAGCCATGGCGCGAAGTTACATGGGCAGTTCTGCTGAGATCACAATGTTGCATCAACCAATCATCGCCATCGCTGACATGGAATGAAGAAATGAAGTTATCGCCTACAGAGATTTTCCGTGATCGAAGGCTCTTCCTGATCGGTAGTACCGGTTTTCTTGGGAAGGTCACGCTCAGCATGCTGCTCTATCGCTTTCCTAACGTCGGCCGGGTGTATGTCACCGTCCGAGCTCGCTCGCAGGAGGAATCAGAAGCGCGCTTCTGGAACAGCGTGATCCCGGCGCCGCCCTTCGACCCATTGCGAGAGCGTTACGGGAATGCGTTGGAAGGTTTCTTACGCGACAAGGTTGCGGTGCTGGGGGGCGACATTGGCGAAGTGAATCTCGGCTATAGCGAGGAGGAAGCACAACGAGTAGCGGGCGATATCGACGTTGTTATTAACAGCGCCGGTAATGTCACGTTCAATCCAACCTTGGAAAGCGCGCTGCGCACAAATGTGGTAGGCACCCAGAACGTAATCGCCTTTACCCGGCGCATGAAACGGCCGGCACTGGTCCATGTTTCCACTTGTTTCGTCGCGGGCAACCGCTCCGGCGCGGTTTGGGAGAGTGATCCTGTAATAGGTTATTTCCCACGCAAGCATGAATTGCCGGGCGTGGAATTCTCCGTCGACCGGGAGATTGCAGACTGTGCCAAGCTGGCAGTGCGCGTAAAGGAGGAAGCCAAAGACGCGATGATAGTTGCGCGGTTTCGCGACCTGGCGCGCAAACGGCTTATTGAAGAAGGCCGCGATGAGGACGATCCTGATGCTTTGGGACTCGCGGTCGCGCGGGAAAGGAAGGTTTGGACACGTACCAGGCTAACGGAGCTGGGAGTAGAAAGGTCGGCTTGGTGGGGCTGGCCTAATATTTACACTTATACGAAGGCCCTCGGCGAACAGTTGGTTGCTGCTGAAACGGAAATGGTTCGCAGCATTGTGCGGCCTAGTATTGTTGAATCAGCTCTTGCCTATCCCTTCCCCGGATGGAATGAAGGCTTCACAACCACCGCTCCGATTATTTTCCTCGTCCTGAAGGGACAAACGCAGGTTCCAGCGAATGAGAAACTGATTCTTGATATCACCCCAGTGGATCAGGTTGGGGCAGTGATGCTGGCAGTTGCCGCTCAGGCTTGTGTCGAAAAGCCCCAGTTGGTCCATCAAGCCGCCACCGGAGATTCGAATCCAAACAATATGGAACGAATCATCACTTTAGTCGGCCTCTATAAGCGAAAGCACTTTCAAGAAAAAACGACCGGTATCAAACTGGTGAACGAAATTGCCGCCAGGATGGAGCCTCGGCCGGTCTCCACCTCCCGATTCGAAAAGACCTCTATTCCCATGTTTAATACCGCGGCAAAGAAGGCTTCAGCCTTGCTGGACCGCGCTCGCCCACGCTGGGGTGGGGGTCGTGTTGTTGAAGTCATTGATCGGGTAAAGACAAGCGTAGATCGTGTCGAGGAAATTACACGCGAGACCACGGAGGCATTCGAGCTATTTCGGCCTTTTACGATCGAGAATGCCTACGTTTTTCGCTCTGACAATATCCGCTCGTTGTTCGAACGCATCAGTGCGGATGAGCAGTCGCTTTTAACGTGGAATCCGGAAAAGCTTGACTGGTACGACTATTGGATAAACATCCACCTGCCTGGCCTGAAGAAGTGGGTATTCCCGACCCTCGAAGAAGACATGCGGGCACAACCCAAACGCGTCTACACCTATCGTGACCTGCTCGAGCTGTTTGAGACTTCGACTAAACGACATGCGACCC
This sequence comes from Pyrinomonadaceae bacterium, assembly GCA_051006135.1. Classification (GTDB taxonomy): domain Bacteria; phylum Acidobacteriota; class Blastocatellia; order Pyrinomonadales; family Pyrinomonadaceae; genus PSRF01. The sequence continues at coordinate 11,636 of JBPCIQ010000182.1, read as the reverse complement.
GTGTCGCCATGCGCATCGAGCGCGATGGTCACAAGGAACAATACACCTATGCGGATCTGAGGGAGCTTGCCACCCGCGCCGGGGCTTTTCTGGCAAGTCAGGGTATCAAGCCGGGCGATCGCGTGATGCTTTTCAGCCACAATGCGCCGGAATGGGGTATGACCTACTTCGGTGTGCTCAAAGCAGGCGCTAGTTGCATTCCAGTAGATCCCGAAAGCTCGATTGAAGAGATCATTAACTTCGCGCGTGCGGGTAACGCCGCCGCGATCATTCTCAGCGACAAGTTGAACCAGGATCATGCTGAGCTTCGCCAACGGCTGGCTGACGAAGGCTTAGACCTTCGCGTCTGGGTATTTGGTGAGGTCTTCGCACTGTCCGACGAGCAGACCGAAGACCAGGGTATTGCCCTCCTGCCGCAAAAGGTGCAGGCGCAGTCAGTAGCTTCATTAATCTTTACCTCGGGCACGACGGGTCGCCCCAAGGGGGTTATGCTCTCGCACCGTAATCTCACGAGCATGGTCTCGATGCTATCGTCGGTTTTCGACATGTCGACCAGGGATGGCGTGCTCTCAGTTTTGCCGCTTCATCACACATTTGAGTTTTCGACCGGTTTTCTAACTCCGTTGAGCCGTGGGGCGCAAATTACTTATCTACCCGAGTTGACTAGTGACGCTCTCGCGCGCGCAATTAAGAACGGACACGTTACCGGAATGGTCGGCGTGCCCGCGTTGTGGGAGTTGTTGCATCGCCGGATCAAGAACAAGCTCTACGAGCGGAGCGACTGGATTGGCAAGACGGCCGATGCGTTGATTCAGGGAAACGCCTGGCTGCGCAACAACACGCCGCTCAATTTAGGCCCGTTTGTTTTCTACCCGATCCACGAGGGTCTGGGCGGCCGCATCCGCTACTTCATCAGTGGCGGTTCGGCTCTGAATGAAAAGATTCAGAAGGATTTTCAGGGTCTGGGATTCACGATCCTGGAAGGATACGGGTTGACTGAAGCTTCGCCAGTGCTCACGGTCACCCGTCCGGAGAATCGGTTGCTCATGGGCAGTGTTGGCAAGCCGCTGCCCGGGGTGGAAGTGAAAATAGCAGATCCTGACGCGGGCGGCGTGGGTGAGGTCATCGCTCGCGGACCAAACGTAATGCTCGGGTACTATGAAGACGAAGAGGCAACGCGGAGTGCACTCGTGCAAAGGTGGCTCTACACCGGTGATTTGGGAAAACTAGACGACGCCGGCAACCTTTACCTGGTGGGCCGCTCGAAAGAGATTATCGTCGACACAAATGGCAAGAACGTTTATCCAGACGAGCTTGAGGAAGTCTACTCTAATTCGCCGTTCGTGAAGGAGCTGAGTATCGTTGGTCTGCCCGACGGTATCGGCGAGAAAGTTGCCGGTCTGGTTGTTCCCGATGATGACTATGACATCGCACTTTCGCGCGATGAGCTAAGGCGCCGCGTCGAGGAGCACTTTCGTGAAGTGTCGGCTTCTCTGCCTTACTACAAGCGCGTAAAGGTATTGCATTTTACTGATGTCGAGTTGCCGAGAACCGCCACGCGAAAAGTAAAGCGTCGCGAAGTCCTGCAAATCATGCGTACGCTGGAAGAGAGCCAGAAGGCCGGCAAGCCTTCCACCAGGCGCGAGTTAGCCGACGCCGATGGCAAGTGGCTAATTGGCGTGATTGCGTCGGTTACAAACCGTCCGGCGAGGGAGATCGCTATGGACTCGCGCCTGGCTGATTTGGGATTCGACAGCTTAATGTTTGTCGAGCTGGCGACTGCTATTGAGAATGCCGGAGGCATGATTTCCGAGCCGGAGCGATTTAACGAAGTGCAAGATGTGAAAGAGCTGCTGAGCGTCGTGGTCCGGCGTTCTTCGACAGCTGCTCGCGCAGAAACAATGTCCCGCTCAGACGATCAGCGTCCGGATACGGATGAGATCTATGTGCCCTCGTTTGTCAGGGTTGCGGGGAACGTGGCAGGTGATCTGCTGCAACGTGTCTTTTACGACAGGTTCCTGAAGACATGCTACGAGGGGCAGTCAAATATTCCCGTCCATACAAACTTCATCGTTGCTCCAAACCATTCCTCGCATCTGGACATGGGCCTCACCAAAATGGCGCTTGGCGAAGCAGGCAAGGACCTGGTCGCTCTCGCCGCCGCGGATTACTTCTTCGACAATAAATACAAGCGCGCGGTAATGGAGAATTTCACGAATCTTGTTCCCATAGAGCGCACGGGCTCGCTGCGGCAGTCACTGCGTCACGCCCGGTCCTTTCTGGATCGGGGCTACAACGCCGTGATTTTCCCTGAGGGCACACGTTCCGTCACGGGCCAGATCGCTGATTTCAAACCGGTGGTCGGCTATCTCGCGCTTGCTTCGCGCGTCGGTGTTCTCCCCGTCTATCTCGTTGGCACTCATGAGGCAATGCCCAAAGGCTCCAACATCATCAAAAACCGCGAGGTAGGCGCTCGAATTGGTCGCTTTCTCTCAATTGAAGAACTCGAAGAACTCACTAAAGGCATGGCCAGGGCGGAAGCCTACCGATTAATTGCTGCTCGAGTGAAACACGAAGTGGAAAACCTGCGCGACCACACGCGAAACCCGTTCGACGCTAACGCTCTGCGCAAACGTTGGAAAGCGGAGCGTCGTGCACAGCTCGCTGAACGCGAAGCAACCGGAGAACTGGTTAGTTGAACTGAGTGATGAGTGATGAGTGATCACCACTTGAGATGTGCGATGGATCGGGTCAGTCCACCGCGCGGGTAGCGGGTGGGTAAGCGATGCGCATTTCTGGACGTATGGACCCACCCGCTACCGCATGGTGGTACTGACCTCATGGCACGCAGCGAGCTGAATTGGTCACTCATTACTCATCACTCATTACTCATCACTGATCTGAACGTATGCCGAAGACCCCACAAAAACGAACCGCACGAATGACGCCGGTGACAGCCGGCACCAAGCGGCGCGCTGCAATTGAGAAAAGGCCGCGGGCCTTGACTTTGATCACTGGTGGAACCGGATTTCTTGGTTCTCACCTGGTACGCCAGTTGGTGGAGGAAGGCGCCAAAGATATTCGCGTGATGGCCACTTCAATCCCCGATTGGCTGGTAGACCTTGGGGTTGAGACACTGGCGGGGTCAATTACAAAAACGGCGGATGTGGCCCGCGCCGTGGAAGGAATCAGAGACATTTATCATCTCGCCGGCAGGGTTTCGCGCGAACGCGATGGAGCTAGCGAGATGTACGCGCTGCACGTCGAAGGCACGCGGTTGCTGTGTGAAGCAGCCAAGGCCGAGGGCGTTAAGACAATGGTGATGGCCTCCACCAGCGGCACCATTGCAGTGACGGAAGACGGAGAGGTTGTTCCCGACGAGTCGTATCCCCCGCCTCTGGATATAATTTCGCGCTGGCCCTATTACGCAAGCAAGACGTATCAGGAGGTAGCGGCCCTCCAGAGCTTCAATGGGAAAGCCATGCGACTCGTGATTATGAATCCGAGCCTGTTGCTTGGTCCGGGCGATGAACGATTAAGCTCCAGCAAAGTCGTGCTCGATTTCATGGCGCGTAAAATCAGCGCTATGCCGGGAGGCGGTGTGAGCTTTGTAGATGTAAGAGATGCCGCAAAAGCCTTTCGTGTGGCGATGAAGAAAGGTCGGCACGGTGAGCGCTACCTGCTCGGGGCGGCCAACTGGACTTTCAATAAGTTCTTTGGCCGTTTGGAGCGGTTGACGAAGATTGCAGCGCCGAGAATAGCGTTGCCTTCCCGGATGGCAGTGAGCGGCGCTAAGTTGGTCGATTCCCTTTTCAGGCAATGGAACCTCGCGTCGCCGGTTGAGCCCGGCGCTATCGAAATGGCCCAGTATTTTTGGTATCTGAACTGCGCTAAAGCCTCCCGTGAACTCTCTTTCAAGTCTCGCGATCCGGGCGAGACGTTGCACGATACCGTCGTGTGTTTGCGAGAGAATTTCCTGGGCGGGAACGCCCTCGGGAAATGAAGCGGTTTCGAGGTTTAGCAAAAGAACTTTGCAGGCTGCTGGAAAGCAATGACGATCCACGAACCACACGAATGCCTTAATTCGAGTTACTTCGTGTGTTTCGTGGATCGCTTTACTGCTTCTATTACTGCTCACCACTTTCAGCAAACCTGCTTGTGCAGCATTTCATGTCCTATCCGTGAATTCATCCTCGCTGAATTTCAAGCGGGAACACGGTGTCCATAATTGACGCCCCACCGTCCACATGGATAGTTTGTCCCGTAATGAAGCCTGCTTCTTCCAGACACATGAGCGTCACGGCATTCCCGATGTCTGCCGGAGTTCCTAGCCGTTTCATCGGTGTCCAACCGCTCTCATGCCAGGCTTGAATGTCGTCCTGGATCTTTTGTGGCAGAGCGCGCAAGACACTACCTTCAACCAGGTTAGGCGCGCCGAATATGCCCCCTGGGCTAATACCATTCACGGTAATACCACGTGGAGCCAGGGCCACCGCAAAGTAGCGAACCAGGGAGTCAAGTGCGGCTTTGGCAGATCCCATAGCGACCCAGGGCTGCCAGCTTCCTGTGCGAGCGCCCGGCGAATAGGTAATGGCCAGGATTCTGCCACCATGGTCCATGAGACGAGCTGACTCCCGCACTCCCACCAGGAAGGCCTTGGCCTGGGAATCCATTGCCATGTCCCACTGCTCCAAGGTGATGTCCATGGGTGTTTGATAAAAGGTTGGTAGCTGAGTGCGCGCGTTACTCACGAAGATATCAAGATTGCCAAACTCCTCCTTAACTCTCTTGAACATGTGCCAATATCTTCAGGGCGCGAAACGTCTGCTTGGATAACGAAGCCGTCCGAACCGCACTCACGGACCTTTGCGAGGGTATCGTTGGCAGCAGCTTCATTTTCGTAATAATTGATGGCCACTTTCACGCCACGCTCCGCCAGCTTTAGCGCGATCCCCCTGCCAATACCGCGTGAGCTTCCCGTAATCAACGCGTGCTTACCATTGAGCGACATAAAGACCTCCTTCTTTGCTGCTGGTAAAACCGGCAAACCGCTGAGAGCGTGCGCGACCAAACTTCTGAGTGCGGCGCTTTGTCGCCGCTTTGGTATCGGTTACTCAGCTCTTACTTATTCAGACCGTTCTCCCGGAGGATGAAAAGCGGCGACAAGGCGCCGCACTGCAATCTCGTAGCTTTGGGCATAGATGGCTATTCCTTCAACTCAGCATACTGGAACAACCTGAACCGGTACCGTTGTTGCTCGCGGATGTTCTTCGCCACCGCGCCATGCAGGTTTTCATCCCAGTTAGTGTACTGCTCGATGAACCGATCGGCAGCCATCTTGTCTCCTGCGTATTGAACCTGCAAAACTTTCGCCAGCAATTTTCCAACAACTTCATGATATTTGTCGTAATTGATGCTGAGCTTCCTGGTCGCGGGGTCAAAACGCAACAGGCCGTTCTCAAGAAAGAAATTCCACTGCATGAGCTGCATCGTGTTGTAGGGTTGATCGCGGCGTGGCTTGTTGTTCTGTAACACGCGCAAGATGCCGCTGGCGTAAACGGCACGCAGTTGGGAATCGGTGTAATAATCTCTTTTCCGCAAGGCCGGGCCTACAAACAACGAGACGAGGTCGGCCTTCATCTCTTCGAGAGCGCTGGAGTTTTCTTGCAGAGCTTCATCCAGATCTCGCCCGTCTTTTGTCCTATCTACGCCGAGATAATGTCCCACCTCGTGCCACAGCGTGCGATAAAAGTTCCCGTCGGCCTTAAGCTCATCTTTGTGCGTGGGCGCCACTGCTGCCTCCCACGTGGCCGACGTGCCCTCAAAAATATTTGGCTCGCGCATGATGTTCGCACGCAGCAGGATCGTCCGTCCATAACGACGCGCCAGGTAGCTCTCATTAGGTAGAATTGTTGCTGTGTTGCCGCCGCGGGTTTGGCCGAAATCGGCAATCACATCGTAGACACCGACAGGTATATCTTCGCGGACGGTCTTGTGATGTTCGTAAGGCAGTGATTCTTCCAGCGCCTGCAAACCCCGCATCGCCTGGCGCAGCGCCGTAGTCTCTTGCTTTCGGGTGCTGAGCAAACTAAAACCGAAAAAGGTCTTCACGCCATAGAGTTCGTCATCATAGACCTCGTAGGAACCAATCTGCGCATTAAGGTTCTTAAAGCGCCCGGTGATCCACGCCGCATCACCCGATTCGTAATCGTTGGACAACAAATCGCGTGCGCGATTTCGCAGATACCTGGCAAACTCCTGATCATCCTTCTCAACCGCATCAGCCGCTTCATGCAACAACGAATAAGCTTTTAGCAGCTCATCCGCATACGCTAAGGCATACGGCACAGCATAGAATTCAGGAGTTTTGAGTCCTGTGCCAGAAGTCTGGCTCGCAGCTGTTGTTGACTCGGAAACCTGGACTTTGGACTTTGGACCGCGGGGCGCCCTCACGCTTTCCCGCAACATTTTTTCCAAGTCTGGTTTCAATCCCGGATGCAGCGTATCGAGAACCGTATATTGTCTGAGTTTGGCAATGTCGCGGTTAATATTCTCCGCCGTTGCACGTCTTACGACTGTTCGCAAATCCAGCAACTCTTCGCGCTTCTCAGGACGAGCCGAAAAGAAGGATTCAATCTCATCCTTTTTCACAGGCCAGGGATATACGTTCTTCCCCGGTTGCACCCCATCAACGGGCAGGAAAGCCTCTCTCTTATTGTCCAGCGTCGTCGCAATTGGCCCCTGATTCAGGCGATAAAGCGTGAGGAGGTTGTGCGTGGACGCGGGCGAACCTAATCGCCTATCCAACTGCTCAAGTTCGAAGTACGCCTTCAGGGCCTGCGGATGGCGCTGCTGCTCATAGAGGCCTTGAAAGATCTTCCCTACCTCGAGGAGTTTTGTAACCGCTAACCGCTCACCTTCACTCAGGTGGACCAACTCCGGAGCCAGGCGTATCGTCTGCGTCTTGTCGATGATCGGCTGGCTCTTCTCGATTGGCCAATAGTCCGGGGGCAGAGTATTACGCGACTTCACGGTCGATCCAGTTTGAGCCAGGGTGTTCATAAAGAGAATGCAGACGCTTGCGACGGATAGGAGTTTAGTCATGACTTTCGTGGGAAATGGTTTTTAAATTCAAGCCGTCTTAAACGAGCAGTAAATATACCAGAGGCAAGGTTTCCCAAAGAAACTTAGTCAGCCTCGGGTAATATCCTATTTGGAGTTCCATAGAAGACGATCCACGAAATCACACGAACCAGCACGAAATAACCCAGCACGTACTTAGTGATATTTCGTGTGATTTCGTGGATCGTCTTGCCGGAGTCTCCGCTATGAGGCACGTGCGATTTGGTTGGGGGATAAGCCCGCCTGCGATTCCTCACAGATACCGCGTTCAACCGTCCGACCTTTGTTGCATCATCTGGTTAAGAAATCATGCCGCATCGATTGGCCAATTTCCGCATTTTCCCCAATGAATGCGGATGCTTCAGCCAATCTCAGGCACGGCACCATGCTTGCTCTGGTCCTTTCGGAGAGTTCATTTCCGGGTTTGCTATCAATGGAAGGTTTACAAGGTTTATCAGCAGGGATACGGCGTCGGTGGCAGCGCATGCGGCGGCGGCGCACCGTGGGCAGAGCATACGATATGGCAGTGGAAGTCGGTCGGGTCATCCCAGACAGAGGACGCGTGCTCGACGTCGGCTGCGGCAATGGATTTATCGCCCACCATTTAACTGGTATGGGCTCGAACGTGGTTGGCTTGGATGTTGGAAAGAGTACCGACGCCCGGATTGGATATCTGCGTTATGACGGGCGGCACTTCCCTGTGCTGAGCAATTCCTTCGATGCGGTGTTGCTTTGCTACGTGTTGCATCATGCTCAAAACTTTGAGCTGGTAATGAGCGAAGTGCGTAGAGTACTACGTGGCGAAGGACTTGTGGTTGTCTACGAGGATATTCCCATCGGGCGATGGGACCGTATTGTGTGCGGGATTCATGATCGCAAGTGGCGACACTGCAGGGGTCCTTGCACCTTTCAACTCGAACAGGCCTGGCGAGCCTTGTTTCGCGCGTGCGGTTTCGAGATTGTCACTGAGCGCCCACTTTCACGATGGCGAAATGTTGCTCACCCTGTCTCCCGGCGGTTCTTCGTGCTGAAAGCGAATGGCGTGAATGCAGATCTAACACCATCGCCCCGCGCGGAATCGTTGGCGGCGGCGGCCCTACAAGCACCAGTTTGCGCTACAGCCTGAAGCCTTGGTCACCTCAGGTCACTTAGTAATCTCGAGGTAAGGAAGGCGGACCCTGTGCCCGCCTCAAGCTGCGAAACCACTCAGCGTAAGACCGGGGACAGGGTCCGCCTTCCTGACCTTGAGATTATTTGAGTAAGAGGTTTTGGTTAAGCGCGATGGTTTTCGCACTTGAGCCCAACTGCTAATCAGTAAGACTGTTGTAAATACTCCTTCATAACCTGCTGGGAGCTTGGTACGGCAGAGGTCTCGCCTGCCGTCCGAGCAAGCATAGTGGTTACAGCGAAATAATCCGTTCTACCCAGCAGGCGGAACGCCCGCGATCCCAGGAGGGATTACTTCTGGAGGGTGGCGAGCGCGGCTAAGACTTCTTCACTGTTCGCTGCAGGTTTGACCTTCAGAAACACCTGCGCAATCTTGCCCTTGGGATCGATGATGAACGTGTTGCGCGCTGAAAGCTTCGCCCCGTTGTATTCCATTACCGAACCATACGCATCAGACACTTTCGCCTCTGTGTCAGCGAGTAGCTTGAAATTCAAGCCTTCTTTGGCACAGAAGTCCTTGTGGGACTCCGCACTGTCGACGCTCACGCCAAGTATCACAGCATTCATAGCTTCATACTTCGCCAGGTCGCGCTGGAAGTTGTGCGCCTGCAGGGTGCAGCCACTGGTGAAATCCTTGGGGTAAAAATAGAGCACTACCCATTTGCCTCGATAATCCTTCAAGCTCGCTTGCTTTCCCTCGTTCGTAGTAAGTGAGAACTCAGGTGCCGGCGTCCCTGCTGTGGGCGAATCATTTGTAGCGGCCACCGACCCTACTGCTATCAGGCCAACCACCAATAAAGCACATAGAAAAAAGATATTTAGTCATGACTGTTTTCAACTCCCTTTAGTTACGAATTATAACCTTTGTAGGCGGGAAACCGTAAATTGCAACTGCCTCCCCAGACCGTCAAAGACGCTAGCTCATAGCAAACTGCGTTATCTCACCCGGTTTGCGCAACATCTTGTTAACTTCGCCGAGATGTCGCTCCTCTTCTGCGATCATCTTGCGAGCATATTCCTCCAGGATCACGGAGCGGTCGCGCACAAGATCAAGTAGTTTCTTGTAGAGGAGCAATCCGGATTTTTCCGCCTCAAGCGATTCAAGCAGAATGTCGTTGATTCCGTGCTTGTGGGTTTCGAGTAACGCACCAATCTTTAGTGAAGGATGATCTCCGAAGTGAGTGACTAACTCGCCCGCCTCGTTGGCGTGCGCCAGGCAAGTATTAGCTTCGCCGCGCAACCAGCTCGTAATAGGAATGCGGTTATGGCCAAACACCATCAGTGCATAGTGCGTGTAGCGCACAACTCCGGCTAGCTCTGTTTCCAAAATCTCATTTAGCAGCGCTATCGCGGCCAGTCGATCAAAGTCGTGTTCTGACATATTCTTATTTCCAGTTGGATTAGCCAGGTGATTGATGAATAGTAAATGTTAAATGGCGACTCGTTTTACGCCGCTTTTGATCCCCTCAACGAAACAGGTATTTCACTCCTCGACGAGGTTCGCGAATATTGGCGCTTCGCCAGCTCCAGACTCCGCAGCTCTTCTTATTAACGCCTTCAGGCTTTCGCTCTGTTCATAGTTCAGGTCAACGAACCGCACGCCGAAACCGACTCCCACGGTGTAGTGCCGCACTTCACCTTCCAGGTATAGAAAATCACCATCAGGCAACTGAACGCGAAAACCAACAATTTCGCCGGGCATCACTTCACCGACTGTGTCGAGACGACAACCCCCTTCCGAGAGGTTTGTGATCTGGGCCGGGTAATTACCGGTTGAGCCGTCCAAGCGCGCGTCCAGGCTAACGCTTAACCGTGGGCTTGACCTGCGATCATCCATTCACGGTAATCCTTCCCGTGTAAGGCTTCGCCAGAGCGCCTACAAAGTTTAAGGGGCTAATGCGGCCATTCAGAAACCGAGGGCGGAACTCCAGCACGATAATTGACGATATGCCTAACAGGCAGCGGCGTCAATCGCTTTTATTCGCCCCCGCCTTATTATATGGTCCCATTCCGTAAGACAGAGTTGCCGAACACACGCACCGACCGCTAGGATGCGGAAGCTCTGGAACGCAAACCGAAAAAGGGGATCACATTCAAGATGACCCGGCACCCTTCCGATAGATCAGTATCCGGTCTTGCAATCAAACCCTCCGCCGCAAAAGTTTACGATTACAAAATCTGGCAAGTCATTGGCGCGTCATCAGTCGGAACCATGATCGAGTGGTACGACTTCTATATCTTCGGCAGCCTGGCCACGGTTATTTCGCCCCTGTTCTACCCGCAGGGCAATGATACGCTTGCGCTCATCGCCTACCTTTCAACCTTCGCGGTGGGCTTTGTTGTGCGACCTTTCGGCGCACTCTTTTTCGGACGGATTGGCGATCTAATCGGACGCAAATATGCCTTTCTCGTGACCTTGCTCATCATGGGCGGCGCAACCGCGCTCATTGGCTTTCTACCGACCTATGCCACCATTGGCATTGCTGCGCCCATCATCCTGTTGGTAATTCGAATCCTGCAAGGCCTTGCCCTTGGGGGCGAGTACGGCGGTGCTGCCGTATACGTCGCCGAACACGTGCCTGACGAGAGGCGTGGCTTCTACACGAGCTTCATACAGATCACGGCGACGATGGGCCTATTTCTTTCGCTCGCTGTGATTCTTATTGTGCAGAACGGAATGAGTCGTGAAGCTTTCAGCGCCTGGGGCTGGCGCATCCCCTTTATAATCTCAATCGCGTTGGTCCTCATTTCGCTCTACATCCGGCTGCGTATGAAAGAGTCGCCGATCTTTCAGCATATCAAGAGCACCGGAATGACCTCGGCTCAGCCCCTTAAAGAAGCATTCACGCAGTGGAAGAACCTGAAGCTGGTTTTGATATCGCTCTTCGGAGCGACGGCAGGCCAAGGCGTCGTTTGGTACACAGGGCAATTCTATGCGCTCTTTTACTTGCAGGCAATTCTTAAGGTTAATGCGACATCCTCAAACTACGTTGTCGCGATCGCGTTACTGTTTGCCATGCCCTTCTTCATCCTTTTTGGGGGTCTCTCGGACCGCGTGGGACGCAAAAGGATTATGATGATCGGTTGTTTGTTGGCGGCAGTCTCTTATATTCCCATCTACAAGGCGATGCAGGTGGCGGCTGGATCAAACGTCGTCACTGCAATATCGCAGAAGCACCCAGTCACCGGCGCGATCACACTTACTCCCCAAACAGCAATCGATGGCGTGCTGCAACCGGCCAGTGAGGTTCTGCCTTACACAGATCTCGGAAGCTTATTGAGCAACACGATCGCCTGGAAGCTGATCGCCCTCGTTTTCATTCAGGTTCTTTTCGTGACGATGGTTT
>JBPCIQ010000181.1:0-11946 GCA_051006135.1 Pyrinomonadaceae bacterium | reverse complement strand
GCTTTCTGTTGCCGCGCCCAGTCGCGCACCTTCTTCATCCATTCAAGGCCGGTGAGCGTAAGGCTCTCAGCTATGAAATCAGTTAGGACTTTGGCTGTAATGAATGGCAGGACCGAACTCCTTTCAGATTTAACGTAGGCGCCATTGACCAGATTGAGTATCTCTATGTTTTCGTCGTCGTAACACCAGACCTCCGGGATCGCAAAATGAGCGAAGAGCGCGCGCTTATTGATTGATGAGCTGGTGACGTCGATTTCGACAACAATGTCAGGGGGAGGATCGACTAAAAGGTCAAGCTCCTGTTTCCCTCGGATGGACGACTCATTTTGCACATAAAAGCACGAGTCGGGCTCGAAGCCGCGCGCTATGTCTACCCGTTTGAAGGTTGTAGAACCAAGGCTGCCGACTTCAACGTTCATCTCTAGCGCAGTAATTCTCACCAGAAGCTCAATGTGGCGGTTTACTTTTTCATGTTTAGCGGTGGGGCTCATGATTTCCAACCTTCCTCGGTCATAGGTGAGGTGAGGGACGCTACAGTCAGCAAGATCTGTGAGGAGGCGTTCGTATGTCTCCCAACTAACATTAGGTAATACGACTCTCGCCTCGGCTGTTTTTGGCAGGTTCAGTACTGTCGCCATATCGTTACTACTTTCCTTGTCTTCGCATGGTTCTTTCAGTCGCAAGTCTCGATCACTACCGCACGTTCACTGATTCCGCGCCCAGGCACGAACACTCTTGATCCACTCCAGCCGCCCCGTCTTAAAGCTCTCGTGCACAAAATGGGAAATGGCTGATGCGGTAACCTTTGGCAAGGCCAAACTAACTTCGTTCCGGCAGTATTCGCCGCTCTGAAGGATGAGAATCTCCATTTCCTTCCCATCGAAGCGCCACACTTCGGGAATACCAAACGCAGCGAACAACGGAAGCCTTTTCAGACTGGGACTTGTGATGTCGATCTCCACCACCAAGTCCGGCGGGGGATCCACAGCGAGATTGAGCCGCTTCTTGCCGCGCATAGGCTCTTCATTCTTAAAGTAGAAGCAGGAGTCGGGTTCAAAGCCACGCTTGAGATCCTTTCTTTTATAAGTGGTCGACCCGAAAGCGCGACTTTCTACTTCAAATTCTTCGGCCAATAGCTCAACGAGCAAGTTCAGCGTGCGATTGATCTCTTCATGTTCTGGTGAGGTAACCATGATCAATAGATCTCCGCGGTCGTACGTGAATCGCGGGCTTGCTGCGTCCGGGTGATCTCGCAGCAAGCTCTGATAGGTAGACCAGCTAATGTTGTGAAGGAGGATGCCGTCTGTGAGGACTTCCATTACTCCTGGCGATTCGAGAAGAGTAGTCATGACAAACTCCTTAAAGTGCCTCGCATTTTCGCACTTGTTCCTTCGGCCAGCAACGGTTCAACTTCAACAATCAGGCGCGCAGCTACCGACCCGCGATCTCCAGCGCCAGCTTTTCCGCGCCGTATAACTTTCGTAGTGCTTCGATGATAGCCGCGCTGTGAACGGCAACGGCGCGACCACCTTCAGCTTCATCTACATACCAGTAGCGGTTGGGCAGCTTTTGAATGTTGCTGTCAAAGTTGAGCCCGACCACCTCCGCATTGCGATTGATAATGGGACTACCGGAGTTACCGCCAATCGTGTCCGCAGTGTAGACGAAGTTCATGGGTGTCGTTAGTTCCAGTTTCGACTTACCATTCCTTACACGCTGCGGCAGGTCGAAAGGAGGCTTCTCATCAAAGCTTGCAGCCCGATCGTAGAGGCCGCTGAAAGTCGTCTTGTAGGGCACTAACGTAGTGTCTTCGTCGTACCCCAATACTCTCCCGTAACTTATGCGCAGGCTAAAGGTGGCATCCGGAGAAACATTCCTACCGAGGACAGCAAATTGCGCAGCGGCAATCTTTTGCCCGGCCGCAGTTTCCACGCTCTGAATCTTTTCCTCGTTCCAGGCGCGCAATTCGCGAATGGTCGGCCCCACACGGCGAGCAAGGGCGATTAGCGGATCGTCGCTTTTCTTGATGGCCTCGGCGCCACCTTCAAACAGCGCTTTTCGAACGGATATGTCAACCAGCTTGGTCTTGGAAATTACACTCTTCGCCAAGGCGGCGGGAGTTGAGCCCTGCAGAGCCGCACGGATGAACGGATCGTCCGGCCCAAGTGCCTGCTGTGCATCTGCAAGCCAGGAAGCAAGTATCGCCTCTTCCATATCCGGATAGAGGGGAGCGGAAGAGAGGAGGCCAAACTTCAGCGACTCCAACTTTGAATCACGGAACTCTTCGTACCGTGCTTCGTTTGGTTTCGCTACCTCCTCTGAATAACGCACCAGGGTCGAGGCAATCTGGCCCAGGCGAGAATGGGTAAGGGTGGAGAAAGCGGTTCGCTTGGCGAAGGTCGGCAAGTCGCGGTAAGAATTGGCTATCTCGTCCCACGCGCTGCCATAAGCCTGCTGAAACTCTGCTCGGTTCGCCACCGCGGCTCGCAACGCTTTCTCTTCCTGTTCTTTCTTTGTCATCATTCGCAGATTGTGCAAACCCTCTTGCTGGCCAACAAGGCGCTTGATGGAATTCGAAAGACTGCGAACGGTGTTCAGCGCGCGCCGAGCGGCTTCGGGGTTGGTCGCGCTGTAAGCCAATAAGGCATCCCGGCGCGAGTTCCATACCTGCATCTGCAGAGGGTTTCCTACATCGCGCTGATATTGAACCTGGGCCAATGTTAACAAGCGGTTGGTAGATCCCGGATTACCCGGGGCGAGCACGAATTCGCCATCCGCCGGACCCTGTGCTGACCACTTTAGATAATTCTGAGTCTTTAAGGGCTGACCATTCTCATAGACGCGAAGAAAAGTGACGTCGAGACAGTAGCGCGGGTAAGTGAAGTTGTCGTAATCACCGCCGAAGAAGGCGAGTTGTTCTTCAGGCGCGAACACTAAGCGAAGATCGGTGTACTTCTTGAAACGATAGAGCCAGTATTCACCGCCCCTGTAGAGCACTACAACCTCGCTCCGCAATCCAGTCTTATCGGTTGACTCTTTTTCTATCGCGGCGATTTGTGCTCTGCGGACGTCGTTGGCTTCTTTGTCAGAAGTTCCTGCTTTCACCGCCCCTTGTACGCGTGCCGTCACGTCTTCGTAAGAGATCAGAACATTGATTTCGAGGTCGGGACACTTTAGTTCCTCCTCCAGAGTGTTTGCGTAAAAGCCATCTCGCCGGTAATTACGCTCGCTGGTCGAAAGCTTCTGCAACTGGCCGCTGGCAACGTGCTGATTTGTCATCAGCAATCCATTAGGTGACACGAACGAGCCAGAGCCTCCGTCATTAAGCCGAATCGATGCCAACCTTACATGTTCCAACCAGGCATCCGTTGGTTCGAAGTTGTAACGCTCTTTCCAATGCTTGCGCGGAGGATTATCAAACGTCCACATGCCTTCGTCAGCAAGCGAAGGTAGCGGGGAAGCGACTAAGATTAGGACGAGGATAGTAAGCGAGGTTCTCTTCATTGCACTCTCCATGTTGTGCCGATGGCTTTGCCACGCCGCAGTGCGGAAAGCTCCGCCTTTCCCGAACAGGCTTCCTAAAATGTTCTCGACGCCATGCCTCAATCGCGAGGCATAGCCTTGCGAATCGAGTTCGGACATTCGGAATTCTGCGGCCGGGAACTCCGTTAGGAGTTCCACGTTTATAGCATGCGGCAGGTGAGACGCAAGAACTCCGTTAAGAGTTCCATGTGCCGTCTAGCCGCGAGACACATTTCACTCCTAAGGAGTGAACAGAACTGCCGATTCGATGGCTATAAACATTCAACCACTACGTGGTTGTATCGAGAGGCATAGCCTCGCGAAGATTAATAGGAGAATCGTCCGCGGTAAGGGCGGCGGCCCAGTCTTCCCGCACTGCGGGGTGGAAAGCCGCATCACGATGCTGGCCCAAACCTTCGCAATCCCCGCGCCGGGACTGTTCACAAGGCGTTGCCAACCGCGTGCAAGTCCTGCAACGAACTAACCTTGACCACCCCATCGGTTGCTAAGGCGCCAATCGCTTCGACGATCGCTTGCGCTCCGGTCATCGTCGTAACGCAAGGTACGTTGTACTGCAAGGCCGCGCGTCGAATCGACTGCTCGTCAAAGTGCGATGCCCGGCCGAGCGGCGTATTGATGATAAGCGCAACATCGCCTCGCTTGATCTGGTCAACGATGTTCGGCCGGCCTTCGTTGACTTTGAAAACCGTTTGCACAGCCAAACCAACTTCAAGCAGACGCGCTGCCGTGCCAAGCGTAGCAATAATCTGGAAACCGAGACGGGTAAGCTTGCGAGCAATAATAACCGCTTGACCTTTATCTGCGTCGTTGACACTGAGGAATGCGGTACCACTCCGTGGAAGCGTTAACCCGGCTGCCATCATCGCCTTGCCATAGGCTTCACCAAATGTCTCACCAACCCCCATTACCTCGCCAGTCGAATGCATTTCCGGACCAAGTACCGGGTCAACACCGGGAAATTTCGCAAAAGGAAAAACCGGCGACTTAATACAGAACCTGTTGACAGAAAGATTAGGTGGAAGGTCGAAATCAGACAGTCGCCGTCCTGCCATTACTAGAGCGGCGATTCGCGCTATGGGAACGCCTGTGGCTTTAGAAACAAAGGGAATTGTCCGCGAGGCACGCGGATTCACCTCCAACACGTAGACCCGATGGTCCTTAATGGCGAACTGAATATTCATCAGACCGGAAACTGCGAGCGCACTTGCGAGCTTACGCGTATAGTGCCGCATTGTCTCAATATGCTCAGGATCGATTCGCACAGGTGGCAAAACACACGATGAATCACCTGAATGAATGCCGGCCTCTTCAATGTGCTCCTGAATTCCGGCAATGACACAGGCACTCTCATCGGCCAATGCGTCCACGTCAAACTCAGCCGCCTGCTCGAGAAATTTGTCGATTAGTACGGGCCGGTCCGGCGTGAAGCCGACTGCCTTTCGCACATACTCGTCGAGACTTTCCTCATCATAAACAATGGCCATCGCGCGGCCGCCAAGCACGTAGCTCGGACGCACAAGGACCGGGTAGCCGATTCGAGCGGCTATTTCTTTCGCTTCTTCGGCAGTTGACGCCATACCGTGGTCCGGTTGCGGAATGCCAAGCTCCTGCAGTAGCGCCCCGAACCGCTTTCGATCTTCAGCCAAATCGATTGAATCAGGTGTTGTCCCAATGATCGGCACACCAGCGTTGTGTAGGCGCATCGCCAGATTCAGCGGCGTTTGGCCCCCAAACTGCACGATAACTCCTTCTGGCTTCTCTACGTCCACGATATTCATCACGTCTTCGAATGTGAGTGGTTCGAAGTAAAGACGGTCTGAGGTATCGTAATCAGTTGAGACGGTCTCCGGATTGCAGTTCACCATAATGGTCTCGAAGCCGGCGTCGCGTAGCGCAAAGGAGGCATGGCAGCAACAGTAGTCGAATTCGATTCCCTGGCCGATGCGATTGGGTCCAGATCCGAGGATCATGATCTTGCGTTCGTTTGTCGGCGCTGCTTCATCTTCTGCTTCATAAGTGGAGTAGGAGTAAGGAGTGAACGACTCAAACTCCGCACCGCACGTATCAACGCGTTTATAGACCGGAACCAGCCCGAGACTCTTGCGATAGGCCCGCACCTCGTCCTCGGATCTCCCGGTCAGATACGCTAAGCGTCGATCTGAAAGCGCAGCCTCTTTAAATTCGCGCAGCAGTTCTTGCGGAACCGCTTCCAGCTTGAGTCCTTCGACCGCCTGCTGGATTTCCATCACCTCCTGAAGCTGCTCAAGGAACCACGGATCGATGCGAGACAGGCGATAAATTTCCGAGATGGGCACCCCATGTTGCAGAGCGTAAGTGATGTAAGAGAAACGCTGTGAATTAGGACGAGCGAGTTTACGTTGTAGCTCATCGTCGGGCACATCCTCCAGGCGCAGAGGCTTTACTGCCTCCAGCGAGCGCAGGCCTTTGAACAGAGCCTCCTTAAAAGTGCGACCGATGGCCATCACCTCACCGACGGATTTCATCTGTGTGCCGAGCACATCTTCCGCTTCGCGAAACTTTTCAAAGTCCCACTTGGGAATTTTGGCAACAACGTAGTCGATTGTTGGTTCGAATGAGGCTGGAGTTTTCTTTGTTATGTCGTTAGGAATCTCGTCGAGTGTGTACCCAACGGCGAGTTTTGCAGCGATCTTGGCAATGGGAAACCCGGTGGCTTTCGAGGCTAGCGCGGACGAGCGCGATACGCGAGGATTCATCTCGATGATGCGTATCTCGCCGTTTTCGGGATTTAGCGCAAACTGAATGTTCGAACCGCCCGTTTCCACGCCAACTTTGCGAATTATAGTGATGGCCATATCGCGCATCTGCTGATACTCGACATCGCTAAGCGTCTGCGCGGGCGCCACTGTGATTGAGTCTCCAGTGTGCACACCCATCGGGTCGAAGTTTTCAATTGAGCAGATGATCACGACGTTGTCGGCCAGATCGCGCATCACCTCTAGCTCAAATTCCTTCCAGCCAAGAATCGATTCCTCGATCAGAACCTGATGCATCGGCGAAGCCGCAAGCCCCGCACGTACAATCTCCTCAAACTCTTCCGGATTGTATGCGGTGCCACCGCCCGTACCACCGAGAGTGAAAGAGGGCCTGATGATTGCGGGGTATCCAGTGTGAGTAACAATTTTCTGCGCGTCGTCCCATGAACGTGCGAAACCTCCCAGGGCCATCGGCAACCCGACCTCGTCCATAGCTTGCTTGAAGAGTTGCCGGTCCTCCGCAATCTTCACAGCCTCGCGTTTAGCCCCAATCATTTCGACGCCGAACTCGTCAAGAATCCCGGAGTCCGCAAGCGCAATGGCCAGATTGAGTGCCGTCTGACCACCGACTGTTGGTAAAAGCGCATCGGGCCTTTCACGACGAATTACTGCAGAAACAGATTCAAGAGTAAGCGGTTCGATATAGGTGACGTCCGCCGTTTCAGGATCCGTCATGATCGTCGCCGGATTCGAGTTAACCAGTACGACCTGGTAGCCTTCCTGACGTAGCGCTTTGCAGGCTTGCGTGCCTGAGTAATCAAACTCGCAAGCCTGACCGATAACTATAGGACCCGATCCGATGATCAGGATTTTGTTAATGTCAGTACGTTTGGGCATTCGGAATAGATTAACTCAGCAATGCATGATTTACCTGTGTGGAGTCGAAGCATTATACATAAGCGCTCTGACTGAGACTAAAGGGCGATGCTCGGTAGGGTGCTGTGTACGTGCGCCATTGCGGAAACTCGACAAGACGATCCACTAAACACACAAAATCTCACTAAATGTTCGTGGTGGTTGGTGTGATTTCGTGGATCGTCTTTTATGAAATTTCACGAAGAAGGCTTAGCATTAATCAAGCAATGGCAGATTGGGACGTAAGTGAAACGTTCCAATGGGAATTAGCGGCGTTTATCGAGGCTCTTGCGATAATCCTCACCTTTAATCACAACTTTAGTGCACATCTCATAAAGACGGCTTCGCAGGGGCAGGCCGACCCGCTCTTCAAGCGTAGTGAGTTCCCGGGCGCTGGCTAGCTTGGAAGATTTGCTGCGACGCACACCCTCCCGCTCCTCATCACGTTCAATTACAACTTCATCTGCATAGTTCGTCGTAAAAATTGTGAGCTTCTTATCGTTGTAACGCGTATTTATGATTTGGTAGAGCGTATCGCGCACCCAGTCGGTCGGTATGCTTGCACCCAATTCGTCGAGGACCAGTACCTCGGCCTGATACACGGGAGCGAGCACCCGTAGTTCTGAGGTCTTCGAGATCGGGTTGTAAGAATCCTGGATCCCTTTCAGAAGTGTACCTGACTCGTAAAACAGACAGCGCACGCCTCGGTTGAGCAATCCCAGGAGGATCGCTGTAGCTAAATGAGTTTTGCCGACGCCTACGGGACCCATCAGCAAGAGACCCGCATCAATTGCGGGATACTCCTCGACGAGTTTCCTGCCGAAGTGGTGGGCCCAAAACTGTGAATCATTTTTTGGGTAATAATTGTGGAAGGAACAATCGCGGAAGCGTAGCGGAATACGCGCTGCTTCCAATAATGTGTTGCCGCTCGTGGAGGAGCACTCGTTGCATATTCGCGCGCCTTTGCCAGGAACAATTTCAACGCCCGTGCCAAAACAAACGACACACACGGACGACTCGGAACTTTCGTCTCCACTGTTGACCATCTGGATGGCTTTTTTGATAGAGTTGTCAGCGGACATCAGGAGTGGTTAGAGGCGAAACATCACAAACTGCACTTACCTCTCATTCGCGACGGATTATAGCATCGGCAGGGCAGAACGCAACGAAGGTAGTTTTTTCGATCGCGTTAAATCTCTTCAATGGTGTGATGAAAATTTCAAACACCTGAACAAAGCCAAATAGTATGCGTTTGTTAAATTTAGTGTTGACCAAACTCGGATTCAAAAGTGTTAGCTCTGAGCGCCACCCAATTCGAATCTTTCTCCTGGACGACGATAAACGCCGTCACAAGTGGTTTGCGTTACGATTCAAGGGCGATTTCATTGATCTGGCCCACAACGTAGAGCAGGCACAGCAACTATTAAGCACAAATGCTTACGACGCGATCTTTCTGGATCACGACCTGCATCCAGAACACTACAGCTCCCTCAATCATGACGATACTCGGACAGGCTTTGCGATAGCCTCGTGGCTGGCGTCAAACCCGGAACTGCAACCCGCTTCAACAATATTGGTCCACACACGAAACGCGGATGGTGCGATGCGCATGGTAGAAGAAATGCGACGGGGAGGGCGCAGCGCCGAATATGTGCCTTTCCCTTTGCTCGCAGAAAGGATTAAGCATTATTGGAAGAGATAATAACGGAAGACTTGGAGCAGCCGCATTCGTCACCAGGCTCGCCGGTTTATAAGGAGAAGTAAGTATGAGTTCAGATCTCATCGCGACACACTTTGCTGCCCACATCAGGGTGGTTGATCGAAGCGCTGAGCAGTTATCTGAGCAGGCTGAAACGGTCGCTCATGTGCTTGTCGAAGCACTGAAAGAGGGGCACAAGGTGCTTGCGTTTGGCAACGGTGGCAGCGCGGCTCAGGCTAGCCATTTAGTAGGAGAGTTGTTGGGTCGGTTTGCGATGACCCGCCAACCTTTTCCAGCGATTTCCCTGGCCAGTGATGCCGGAACGGTCACGTGCATCAGCAACGATTTTAGTTACGAGGCTCTTTTCGAACGTCAATTGCAAGCACTGGCGCAGCCGGGGGACGTGGCCTTCGGCTTTACGACAAGCGGGCGTTCGGAAAATGTCAGACGCGGACTCGCGATGGCACATAAGCGAGGCGCAGTCACTGTAGCTGTGACCGGCGCGGCCGGACTCGTCGGTGGCACCGCCGATCACGTGCTGGCTGTACCCAGTGATTCAACTGCCCACATTCAAGAAATACATCTGATGCTGTTGCACGTGTGGTGTACTTTTATTGATCAGAACCTGGGAAAGTCTAGTTGAGCACAGAGCGTGGGTGGTTCGGCCGCGAGAGCGGCAGCGCGCAGCGGCTCCTTGGCCAGCCTGTAATTGCCCGGCAAAGGCGACGAGACGTCGCTCTTTGGCATGGACAATCGTGTCTTCCTTCGGCGCGGCTCGCGGCCGGAACTTGTGTTTTAAAGGCTTGCTCCGGGGCTAATATTCTTTGTCCATTTACTAATGCGCAAAGGGCGGGGGAAACCTCTAACGACACGTGGGCCACATGAAGTTACGAGGACCTCAACGACTTGGAGCGATGGGTACTAGACGCGCACCCTCCCAATGGAGCGATGATCTCTTTACAATCCGGGTTCGTATCTATAAAACATTCCGGCGCCCGCAGGAAGAAGGCGCGCTGAAGCCTACTACAGCGCAATTGCCCAGGAAGTTACTCCAAAACCATGCCAGGCAATATCGCTCGCTGCGCTCTTCCGAATCCATGCTGATCGATCCCGGCAGCGCCGAAGCATATGTAGTGATCCGAACAATTACGGATCGTGTGGCCGCCTTGGAGATGTGTATATCGAAATGGGGCGATTTGGCGACGCAATAGCCATGTTTGAAAAAAGCTTGCGCATTCAACCCAGCGGAGCCCATGCACTGAGGCTGGCGGTGGTTTATGCTCGAATGGGAAAGCGGCAGACTGCTCTAGACACATTGGCAACCACCTCGACAACGTCCAGCTTGCCGTCGCCGTTGCTGTCCTTCACCACCATGCCGGCGACGGCGTTGGCGTTGGCGTTGATTAGCTTAACTGTGACAGCCGGATCGTAGAATAACGCCGAGCTGCTCCCGGTCGGGTCTTTTTTAAGTTCCGCCGCCACGGCCCTCTTGGTTGCGTCGTCGAGCGCATCAACGTCAACTTGAAGGCCGAGCTGCAACGCTTTGAGAGGAGTCACTCTAGCCGCCACGATGCCCGCCGGCAGGCGGACGGCATCCGTCCAGAATCCTTCGTTGCCAAAGGTCTCGAAGCGGAACACGTTTTCCGATACCGGTTGAATTTCATTGCTGATTGTCATTCTCATCGCTTTCTCGGATATGAACCAGAAAAGACTTTGTGCGCTCGCCGTTCGCCTTCTCGCGGATGCGCGCTATCAGCACGCGCACCGGCACCGGGCCGTCGTCAAAGTCGCAGGTAAAATTGAAGCTGTTGGCCGGATCTGCGCCGCTTGCAAATTCATTGAGACGTCGTCTAAATTCTTCGACGTTCCTGAATGACAACAGTTGCGAAAAGAGGTTAAGGCCACTTAAGTCCCGGCGCTGTTCGTCCTTTTCAAGTCTAGCGTAAAGCACCGTTCCCGCCTCATCGATTTCGATCAAGCCGAGTAGCTGCGGAGGGGACAGGCACCGATTGTTCATTCCTAGTCGCTCTCAGGGGGGCATCCGTCAACGGCGATCGCGCTGACAGATTTTCAAATTTAGATATTTGAGGAGAATGCAATCCAGCTCCTCAAATTCAAAAGGTTTTACCAAATAATCACTACATCCAGCTGCGAACGCCGCTTCCCGCGCCTTCGGATAAGCGTCACCGGATGTAATGACCACGGGCACCCGACGCAGAGTCTCGCGCTCGCGAATGAGTCGCGTGGCACCGAGTCCGTCCAGAGTTGGAAGAGTCAAATCCATCAAGATAAGGTCGGGATGGATTTCTTCCGCCGCACTCACACCCGCTTCGCCCTCTGATGCTTCGACGACCCGCATGCCGCGCATTTCCAAAAGGGTCCGGAGCATGAGTCGCGTGTCCTCGTTGTCTTCAATAACCAGTATGAGGGGATTGACTGACGAACAAAGGTTGGAAGAGTTTTTTCCCTCGGTATGCAGAAACGTTTTCATAAACGTTTTCATATAAGGTCTGACGGTGTGCGGGCACCGTTGCCGCGAGCGAGTTGTTAATGGAATTGAGGGCGACTTAAAGTCGCCCTGACCCCTTGTTCTCCTACTATGACCGTCCCGCCATTCCCGCCCTCCAAAAAGGCAAAAGCACCCACGTTTCCCGTTTAGAACAGAAAATGCACGCCTCTTTGCTGGATGGACAGGTCAACGTTAGCCACCCTGAGAATTGTTTGGTATCGGAAAACTGCGAGAAACTGGTAGGGGTTTTCCCTAATGAAATCGATCTCTTTATTCGTATCCCACGCGATGCTGCGCCTACAAGACCTTAATCGCGTCGAGCGTTTGGCGCGCCGCGTCGGCCTGAAGGACGTCGAACGAGGGATTGATGGCGAGCGCCAGCTTCAGGTAGTTCGCGGCCTTCCGGCGCTCGCCTACCGCGTTGTAGATCATGCCGGCGTGGTAGCTAATCCTGGCGTCGCGCGTACCCAGCCGCAGCGCCTCGTCAATCGCCGCCTTCGCCTCCGCGAGCCGCCCCTTTTTGAAGAGCGTCCAGGCGAGACCGT
>JBPCIQ010000180.1:0-28141 GCA_051006135.1 Pyrinomonadaceae bacterium | reverse complement strand
CATCCCAGCATACTGGCATGCAGCTCTGCACCCCGCTGCTCAAAGCGGACACTTCATGTGTTAATGACACCGGACATATCATGTGCTAACGACATTGCGCTGTTTCGCTATTGACTTGGCAGTGGATTGGCCATATAACACCAGCCAGACTCGCTAGAATCTTTCCAACTGAACCAGCACTTAACACACCATTGAAGACCCCGGAGGTGGGTACAGTCATGAAGAAGTCTCTCATTATGGTTGTTGTTTCTCTGTTCGCTTCCTGTTTTTCCATCACACTTGGGCAGACAACTCCTGAAGGAGTGCGCACTCCGCCTAGCGTGCTATTGATTGTGCGTGAGGACATCAAGCCGGGAATGATGCCAGTTCACAACAGGCATTCCGCCGCATATGCCGGACTATTTAACAAGCTCCAAACTCGCAATCACCGCATTGCAATGGTTCCCGTTGCTGGTAGTGAAAACGAAGTATTGTACGTGACTGCCGGTGAGTCGTTTGCCGACCTCGAGAAGATCACTTTGGAAACAGACAAAAAACTGTCCACTGTCAGCGGCAGCATGAGCGCCGAACTTGATCACCTGGATAAGGAAGCCCCGGATCTTCACGCCGGCATGCGCGACATGCTGGCTGTCTATCGGCCGGAGCTAAGCTATAAGCCAGGAGCTGACATCGCGCAGATGCGTTACTTCGCTGTGACGACTGTGCGAGTGCGGCCGGGCCAGGAAGATCAATATGCCGAGAATGTGCGAACCCTGGTGAATGTGGCGCGCGACAAGGCCAAGGCAGAAATTCACGTGGCGGCCTATCAGATTATCGCCGGATCACCTGCCACAACCTATCTGTTCTTCAGGCCAATGAAATCGCTGGCCGAATATGATCTCAGAGTAGGCCCAAGGGTCCGGGAAGCCATGAGTGAGGACCAAAGAAAGAAAACGGACAAGCTAACCAGCGAAAGCGTCATGTTCACTGAGACGAGCGTTTACGCGTTCAATCCGCGAATGAGTTATTTGTCGAAAGAATTCACCGCGGGCGATCCAAGCTTCTGGAATCCGAAGTCGGAGGCTGTGGCAAGACCGAAGCCAAAGAGGCGCACTCCCAAGCCGACGCCGCCACCGGCAGCGCAGTAGGCAGAAGACTGTTACCTCGAAACATGTGAACTTGTGAAGACAGTTCTTCGTCAGCGTGATAGTTTTGATTTAAGGGATCTCTTGAGGATCCCTCGGGACCAATAGCAACCTGGATAGAGGAGGGGAAGTTGGCACTGAAGCTGACAATCCGCTCCTCTTGTCCATGAGAGCCTCGTTTCCCCGTGTTTCGCCTTTCAACCCTTTCGAAGTACGATACAAACTCTCGGTCTCAGATGGCATCGATAGTATATTAGACCGCCAGTTATTCGATAGTAATTCTTTGTACCTTGAGGTAAGCATGAAAATGAAGACCTGGATGACGGCTTTCTTGATTCTCATAATTACATTGGGTTCAGCGACTCTCGGCGTTGCGCAAGAAGATACAAAACTGCCTCCCACTGATGAGGAACAACAAAAGGAGAAAGCGGACCGGGAAAAGAAAGCTTTCGCTTTACTCGAACAGGTAGTTGATGAGTCGCAGATGCTGAAGCTGCCCGAGAATCGTGTTCGCGTTCAGATTGGCGCCGCCAGTTTGCTCTGGCAACGCAATGAGGGCCGGGCCCGAACTCTTTTCGCGCTGGCCGCTGAGAGCGTGGCGGAAATGCTTCGAAGCACAACCGTGGACACCTCAGCAAACGCGCGCCGTAGATCTCAGACGCGAACACCGGCTCAACTTCGACAGGAACTAGTGCTGACCGCTGCGCGTCACGATGCGACACTCGCTTATCAATTGTTAGCCGCCACCAGACTCGCAACGCCACCCGCGGACGCCAGGAACACAAGCTTTGACTCAGAGGATAATCTCGAACAACGTCTTCTTGCGCAGGTCGCTCCACTGGATCCGAAACTTGCCCTGCAAAACGCCGAGCAGATGCTGGACAAGGGACAGTATTCCCGAACTTTAGCCGACGTGCTGGCTCAGCTGCAGACAAAAGACAAGGAGTCTGCAGCGAAACTCGAAGACAAAATGATCAAGCGGCTGCAGTCGTCGAACATGCTCTCAACTTTGGATGCCGGCAGTTTGGCGCTCAGTCTGCTGCGATCTGGACCACGGCCGGCGGAGAATGCTACCGGTCAAGGAGCAGCGACCCGCGGTAATAGCGCTCAAGTGCTCGCGCCATCCGCGTACGCAGGGCTAATGGGAAGCGTAATTGACGCGGCCCTCAAGGCAACACCTCAGTCAGCTACAAATCAACGAACAACCAACCGTTTCCGTGGCAGGAACAATGCTCCTGGCGGCGGTGGCGGTGGACGAAACAGCGTGGCGGCTGAACCTACAACTGCAGAGCTGGAGCAGATGAATGCTCGGCGGTTGCTTGGTGCGTTGCAGGGGCTGCTGCCGCAGATTGATCAGTATCTTCCGGCGCGCGGCCAGGCGGTGCGCCAAAAGATGACTGAGGTGGGCATGAGCGATAATTCGCGCGCCAGGATGGGAGAGGTATTGGCCGGTATGCAACAAGCTACCTCAGACACTCTCCTCGCGACGGCTCCTTCGGCGCCGGCGAGAGTGCAGTCCAGAATCTATCAGCAAGCCGCGCTCAAAGCGCTCGAGGAGGGCGATGCCGACCGCGCCCGTCAGATCGCGAATGACCATCTCGAACCCTCGGCCCGCGAGTCAGTGCTGCGGGCGTTGAATCTTCGGCAAACGTCAGAAAAGGTTGATGGCAGCAAAATGGATGAGGTGCGACACGCGCTTTCGGGTCTTCGTTCCGACGATGAGCGCATTGATTTCCTGCTGCAACTATCCAATACCGCAAGGGTGAGCGATCCCAGGCTGGCGATGGAATTGCTGGATGAAGCCAGGCACTTCACGAACCGGCGCGCAAGTAGTTATCAACAATTCGAACAGCAGCTCAAAGTCGCTGATGCGTTCAAGGATCTGGAACCGGCGCGAAGCTTCGAGATCCTGGAGCCGGGCATCGTCCAACTCAATGAACTGCTTGCAGCTGCTGCAACGCTAAGTGGGTTTGAGGTGAACGTGTTCCAGGATGGTGAGTTGCCGTTGGAGGGCAGAAATGGCTTGAGCAACATGGTAAACCGCTATGGAGAGGTGCTCGGCGGTCTTGCCAAGAACGATTTCGACCGCTCGCAGACTCTGGCCAATCGATTCTACCTTTCCGAGACGCGCATTGTGGCGCGGCTGTCTATAGTGCGCAGCCTGTTGGGCTTGGCACCGGCTTCGGCGAGCAATAGCTTTCGCTTTCGGCGCCTGGCCCAGGACTCGCTAATTCAGCGTCCCCAGTAACCTTGTAATCTTTTCGGAGGAGAAGGGAGGGCACATGGTTTTATCCCAAAAGAGGGTGCCCCTTTACGTTCTCTTCTACCCTCCTCGGTCCCAGTTCCCAACGGAACTTCTTTGTTCTTCATTTCTTACTCAGCAGGTACTCAGCAGTTCTCTTCCCCTATTCCTGCCGCATGAAAATTAACCGACGAGAATTCAATCGCGGATTAATTTGGACGGCAGGCGCACTCGCACTTGGGCCGTTCAAGGATCAGGCGCATCTGCGTGTGAATGGCGCTCGTATTATCCAAAATCTCAATGCTCTTGCCGAGTTTGGTAAAAACCCGCAAGGCGGCGTGAGCCGCGTTGCTTACAGCGAAGCTGATCGCCAGGGACGCGAGTATGTGATGGGTTTAATGCGAGCGGCGAAGCTCGACGCTAGCATCGACGCCGCCGGCAACATCCTTGGTCGGCGCGCGGGTAGCGGCGCCAATTTGCCGCCGCAATTGTTCGGCTCGCACATCGATACCGTTCCTGAAGGTGGTAACTACGACGGCGTGGTCGGATCGCTCGGCTCAATTGAAGTTGCCCAGACACTGTCTGAAAACAACATCAAGACGCGTCATCCGCTTGAAGTGATCATCTTCCAGAACGAAGAAGGTGGCTTGATTGGCAGCCGCGCAATTGATGGTGAGTTGACGGAGAAGGAACTCGACCTCGTAAGTCGCAGCGGCAAAACAATTCGCGAAGGCATTAAGTTCATAGGCGGCGATCCAACCAGGTTGGCAGGTGTAAAACGTAAACGCGGTGACATCGCTGCCTACCTTGAGCTGCACATCGAACAAGGCGGCACACTAGAGGCTGAAAAGATTCAGATCGGAATCGTTGAGGGAATTGTGGGCATCAATTGGTGGGATGTCACGATAGAAGGTTTTGCCAATCACGCAGGCACGACGCCCATGAATCGACGACAAGACGCGTTGCTTGCCGCAGCCAGGTTTATTGAAGCGGTAAATCGCATAGTGACGAGTATGGAGGGTCGTCAGGTTGGCACGGTGGGAAGAATTCAGGCGCTGCCGGGCGCTCCGAATGTTATCCCCGGAAAAGTGGTGCTAAGTTTGGAATTGCGCGACCTTGACGAGGCGAAGATCAAGCTGCTCTACGAAAAAATTTACGTCGAGGCCCTGCAGATCGCTCGTGCAAGCCAAACAAAATTCGCCTTCGTCGAAATAAACGTAAACGTGCCGGCACCGACCGATCGTGGAATACGCCGGTTGATTGCTGAGGCGGCAAACGAACTCGGTTTGACCACTCGGTTAATGCCCAGTGGCGCCGGTCATGATGCTCAGGACATAGCGAGGATCGCACCAGTGGGAATGATCTTCGTTCCAAGCGTGGGTGGGATCAGCCACTCACCCCGTGAGTTCTCCCGTCCTGGAGATATCGCCAACGGGGCAAACGTTCTACTTCACACGCTGCTAAAACTCGACCAACTGGACCTTAGTTAGTGTCGGCGTGTGCGTTCTGTGTGCCAGAGGCAAGATCCCCGGTTAGAACCAGGCAAATGAGGCCAAAACTGCAAGCAGGACTACATTTCTCACGTAGAGGCTTTCATGATTTTTCAAGGGAGACTCTTTCGGGCCGTATTATCATCGAACATACCAAACCTACAAATGAATACATTGTGCCCGCAACACGCTCTAAACTACCGCATCGCGTGCGCTTAGTTTCGTTGCCGGCCTCAGATTAGTCCTGCACTGCACCGTAGCGAGTTCCATTGGAGTTCGCGCAACCTGATTGTCCCGTCATGAGGTGGCATTGTGCTTGCAGTTTCGCTGGCTGATGAAAGCGAACAACCATCGCACCGCAATCGTATTAGGACTCGCTATCGCCTGCTCGCCGCTTTCTTTGTTTGCTGGAACTAGTCAACCACCGCAGAAAAAGCGTACGCAGGTAGCTGTCTCAGCTCACCAGAAAAAGATCCTGGCCGCTTTCGACAGGAACGTGAACGACTATCTCAAGCAACGTGAGCGGGTTAAAGCTCAGCTACCGCCACTTTCAAAAGAGGCTACGCCCGAGCAAATTGATGCATATCAGAAGGCATTCGTAGAGGCGTTAAGAGCGGTGCGGGCCGGCACAAAACCAGGGTACATCTTCAATCCGGAGATTGCGGATTACTTCCGCACGATAATAAAGACTGAATTTCCGCCAACCGAGAAAGCAGAAATTCGCCAGACGATCCTGGAAGCCGATACGAAGGGCGTTCCTCTGAAAGTGAACTATCCCTATCCCGAAGCGAAAGAGTTGACGCAGATTCCGACAAAAGTGTTGTTGAAATTTCCGCAACTTGCGAAAGAGGTTAAGTATCGTTTCGTCGGCCGCCATCTGCTTCTGGTTGATACAGACAATAACCTGATCGTTGATTACATGCTCAATGCTCTTCCATAATGAGGACCAGGAGGGAAGAATGAAACGAATTTTTGCACCAGTTCTGGCGGTCGCTTTCTTAATTCTTAGCGCTATTAATTCGGACTCTCTGGGCCAGGCCCGTTCCTTTGGGAACGGTAATGCGAAAGCCCGTCCCGAGGCTACCTCACCCATAAAAGTCAGCTTGCCAATGAAGGAGGGCTCAGTTCGCTTTGGGATCATTGGCGATACGGGCACTGGCACCAACCAGCAATACGAGTTAGCGAATATTCTGCTTCGATCTAAACAGACCTTCCCATTCGAGTTTGTCTTGCTGCTCGGCGACAATCTCTACGGCGGAGAAGGTCCCAAGGATTATCTGAACAAATTCGAAAACGTTTACAGACCGCTGCTCGACCAGCAGGTGAAGTTTTATGCCACGCTGGGAAACCACGACGAACCAGCTCAACGTTTTTATAAGTACTTCAACATGGACGGAAAAGAGTACTACCGGTTTACGAAGGGCAACATCGCTTTCTATTCACTCAACAGCAACTACATGGACAAGAAACAGATTGAGTGGTTGGAGAACGAGTTAGCAAAGGATACGTCCGAATGGAAGATATGCTACTTCCACCATCCGCCCTACTCCTCAGGGGGAAAACATGGCTCGGATAAGCTGTTGCGCGAAGTCGTTGAGCCCATTTTCCTGAAGTATGGCGTCAATATGGTACTTGCCGGCCACGAACACTTTTATGAACGCATAAAACCGCAAAAAGGGATCTATTACTTCATCTCGGGCGCGGGCGGAAAGCTACGCCCAGGCGATGTGAACGATCGCTCGCCGCTTACGGAGAAGGCATTCGATCGTGATATGTCGTTCATGCTGGCCGAAGTTGTTGGTAACCAATTTCACTTCCAAGTCATTTCGCGCACCGGCGAAACTGTAGACGCCGGCGTTTTGCCCAACCAGCGGAAGAAGATGTGAAGCCGGATAGGATTCACATTCCGATAAGGAGTAAACCCGACCAGCGCGCCAATGGGACGGCAGAGTCCTAATTTGCACTCAGTTTTGGAATGTCAGTCGGGGCAGTAGCACGACTTTTAGGGAGGGCTTTCGGAGGCGCGGATCAGAGCCCTCCTTAAAAGTGGGGCTACTGCGGACTCCGATTCGACTTTGCCCTCCCAAACAGGACACCACCCCGCGAACTTCACACCTTCTTCCTTAGCGGCCCACTTAAGTTACAATCGTCATCCTTTTCTAGGAGTTCGCTAGCCCGGAGGTTAAGAATGCAATTCATTTGTCGTAGCTCCCTTCTTTGGGCTGGAACGTTTTCTGTCTTGGCCGTCAGCATGTCGTTCTTGACGTCGTGCGGTAAGACTAACGGCCCGGAGACACGGCCCGGCACCACCGCCACGTCTGAGGAGGCAGGAAAGTTTGTGGCTGACGCAGAACAACGGTTGCTCCAGCTCAACATTAAGTACAGTCGGGCGGATTGGGTAAAGAGCACTTATATTACCGATGACACCGAAGCGCTCTCGGCGGATGCTAATAAGGAGGTCATTGCCGCAACCACGGAGCTGGCAGAACAGTCGCGAAGGTTTGAAGGATTGAATCTGTCGCCAGACGTTGCGCGCAAGTTAAAGCTCTTGAAACTCGCTTTGACTTTGCCGGCACCGAAGGATCCGGCGGAACGCGATGAGTTAACCAAGATTGCGGCTTCGATGGAGGGCGATTACGGCAAAGGCAAGTATTGCCCCGATAGTGAAAAAGGAAAATGCCTTAGCCTTAGTGAAATGGAAGTGATCCTGGCCACTAGCCTCGATCCGGAAGAACTGAAGCGCATCTGGCTCGGTTGGCACCAGGTATCGCAGCCCTATCGCAAGAATTATCAGCGCTTCGTCGAGTTGAGCAACAAGGGCGCGCGCGAAATGGGATTCAAAGACACAGGCGCGATGTGGCGGGAGAAGTATGACATGGACCCCGATGCCTTCGCCGCCGAGATGGAGCGATTGTGGCAACAGGTCAAACCGCTTTACGATTCCCTCTACACGTACACTCGCAAGAAACTGATTGAAAAATATGGCACACAGGTGGTGCCTGAGAGCGGACCGATTCCTGCACACCTGTTTGGAAACATGTGGGCCCAGCAGTGGAACAACATCTATCCGCTGCTCGCACCTCCGGGCGGCGATAGAGGCTATGACTTGACTGAGATACTGAAGCAGCGCAATGCCGACGCAAAACAGATGGTTCGTTATGGCGAAAGCTTCTTCACGTCGCTGAGCTTTGAACAGTTGCCGACCACTTTCTGGGAGCGATCGTTGTTCGTTAAACCAACAGACCGCGAAGTGGTGTGTCATGCGAGTGCCTGGGACATCGATTTTGAGAAAGACGTTCGCTTAAAGATGTGCATTCAGATTCGCGAAGAAGACTTCTCTGTCGTACATCACGAACTGGGACATAACTACTATCAGATGGCTTATGCGCACCAGCCTTTTCTCTACCGCGACAGTGCTAACGATGCTTTTCATGAAGCCATTGGGGACACTATTGCTCTTTCAGTAACGCCACCGTATCTGAAACAGATTGGCCTCATTGACAAGGTGCCCGACCAGAGCGCCGACCTCGGTTTTCTTCTGCAGCGTTCTCTTGAAAAGGTGGCGTTCCTACCGTTTGGATATCTGGTGGACCAATGGCGCTGGAAGGTTTTCTCGGGCCAGGTTGGGCCTGGAGACTACAACAAAGCCTGGTGGGATCTGCGTGAGAAGTATCAGGGTGTGGCGCCTCCTGTGCCTCGCACCGAGCAGGATTTTGACGCGGGCGCTAAATACCACGTACCCGCTAACACGCCCTATGCGCGGTATTTCCTGGCCGCCATACTACAGTTTCAATTTCATCGCGCCTTGTGCCGCGAAGCGGGATTCAACGGACCGCTCTACCAGTGTTCGATCTATGGGAATCAGAAAGCGGGTGAGAAGTTAAGGCAGATGCTGGCAATGGGACTAAGCAAGCCGTGGCCGGAAGCGCTCAAGGTGATGACCGGCGAAGATAAGATGGACGCCACCGCTATTATCGATTACTTCGCGCCACTGAAACAGTGGCTGGACGAGCAGAACAAGAAGTGACTGGCAATAGGTTTTAAGCCTGCCTTAGAGGTCGTTACTTTTGCCGGCGGCCGACTGAATTCGGCCAGCGCCTTACTGTTTTACCACGTCCGCTGTCAAGAACCTTTCGACAACGTCGGTTGGCCAGTAACAATGACGGGAACTTTCCCGCACCGTGGCAAGGTTAACCTGTACCACTTCCTCGGTGGTGAGGGTCGGTAAGCGCTGTGACAACGTTGCTGAGTAGAGACCAGCATTGCGAGTTAAGTGCCTTGAGCGAACTGGTGTAATTCTTTCCTGCGGAGCCACCGCATGCAAACGACGTTGGTTAGGCCTTGCTTGCACTGTCGGGTGAAAGAAATAGTCATCAGCCGGAAGCGTTGCGGGGTTAACGAGACTCATGGGCGAACGTTTTCTCTGTAGTGACTCTTTCATGTTTTTACTCCTTGATCTATAGAGAGAACGACAATGCAACCCAGTTTCCATTAATTCCGCCGACGGGTCCATTTTGTTCAATTTTATCGCTTTTGGGGACCGTGTTTGCCGGGACCTCACATTGAACGAGACTGGCCACGCAGAGTTCTGCCGGCAGATTGGAAGGTTGCCTGCAAAAAACTTAAGCCCTAAGCCGCTTTGGTCCGGCATCCTCTCGCTCCCTACTTGGACGGTGCACTTATTTGGACGGTGCACTTATATTGACATCGACCTTCTTGTTGCCGCTAAAGATCCGCCCGCCAAAGACCAGCAAGGCCGCTACAATGAGGACCACAAAAATCACCAACACGGCGACGACTCCGGTACTGCCTCCACCACCATTATCTCCCATTTCCTTTCCTCCTCTGAAAGAATACTACCCGGCTGTTGTTTCGCCTCCGAGTAGAGTTAGTACTTCACCAGTGACGTAACTTGAATCGATCTCCGAAGCAAAGAAAACGAACGCCGGAGCGATCTCCTCAGGCTGTGCCGGACGCTTCATCGGCGTGTCTGCCCCAAATTTCGCAACGTCTTTCGCTGTCTTATCCGATGGATTAAGCGGCGTCCATACCGGTCCTGGCGCGACACAATTAACGCGAATGCCTTTCTCGACCAAATTCTGTGCTAGAGACTTCGTGAAGGCGTGAATCGCCCCTTTGGTGGCAGAATAGTCAAGCAGGTGTTTGCTGCCTTCCAGCCCGGTTATGGATCCGCAATTTACAATGGCACTCCCTTTTTTCAAATGAGGCAATGCTGCTTTTGTCATGCGGAAATAAGCATAGACGTTCGTCTTAAAAGTCCGGTCCCACTGTTCGTCTGAAACATCGGACAGAGTCTTCTGGTGTTGTTGGTAAGCCGCGTTATTCACAAGGATGTCGAGTTTTCCGAACTCTTTCACAGTTTGCGCCACCGCGTCGCGACAGAAACTGGGCTCCTGAAGGTCTCCGGCAAGCAAAAGTACTTCACGCCCCTCAGCCTCAATCGCCTCTTGCGTATCCTCAGCATCGCTCCGCTCTTCGGGCAGAAACGTGATCGCCACGTTAGCTCCCTCTCGCGCGAATAGTACTGCGACCGCCCTCCCGATACCGGAATCACCTCCAGTGATCAGGGCTACTTTCCGCTTCAACTTGTCTGAGCCCGTGTAGTGAGGGGCCTCGAAGCGGGGTCGAGGCTTCAGCTTTGACTCGAGGCCGGGCTTCTGCTGGTGTTGCTTAGGCATCGGCGACTTGGGCTGCTTGAGTTGCCCAACCTCCCCGGATGAACTAGTCGACGCCTTGCGCGTCTTGATGGACGCGGTCCCGTTGCTACGCCCGCTGGCGGAAGTCTTCTTTCGCGCAGTCTTGGTTGCAGCCTTCTTCTTGTTCCTGTTCTTGCTCACCATAGCTGGTCGATTTACTCACCGTTACTTACGGCTTCCCTTTTTGCCGCTCTTCTTCGACGAACTCTTTTTCGCTGTGCTCTTGCTCGCTGCTTTCTTGCGGCCACTGCCGCTCTTCTTGCCACCACCGGATTCTTTATTTACCGTGGCCCACGCCCGGCGCTCGGCTTGCTTCTTTGACACACCGCGATCTTCGTAACTATCTTCGATGTGTTCAGCCTGCCGTTTCTGTTTGTCTGTATAACTGGACTTATCACCCCTTGGCATCTTCGTCCTGTCCTTGTGTACAATTCAGGTAGCTCACGAGCATGCCTTCGTATCCCAAAAGCATTGCAATTGGTGAGCCGACAGTGCGCAAAAGCGCGGATTTGGTAGGCTTGACGTTAAGCTGGGCTCTTCTTTCGCTAAGGAAAGGGTTGGCACTGCGCTTGCGGTTGCGCGTTTGGACAGGTCCAGTAACGAAGAACACTGGTCTGTTAGTAAACAAAAGAGTTGTGCACCATGTATAAGAAGCCTACACACAAGGAGGACAAGCGACGATGAGTAAGAAAAAGTCAGATCGGGAATTAGTAAATACCGGACCCGACAAGCGTTTCGTTCGACGCGATGACCAAGGACAGTTCGAGGAATCCGACGATGTGGGACGTTCACTGACTCAGGATACGAGACAGGCAGCCAAGCGAAAAGTACCCGCAGGCCAGGGCGACCGTGGCGATCAAAAGCGAAAGTAGGGTCCGGCTATTCAGTGCAGGATATGGCTTGAGCTATTCAGTGCAGGATATGGATTGAGTATTCAACGTGGCGGCAAAGGCCCACGACTAACGCCGAACCTTATGGCGCGAGCCTTTTGGAACTGCTCGCTCAGTTGTCTTGCCGCGCAAAGTCTTGCCGCGCAAATTAGACACGTTCGTGAGTGTTCTGACGAATCAGCGCACCGCAAGAAGAGCAATTAATGTAAGTCTCGCAGCGCTCCATTGCCTGTAAGGAGTAAATCATATTCTTCCCATAACACCTTGAACTGTTTAAACTCTCCGCGACTGGCCGGATCCAAGCCGCATTCTAGTGCTGCGGCCCTCGCAAACAAATTTCGTTCCTATCACCCCATAGCACACATAGCATGACAAGAATTGAACAACTACAACAGACCGGCATAGTACGCATTGGCACTCCGCGGAAGGGCTTTAGATACAAGCACGCCGACGGTCGAAAAGTCAGCACCGCTGACCGTCAACGAACCGACGACCTGCGAATACCTCCAGCCTGGACGGAAGTTGCCATTAACTCGCTAGCAGGAGGAAGGCTGCAAGCCGTAGGCAAAGATGCGGCGGGGCGGTGGCAATATCTCTATCATGAAAATCACACTCGCGCTCAGGAACTAAAGAAGTTCAAAAGGCTCATCAAGTTTGCCGAAGCGCTGC
Source organism: Pyrinomonadaceae bacterium (assembly GCA_051006135.1). Lineage (GTDB taxonomy): Bacteria > Acidobacteriota > Blastocatellia > Pyrinomonadales > Pyrinomonadaceae > PSRF01. The sequence goes on along the minus strand of JBPCIQ010000180.1, from coordinate 16,009 downwards.
CAAAAATGCGTGTCGTCGTGGGCCGTCATATCAGGACGCCAGAGCTCGGCAGAGAGCGCGTGCTGGCATGCATTCTTCGGATTCTCTCATCATGTTTCATGAGACCGGGCAGCCAGGTCTATGCGAGCGAAAACGGCAGCTATGGCGTTGCGACCTTGCGACGAAAGCATGTGAAGGTTAGAGGCGAGATTGTGGAATTTGATTTTCCCGGCAAATCGGGAGTGCGCCAGCAACGACAATTGAAAGATCGCCAGGTTGCCAAAGTGGTCAGGACGCTACTCAAACATCCGGGCGCGGAAGTCTTTAAGTATCAAAATGGAAACAACGAGTTCATTGACATCAACAATCGCCACATTAACGAATATATCAAGGAAATCATGGGGGAGAAATTTAGCGCCAAAGACTTTCGCACCTGGGCGGGTACGATTATCTGCGCCTGCGCGCTCGCGCGTGTGGGAACGGAGACCGTTGAGAAAAGCAACGCACGGAAGCGCAAAGTAGTGGCGGCGATCAAAGAGACAGCGGAGATGCTCGGTAATACGCCCGCCGTCTGTCGCAGTTCATACATATGTCCGGAAGTAATCAGTAGCTTCCAAAAAGGCAAGATCATCGAAGGCTATTTTGAAACGCTCGAAGACCTAATCGCTTATCGTGGCCGGAAGCCACATCCGGGCGAAAATGCGCTACTAAATCTCCTTAGGAAAAGTGCATGAAATAGAGCATTCGCTCACCGACCCACAATTTCTATCCGTTGGCACCTCAGTTGCCCAGTTGACAAAAGAGCATATTACGCTGTTCCAATACCGTGCACATTGGTAGGAACTAAGAGGCAAAGAGAGAATGAACGCTTTTACATTGCTTAAGAATGATCATGAAAAGGTCGCCGGAATCCTCGAGAAACTCGAAGGGACAGCTGAGCGGGCACTAAAGACCAGAGAAGAATTGTTCACACAACTTAAGAGTGAGCTAGACATACATACAAAAATCGAAGAGACCATCTTCTATCCCGTACTGGAGAAGGCTGAGGAGTCCAGGGATATTACCCTCGAAGCATTAGAGGAGCATCGCATTGTCAAGCAACTTCTCGCTGAACTCGAAGCGTCGGACAAGGATGATGAGGTGTGGACAGCTAAGTTCACCGTGTTGAAAGAGAATATCGAACATCACGTTGAAGAAGAGGAAGACGAGATGTTCAAGAAAGCGCGAAAAGTTCTAAGCGAGGAAGAGATTGAGACGCTGGGAGCACGCATGGAGAAGGCTAAGGGCGAGCAAAAAGCTGCTGCCGCTCGGTAATTGTTTTTGGGTCAAGCATTGTTGAAAAAATGAGATGGGCTAGCACCCATCAATAGGAGACTCATCATGGAAGGACCATTGCGCGGACTGCTCGCTGGAGCTGCAGCCTGGAAGTTTGGCGGGGGCTGCATCTCCACGATTCTGGTGTTCATCATTGTGTTTTGGCTGCTCGGCTATGTGCAGTGTTAGCCTAATTCAACCCATTTAAAGCGCTGTTCGACACTCGACACTACGGACTTCAATTCCGGGAGGTAGTGGCTTGGATCAATCGTCATTTACCGCTTCCTCCCACTCCGTATGAATGGAACCGAACTCCGGTTTGTCCACTCGCTCGTAAGTGTGTGAGCCAAAGAAGTCGCGCTGTGCCTGCGTCAAATTTAATGGCAGGTTGGCCGCCCGATACATGTCGAAATATCCCATACTTGAAGACATTGCGAGCACCGGTACACCCTGCTGCACAGCTGTGCTCAAAACTGTTCGCCAACCAGTCTGCGCCGCCCCGATTCGCGCTTTGAACTCGGAATCGAGCAGCAGGTTCGGCAGATCTGAGCGCCGCTGATAGGCCTCTTTAATCTTCCTCAGGAAGCGCGCGCGAATAATGCAGCCGGCTTGCCAGATGCGCGCAACCTCGCTCAGATTGATGTTCCAGTTGAAAGTTGCCGAGCCCTGTTTGATTAAACTCATGCCTTGCGCGTATGAGCAGATCTTAGAAGCATAGAGTGCATCGTGTATCGCGTCGATCATTTTCCGCTTATCGCCCTGAAATGACGCCGTCTGAGGCCTACTGAGTTCCTTGCTGGCCCTAATACGCTCCTCTTTTCGGGCCGAAAGCGTTCGCGCGACGATTGCGGCATCGATCGTGGGAACGACAATTCCCAAGTCGAGAGCCATTTGGCTGGTCCATACGCCCGTGCCCTTCTGGCCGGCTTTGTCCAAGATAAGATCGACGAGGGGCTTACCCGTCTCTTTATCCTTCACGCGAAGAATTTTTGCTGTGATCTCAATTAGATAAGACTCCAGATCCCCTCTGTTCCACTGGTCGAAGATGTCAGCCATCTCATCGGCCTGCAGGCCCAACGCTGTCCGCAACAGGTCATAAGCCTCCGCGATGAGTTGCATGTCACCATACTCAATCCCGTTGTGGACCATCTTTACGAAGTGCCCCGAGCCCCCGGGGCCAATGTAAGTCACGCATGGCCCATCCTCCACCTTCGCTGCAATGGCCTCCCAGATCGGTTTAATCTGTTCATAGGCCTGCCGGTCGCCGCCCGGCATCATACTTGGTCCCCAGAGTGCGCCCTTCTCTCCGCCAGAAGTTCCCGACCCAATCAAGTAAAGACCTTCGGCACTTAGTTCTTTCTCGCGGCGTTCGGTATCCTTGAAATTGGAGTTGCCGCAGTCGATTATGATGTCGCCTTTCTCCAGAAATGGCTGGATCAACTTGATGGTCCAATCGACGGGATCGCCGGCTTTGACAAGTAAAATTATCTTCCGCGGTCGTTCGAGTGAGCGGACAAACTCCTCCGGCGAGCGAGCGCCAGTGAGCTGCGTGCCATGCGAGTTTGAAATGAATTTCTGGACAATTTCGGGTTCGCGGTCGAAAACTGCGACGGGGTAACCATTACGCGCGATGTTGAGCGCCAGGTTCTGGCCCATTACACCGAGCCCAATCAGTCCTATCTCTGCTGTAGGTTCAGAAGTGGATGTCATAGCCGCCAATACTAACACTTCTTTACTCACCTTTGACTTTTCCTTGCTCTGTAGTAGAGTCATCAGCATCGTAAGACTAGACCTAAACAAGGATTGCCTTACCTATGCCAGAGGGAAAGAAGCGTGCACTTATCGTGGTCGATGTTCAGAACGACTTTTGTCCCGGCGGCAAACTCGCTGTCAACAACGGGGATGAAGTTGTTCCCCCTCTAAACCGGCTGATGCGCGAATTTTTGGAACGCGGCGAGCCGGTATTCAAGAGTCGCGACTGGCATCAACCAAAAACAAAACACTTCGCCGCTCAAGGTGGTACGTGGCCGGTCCACTGTGTTCAGGGCACAAAGGGCGCGGAGTTTCACCCTCAGCTGATAGACGACATTCACGTCCGAACTATTTCCAAGGGCTTAGGAGATGAGAACAGTTATTCGGCATTTGATGGCACTGACCTGGCGCTGCAACTCCAAAGACTCGGCGTTGAAGAAGTGTGGGTGGGCGGCCTCGCCACGGACTACTGCGTAAAGAATACAGTGCTTGACGCCGTCAAGCTGGGCCTTCGCGTCAAAGCATTACAAGACGCGATGCGGGCAGTCGAACTGCGACCTGGCGACGGCGAACGTGCCATTGAGGAGATGCGTGCGTCCGGAGCCGAAATAGTGGAGAGTGATAAGTGATGCTGATGAGTTAGACTAAGGCGAAAGATCACTCATCACTCATCACTTATCACTTATCACTTAGTTAGCAATGGGTACCTTAAACTTCGATCGTTACCACGCCGCAATGGGCGACGCGTCGTACAAAGCTGTAGCGCGTCTCCATGACAAGCCTCTCAGCGATGCGCAGGCAACGTTTTATGTAACCCAGCGCAAGCTACCGTTTGCTCCCTGTCTCGGTCACGAGCGTCTGGTGCGATTGCTGACTGATAGCCAGATCGATCGGCCTCGTTTGAGGTTTTTGGAACAGGATCGCGGCGGCTTGCAACTTTTTGCCAAGGCAATTGAAGACATGCGCGTTGTGGGCGTGATTCGCGCCGTGCGACCGGGTACGATCGTTTTTGCGCAACAACCCTTTGCCGACATCACTGGCGCCTTCGGCCTAACACAGGCGCAGGAAATCAAATTTCAACATGCCTTCGATCTCCCAATGACAACCGCAAGCACAGCAATGCAGTTTCGGATCGCCGCCGGTGACGAACGTTGGCTGTCGGATTTTTCTTTGCGACGTAACGGCGATATCGAGCGCGCGGTTGACATTGGCACCTACGCATTTATCGGCGGCTTTAACGACACGTCGAATATGGAAGCCGCACATCGTCTCGACATCCCGGCCGTGGGAACCCAAGCTCATTACTGGCAACTGGCTTATATCGAGTACATGTATGATCCGGAAATCGAGCCACGTACAAGCAAGCCGAAACACTTCGAGCAGGTTGCCTTTGAGCGCTGGCTTGATGCTAACCCTAATGGCACAACTCTTCTGCTCGACACGATCGATGTCTATATGGGGGCGGTTCACGCGGCGATGGCTGCTACTTCGACCGAGCTGCGACGGCGTGCTTTTAAAGGATTTCGAGTAGATTCGGGCGACCTCGCAGAACTCGGCGCCTGGTGTCTGCACTTCTTTGAAGCTAATGGGCTTCACCATCTCCGACCAAACCTGACTGGAGATCTGGATGTTGCGAAGGTTAGACGAATTGTAAAGGATTTCCCTGAAGTAGCCGGCTTCGGCATTGGAACCAAATTGTCCAGCGAAGTTCCCGCAGTTGCCGGTGTCGTCTTCAAGCAATGTGTGATCGAGGATCAACCGACGCTCAAAGCCGGCAACTCACTAGACAAGACAACTCTTCCCGGCCGACTACAACTGTTTCGCGGCATAGCTGCAAACGGAAACTACGTGGCCGATGTTACTGGACTGGACGAGGAAGAGGTTGAAATTCCCGGCGCAACTCGTGTCGAACGGCTGCTCGGTCCTTTTTGGGAAGATGGCCAGCGTGTAGCGATTCCTTCTATAGAGAAACAGAAGGCGATTGTCGAAGAACAACGCAGACATTTCGCTGACATTAATAAGTATCCATGCCTGGTTAGCAACCGACTTCTAGCGCTACGAGACGAACTCACTGCCGAGATGCGCGCGGACAACTCCGGATGGGCGGAGGTATTGAATATGCCGGAGCAAGTCAGCGACGAAACCATCCAGCCGAAATAGCAGACCGTCCGGAGCGCACGAGGGCGATCGTGAGTTTGAGATTAGGCCCCGCGAGATGTGTAGCAGTTCACCCTGGAGATGATCTCCTCCTGAATGGATGAATCCAGATGGGGCCCCATCGGTAAACTCAATACAGTTTTTGCCAACCGCTCTGTAACAGGAAAGTCTCCCTCCTTCCATCCCGCTTGCCTGTAAGCGACCGAAAGGTGTGGCGGAACCGGATAGTGGATTAGGGTCTCGATACCGGTGTCGGTTAGGTATTGCCGAAACGAATCCCGCTCCGGATGACGAAGCACAAAAAGGTGCCACACGGGATCGGTCCATTCGGCAACGAACGGCAGCGCTAACCCCGAGATCTCCGAGAGTCCTTCCCGATATCGCCGCGCTATTCTCTTCCGTCGTTCGTTCCATTCATCCAGATGCGGCAACTTGACCTGCAAAAAAGCAGCCTGTAGAGCATCCAGCCGGGAATTGAAACCCTGCACTTCGTTTTCATACTTCACCCGCGAGCCGTAGTTGCGCAACACGCGCACTCGATCCGCCAACGCCGCATCGCTCGTGGTTACCGCTCCCCCATCACCCAACGCCCCAAGATTCTTTCCCGGGTAGAAGCTGAAGCCTGCGGCGTCTCCGATTGAACCCACCTGCTGACCTTTGTAACGCGCTCCGTGTGCCTGGGCAGCGTCTTCGATTACCTTCAGATCATGAGCTCGGGCAACCTCCATGATGGATTCCATATCGGCCGGCTGCCCGTAAAAATGAACCGCGATAATTGCGCGAGTGCGCGTCGAGATGGCCGGAGCTATTCTTTCAGGATCGAGATTGAAAGTCCGCTGGTCCGGTTCAACAGGCACCGGTTTGGCGCCGGTGTAGGAAACCGCGAGCCACGTGGCAATATAAGTGTTTGCTGGAACGATCACCTCATCGCCCGGCCCGATGCCGTAACCCCGCAGGATCAGGTGCAGAGCGTCGAGACCATTGCCGACACCGATACAGTGACCGGCGCCGCAGTAATCGGCAAACTCCTTTTCAAAAGCCCCGACTTCGTCGCCCAGAATGTACCAACCGGAGTTCAACACGCGCTGCGCGGCGTTGCCCAGCTCATCCTTTAACTCCTGGTAGGCGGCCTTCAAATCCAGAAAGGGTATCTTCATGCTACTTTAGCGGACCGCGCGAAATTTAGACGAGGAGTCCTTCTCGTCGTCACCTACAGGATAACGAACCGTAGTGAGTGATACAATTTGCTGCAAGATTGACCTCAAGGCTAAAGTTGAAGCTTAACCGTTTCCCGCAGACTAAAATGTCCATTCAACAACCTATGACAGAGCCCGCATACCCGGCCGCACGGGCCGTCGCCGGCATTGTCCAGGTCTATTTTGCCCGGAATCTCGCGGCAGCTTTTCAGCGCGGGAAGCAGGAGTTGGCCCCGGCGCCCGACTCAGCAGCGGTCGAAGCGATAATAGACACCGCTTTCTGGGCGAGTCTCCGGCGCGAAGAAGGGTATTCCCCGAAGATCTCGCTAGCCTTCCTGCCGCCAGAACAGGCGGGAGAGCCCCTGAAGTTCGAGAGGCAACTCCCGCTAACGCCGGCTGTGCTCGCGCGACTGGCACCGGCAGTTGAGCGCCCCGGAATCCATCTTGGTGTCTGGCGCGATGGGGATCAGCTGCGTGTGTGGGGTACCACCCGTACAATTCCAAAGCTCTGTTTTGTGCTGGAGGTCATCGAACCTGGGCTGCTGGTCGTCAAATATCGCCGCGGCCAGGAGACCGGCAAATACGTTAATGTCGTGGTACTCAAAGGCGATCAGATCAAAGTGGTGGACGAACAGGGGACCAGCCTGCCCGACTGCCCGGCCCTCGTCACGGCGCTGCTTGGCTTCGGCGCCCCCGGCTCCTCGGCAGACTCTTTAAACGTGCTCGTGCAATTAGCGGCCTCTATGCGCGCGCACGGACGCGGCGGGTCGCTGCTCGTTGTCCCTCAGGATTCCCAAGCGTGGCGAGAGTCCATTCTGCAGCATGTTCCATACGCGGTCTCGCCTCCTTTCTCGGAACTGGCCGACCTGATGAGGCAGGACGCTGTCACCAAGGGTCAACAGACATGGCAAGAGGAATTCATCGACGCGGTAGATGCGATCGCGGGCCTAACAGCGGTAGATGGGGCCGCTCTTATCAGCGATCAATATGATCTGCTCGCATTTGGTGCAAAGATCGGAGGCCGCGATGGTGGCAAAAGGGTCGATCTCGTTGTGGTCACTGAGCCGATTGTCGGTGGGGTAGCCTCAGTTGTTCAGCCCCTGGAGCTTGGTGGAACGCGACATCTGTCGGCCGCCCAATTCGTTCACGACCAGCGCGACGCCGTTGCGCTGGTAGCCTCGCAGGACGGTCGCTTCACGATTTTCGCCTGGTCTCCTTGCGAAGAAATGGTGCACGCACACCGTGTGGAAACGTTGCTGCTCTGATCCTCATGTGCGCGCCCTTCGGGCGATTCTTGAAATGAATTAGCCTCATGTATACTGTTCTTGCTTCCCTACGACAATTAAGTTATTTCACGGAGCTGCTAACAAATGAGACTCATGATCATCTTGTCACTGCTGATCTGCTTGCCGGCGATGGTCCTGGCCCAGCAGAAATCGCGCAAGCTTTTTCCTTATAACTACTCACTCGACGACCTCCCAAACGGCCTGCGCTTGATCACAGTGCCGACGGATTATCCGAATCTAGTCGCACTCTACTTCGTAGTTCAAACGGGGTCGCGAAATGAGATCGAGCCGGGAAAAAGTGGCTTCGCGCACTTCTTCGAACATATGATGTTTCGCGGCAGTGAGAACTACTCATCCGAGCAACGCGACGCAATTCTCAAACGTGCCGGCGCTGAGGCCAACGCCTACACTTCCGATGACCGCACTGTTTACCACGAGACCTTCTCAAAGGAAGATCTCGAGGAAGTGATGAAGCTTGAAGCCGATCGCTTTGTGCGGCTGAAGTATGCACTGCCGGACTTTCGCACCGAAGCCCTGGCCGTCAAGGGTGAGTACGACAAAAACAGCTCAAACCCATTTTCGAAACTCTACGAAGTACTCCGTGAGACGTCCTTCAAGACCCATACCTACTCACACACAACAATGGGGTATCTGAAAGATATTCAGGACATGCCGAACCAGTTTGAGTACAGCCAGGAGTTCTTTAAGCGTTTCTATCGTCCGGAGTACACAACCATTGTGCTGGTGGGCGACGTGACCCGCCAGAGCGCTCTAGATCTGACAAAAAAATACTTCGGCGAATGGAAGCGTGGCGACTATGTGGCGAACATTCCTGCTGAGCCCAAACAGTCAGAACCGCGCACGGCACGCATCGACTGGCCCTCGCCGACACTGCCGATTGTCGCCGTCGCTTTCCGCGGCCCGGCCTACTCTGACGTGGAAAAGGACAAGATGGCCCTGGACCTGTTGGCCCAGCTCGCTTTTGGCGATAACTCCGATCTCTATCAGAAGCTCGTATTGAAGGAACAAAAGGTGAACCTTTTAGGCGCCGACTTCAGTAATCAGATGGATCCTGAATTGTTCGTGGTGCTGGCGCGTGTTAAGGATCCAAAGGACGTTGATTATGTGCGCGACCAGATTCTGGCGACGTACAAACGCTATACCAGCGAGCTGTTTCCGGCGGCGAAAGTTGACGCCACGCGCTCGCGCCTGCGCTACAGCTTCGCAATGGCGATGGACAGTTCAGACGCCATCGCTGCCACGCTGGCGCCCTTTGTCTCACTGCGTCGCTCGCCGGAGACAATAGACAAGTTAGCGGCACTAATGGAAACCATCACGTCGCAGGACGTGCGTGATACTGCCGCGAAATATTTCCGCGACGAGAGTCGGACGATCGTCACGCTTGCGACGAAAACGAAAGAGTCGGCGAAGAATGAAACGAAGGAGGGTGGAAAATGAGGCGCCGTACCATTACTAAGCTGCTCATAAGCCTGCTCATCACCCTAGCAATCTCCAGTTCTTGGCCAGTATCGGGCCGTACACAGAAAACTATGTCTACCAAGATCGCCAGCGTGCTCGTTCCAAATCGCTCGCCGCTCGTCACTTTCCGAATCGTTTTCCTGACCGGTGCGGCCTCTGACCCGAAAGGTAATGAAGGTGTAGCCGCGCTGACTGCGGCTATGTTGGCTCAGGGCGGCACACGCGCCCTGACTTACGAGCAAATTGTCGAGGCGATGTATCCTCTGGCAACCTCCTTCAGCTCGCAGATCGACAAGGAGATGACGGTATTTACGGGAACAACGCACGCTGACAATCTGGATAAATATTACGAACTTATCAGCCAGATGCTGCTCGATCCCGGGTTCAGGGCTGACGACTTCACGCGCCTTAAGTCCGATGCCATCAACTTTCTAAAACTCTCGCTGCGCGAAAACAACGACGAGGAGCTCGGCAAGGAGTATCTCTACAACATCATTTATGATGGCTATCCTTACGAACATCAGAACGTTGGGACCACCAGCTCGCTTGAAAAGCTGACGCTCGATGACGTGCGCGAGTTCTACAAAGCAAACTACACTCGAGGCAACATGGTGTTGGGTCTGGCCGGCGGTTATCCGAAAACGCTTCCAGAGCGCGTCGAGGCCGACTTCGCCAGGTTGCCTGAGGGCCAGTCGAAAAAACCTAAATTGGACATGCCGAAGCTTGCTTCGGGATTGCGCATCTCCATCGTTAAGCGCGAGACGCGTGCGACGGCTCTCTCTCTCGGTTTTCCCATCAACGTGACGCGCGCAGATAAAGATTGGCCCGCTCTCGCGGTTGTTGCTTCCTATTTCGGACAGCACCGATCAAGCAACAGCCATCTTTACCAAAAGCTACGCGAAGCCCGCGGTCTCAATTACGGCGACTATGCCTACATTGAGTATTTCCCGCGCGGTATGTTTCAGTTCACTCCGGATCCGAATCTGGGTCGCACGTCGCAGATTTTTCAAATCTGGATTCGACCGGTCGTTCCCGAGAACGGTCATTTTGTTTTGCGCGGCGCGCTTTACGAATACGACAAACTCGTGCGCGATGGCCTGTCAAAAGAAGCGTTCGAGGCAACGCGGGAATTCCTGAGCAAATACAACAACATTCTTACACAGACGCAGGACGCGCAACTCGGCTACGCTCTTGATAGTCGTTATTACAATATTCCTGACTATGTAACTTACATGCGCGACCAGCTCGCGAAACTAACGCTCGAGGATGTCAATAACGCTATTCGCAAACACCTGAAGTCTGACGCAATGCGTATTGTAATAATCACCAGGGACGCCGAGGGCCTGCGAGATGCAATCACTAGTAACAAGCCGTCGCCGATCACCTACAACTCCGCTAAGCCGAAAGAGATTACGGACGAAGACAAGGTGATCGAGAACTACAAAATCATTGTGCAGCCGGAAGATGTTGTTGTAGTGCCGGTTGAGAAGGTGTTTGAATAAGACCATGGATCAACGAAGCGTGACGTTCTATCGCTGGGAAGACATGCCAAAGGAGCGCGTTTCCGACGTGCTGGATCGTCGGCTGATAACGGGCGATCGCATGATGCTAACGCACGTCTATCTGAAGAAGGGCGCAATTGTGCCGCGGCACTCGCATCCTAATGAGCAGATCAGCTACATCCTCGAGGGAGGGCTGCGATTCTGGATTGGCGAAGATGAGTCACAGGTAATCGACCTGCTGGCGGGTGATGTGCTGCACATTCCGTCTCTGGTGCAACACAAAGCGGAAGCACTCGAGGATACGATCGACGTGGATATCTTCAGTCCGCCCCGGCAGGATTGGCTCGAGAAGACTGACGATTACCTCCGACAACAGCAGCCTACGACAAAAGGAGTGTCGTAAGTACCTTGTCCAAGCAGCTGGCAACGAGCCGTCTTAATAAGTCTCACAAACCAATGTTTGGCGTCCGCCTTGCAATCTCGACTTTTGTCACGGTTCACCGTTCGTTTTAATTTCTTTATTGATATGGAACTGGGACTCGAAGGCAAGGTTGCACTAGTCGCTGCCGCCAGTCGTGGGCTTGGCCGCGCAGTTGCTGAAGAACTCGCTGCTGAAGGGGCTTCCCTCGTGCTTTGCGCGCGAAACGCGCAGACGCTGACCGAAACAAGCGACGCCATCCTGCGTGATAGCGGGACACCCGTGCTTGCTGTGCCTGCCGATGTCGCGGTTGTGAGCGATGTTGCGCGGGTCGTTAATTCGGGTATCGAAAGATTTGGACGCATCGATGTTCTGGTCACCAACGCCGGTGGACCACCGGCGGGTAAATTCGAAAGTTTAACGCACGAGCAGTGGGAAGCGGCGACGCGCCTCACACTATACAGTGCTATCGAATTGGCGCGTCAGGTTTTGCCGGGCATGAAAGAACGAGGCTGGGGCCGCATCTTAAACATCACTTCCATCGCCGTAAAGCAGCCAGTGGAAGACTTGATCTTGTCGAATAGCTTGCGCGCCGGCGTTACGGGATTTGCGCGCACGCTAGCCAACGAAGTAGCGGGCCATGGGATAACTGTCAATAACATCCTGCCCGGGTACACGCGCACGGAGCGCCTTGAAGAACTGGCGGCAATGATGGCTGAAAAGCAGGGAATCAGTTCCTCGGAATTCACGGCGAGGTGGGAAAAGGAAATCCCTATGAAACGGCTGGGTGAGCCGCGCGAATTTGCCGCGCTGGCCGCTTTTCTGGTTTCGGAACGCGCCAGCTACATTACGGGAACCTCAATTCAGGTAGACGGCGGTTGGATTCGATCGCTGCTTTGATTCGTCTCAACTGAATCTATTACAAAATCCTGCCACCGGGGCGAGTGGTTGATGCGGAGCACAAGCGCCGTTTCACCCGCGAGGCCAAGGCCGCCTCTGCCCTCACCCATCCCAATATCATCACGATTCATGACATCAACTCGGCTGTGCCGAGCGGGTCTGCCGATGCAGCCCCGGTGGACTTCATCGTCATGGAGTACATCGACGGACAGTAGCTGGATCAGGTTATTGCGAGAGGACCGCTGCAGACGGAGGAGGTGCTGGGATATGCCGTTGAGATTACCGCCGCCCTGGCGGCAGCCCACGCGACCGGGAGGCCGGGACCGGCTACATGGCAGCTCGGGGCTTATCCCGAGAAACGTGCCGAGTTTCCTGTGAATGGTGAGTTGGTACGAAGCAGCCGCTTACGCAGCTTTCGTCGGAAAAGATCTTCCCACGACGTACCACTGGTATAAGGCTGCGGAGATGAGGCAGTTCTCCGACATCCTGCGATTCAGTAATTTCGAAGGACAAGGGACCACCGAGGCCGGCAGCCATCAGGGGTTAAGCCCCTACGGGAATCATGACATGGCCGGAAACGTTCGCGAGTGGTGCTGGAACCCGACGGACAGTACGCCTGAAGGCGTTACATACTCGGAGCGTCATGGAACCAGGTTTTCCATAGCTAATCGTAATGTCGTTCGTGAGCAAAACAGCAGCGTTCATGGGTATGCATGCTCTGCGCGACCTGGTCTCTGAGTCTATAGCAGTAGACATGGGATCGGCCTCAACCATCATCTATGTGCGCGGGCGCGGCGTAGTGGTCGATGAGCCATCCCTCGTCGCCGTCAATACGGTCACCGGAGAGGTGATAGCGATTGGCATTGGGGCGCAACAAATATATGGACGCGAGCCACGCGAGGTTACGGTGATTGCTCCCTTGCTTAATGGGGTTGTTGCGGACTTTGTAAGAACAAAGCAGATGCTGGCGTATTTTGTGCGCAAAGCACGCGGTGGGTTTTCCTATTTCAGCCGTCGCGCGCTGATGAACATTTATCCTGGTGTCACGCAAGTTGAGCGGCGTGCGTTGATCGGCGCTGCCGAACACGCGCGTATTGGTCGCGTCGCGATGATAGAAGAAGGCTTAGCAGCTGCTTTTGGTGGAGGTGTCAGAGTAGACGACCCTCGCGCTTCCGCGGTTGTTAACATCGGCGGTGGGACAACCAGTGTGGCCATCGTCGCGAACGGCGCAATTGTTCACGGGCGCGCGGAGCGGATCGGAGGCTGGGACATTAACGCTGCGATTATCGACCACGTCCGTCGTCACCGTGGTTTAGTTATCGGTGCGCAGTCAGCGGAACGTCTTAAGCTGGAACTGGCTTCAGCGGTCCTTCCAACGGACCTGGCTCAGGAGATCACGATCAAAGGACGCGATGTTTTGACAGGGAGTCCCGGAGCGATCGAGATCACGGCGGGCGAAGTCTATCCCGTTGCCCACCAGGTGGTTAGCAAGATCGTGGAAGGCGTCAGCACGACGCTCGCGGAGCTGCCTCCTGAAGTAGCGGGTGATATCTATGAGCGGGGAATTATCCTTACGGGCGGCGGCGCGCAGTTCGGCGGACTGGATAATTATTTGCGCGACCAAACTAAACTGCAAGTGCGGATCGCCGATGAACCCAGCTATGCCATTGTGCGCGGTCTTGAGCAAATGTTCGACGAGCCACTTTGGCTACGCCGCGTCATGCGTAGCGAGCCTTACCCGTTCCTGGATATGGAGAGCGAATCTTTCTAGTTGAAAATTCAATCACCGCTTGCGCTGGCGCGCACACTCTCTTCCTCAGCATCGGTGGAACCACTGTTTTCCAAGTTTACTTCGACCGGGACCTTTCCAGGTCTTCTTCTAAAACTCTCGGCAATCCCCTGATAGGCTCTCGACGTCACCGCGGTAACACTGCGCCAGCGAGATGTAGATCGCGCATCATCAAGCAATGAATAAACTACCGGCGTTGCTATTAGAGTAAGTAGCAGAGACAAACTCTGCCCGCCAATGACCACGATCGCAATCGAACGTCTTTCCTCGGCGCCTGGTCCCGTACCCAAAGCTAGCGGCAGCATAGCGGCAACCAGTGCGATCGTGGTCATTAGAATGGGACGCAGACGGTCGCGGTTACCTTGCATGATCGCTTCGTAGCGCTCCATTCCCTTACTTCGCAGGCTATTAATGTGAACGATTTGCAGGATCGAGTTTTTCTTAACCACACCAAAGAGCACGAGTATGCCAAGCGCTGAGTAGAGATTGAGCGTGTTGCCGGTTCCCCATAGTGAAAGCAAAGCAAAAGGAACCGAAAGTGGCAGACTTAAAAGAATCGTGAGCGGATGTACTGTGCTTTCAAACTGGGATGCGAGAATCATGTACATGAAGATGATCGACAGAATGAACGCCCAAATAAACTCCGTGAATGTTCGTTCCAGTTCTCGAGCTCTGCCGGAGACTGTGGTGGTATAGGCGGCGGGCAGATTCATTTCGTTCACCGCCCCCCGAAGAGCTTCGATGCGATCCGCCAGTGCGTATCCCGGCGCCACGGAAGCTCGCATCGAAACTTGCCTCTCTCTATCAAGCCTGTCGATTCGCGAGGGACTGGTATCGCGTTTGATCGTCACAAGATTATCAAGCCGCACGAGGCCACCGCGAGATGATGGCACGTAGAGTCGACTAATCGTGCCAATGTCACTTCGGTCACCCTCAATCAAACGCAATTGGACATCGTAGTCTTCATTCACCGTCGGGTCTCGAAACCGGGACGCCTCTTCATCTCCACCAACCATCACGCGCAGACCGGCAGCGATATCGGAAGTGTCCACACCCAAATCTGCCGCCCGCTCCCGGTCGATCTCAACCCGCAATTCAGGCTTGTTAAGCTTCAATGAGGTGTCCGCATCGACAATTCCGCCCAGACTCTCAGATCGTTTGACCAGTTCATCGGCATAGTCGGAGAGCGCCTGGATCTCGGGTCCCCGCAACACGAAGTCAATGTCAAATCGGCCGCCGGCGCCGAAATTAAAAGAAGGTGCATTGCGAACGCCCGCACGCAGTGGCGCATACTTTTGCAAGCGCCGGCGAACCTCCAGCATTACGTCCTGTTGCGAATAGTTTCCGCGAAAGGCCCGCAGCGGTTTTCCTTTTTTGATTTCTGTCCAGAGCCGGCCCAGCGAAAGGGTTCTCTCCTCGTGAGGCGCGATGCGAACATAAGCTCCTCCCTGATTGACTCCACCCAAAAATGAGCCTCCCACATCGGCCAGGACCAGGCGCACTCCGGGTGTTGCCAGAATCTCCTTTTCAATTGCCTGCATACCCTCATTCATCGCGGCCAGATTAGTGCCCTCCGGACCGTTGATGTTCACCTCAAACTCGGCCTCATCCACGTTCGTAGGAATAAACTCCTGCTTTACGGCACGATAAAGCGGAATGCTCGAAAATATTACGACAGTGGCGAGCGCAGCGACGGCCAGGCGATGCCGCATGGCAAAAGCCAGCAATCGCGAGTATCCGCTATCAATCCATCTATAAAAGCCGCGCCGGGAAGAAGGTGCGCCGTGGCCGCCTTTAGCATCGTCGACCCGAATGAGTCGGGAACTCATCATCGGAGTCAGCGTGAAGCAGACCAATAGACTCACGAGGATGGCGACTGCCGCCGTGATGCCAAATTGATAGAGAAATCGCCCGGAAATCGACGACATGAACGAAACAGGAAGAAAAATAACAACCAGTGAAAATGTAGTAGCTAGAATCGCAAGACCTATATCGCGCGTTGCTTCTCTGGCAGCATCTCTGGCGTTCATCTTCTTTTCTTCAATAAAGCGGAAGATGTTCTCCAAGACGACAATCGCGTCGTCTATAACGACGCCGACCATAAGCACAAGTGCCAGCATGGTCACGCTATTGAGAGTGAAGTCCAGGGCGCGCATCATCCCAAATGTTGAGATTACTGAACAGGGAATGGCGACTGCGGCGATCACCGTCGAGCGCCATGATCGCATGAAGAGAAA
>JBPCIQ010000179.1:0-4301 GCA_051006135.1 Pyrinomonadaceae bacterium | reverse complement strand
TCACGCTTGAACCACGTCTCAATGGTAAGTGCTCAAGCGATGGCCCATTAGAAGCGGCTGGGCGCAGCATCAGGCGGTCATGCAACCATTTGGCACCGAGGAGTTCTACGAGTGGTCGAAGGGGCAGGCAGGCGTTCGGTCGTGCAAATCAGCGGGTGCAGCATCCGGTGCGCCCACTGCCACGCCAAAGAAGCGTTCGACCCGAACGACGGTGTGATTGAAGATCAGTGAAGTCGTAAAGCTCTTACTCGCGCCGGAAGGCGAGCCGCGCGACGGCGTGACAATCTTGGGTGGCGATCCGTTCGACCAGCCCGCTGGGTTAGCTGCGCTCACGCGGACCTCAAAGCGCGTGGGCAGCACGTTACCGGTGCGTTTACTGGGAAGAGCAGGCCCGACCACTGACCAAGCACTTCGGCGAACTGAAACTCAAGAGCCTCTCGCTCGAACACATTACCGAGTACCACACCGCCCGCCTGAAGGAAGGGAAGGCACCCAAAACCATTAACGGAGAAGTGAGCGTGCTTCGGCAGCTCCTCAAGCACGCCAAACTATGGTTTCGGTTCGATGATTACAAGTCGATCCGTAACACGAAGCCGCCCGTAGGAATCGCTTTAACGTCTGAGGAGCAAGCAAGGTTGTTCGAGGTAGCACAAAGCCGTGAGACGTGGCTCTACGCTTACACCGCAGCAGTTCTAGGCGCGTTCTGTGGTATGCGCGGCTGCGAAATCAAGAAGCTGCAATGGAAAAATGTAGACTTTGCCGCCGGCGTGCTGGACATCCGGCACAGTAAGACTCCAGCCGGCTGGCGTACTCCCACATTGAACACAATATGCAAAGACACTTTGGCCGCACTTCAAGCGAAAGCCGTACTAATCAACTCCGCCAGTCCGGACCATTACCTGTTCCCCTCCCAGGTGAAGGGAAAGATAGACGCAACACGGCCCGTAACATCATGGCGAACTGCGTGGCGGTCCCTGCGTAGCAAGGCAGCCCGCAACGATGACGGCGAGACCATCTACCCGGGCCTTGAGGGTCTTCGCTTCCACGACTTGCGCCACACCGCGGTCACAGTTATGGCTGAAGCGGGCCTGCCGGACGCAACGATCATGGCCCAGGTAGGCCACATCTCTCCGCAGATGTTGAAGACTTACAATCACGTTCGACGCCTGGCATTGAACGCCGCAGCCGCAGCACTCGAGCCCACCTTTCCCAAGCCGGCGGGCACGGTGGCGGCAGAGATGGTTAACTAAGAGCGGCTTCCACAATTGTTAGAAACAGAAGCGGCAGGCTCTTGGGCTTGCCGCTTTGCTTTGCTCGGACACTTCGGACACCCCACCAAGCCCCGGTGAGCAGTTTCGGACAGTTCGGACGTCGATCTCCCACTTACCTCTGCCAGGAATAAATGGTTTCAAGGCAGGGGAAGTCGAGGTTACGTCACAAACCACGTCACAAACACGAAAGCCACTCAACACGAGTGGCCTTTTTGCTAATGATTCTGGTCGGGGCGAGAGGATTTGAACCTCCGACCTCTCGGTCCCAAACCGAGCGCACTACCAGGCTGTGCTACGCCCCGAAATCCTTACCGTTATTAACTGGAAGGCAGAGAAGCATTCTAAGAGCCTGCTAGAGCCGAGGTCAAGCCACGGTGAATAGGTGCGTAAGGAACTCCCGAGTGGCCGCCAATGCTTGTGCTCGATGGCTAATCTTATTCTTAACCTCCACGGGCAACTCGGCAAACGTTAGTTGATAGCCGTAGGGAATAAAAATCGGATCGTAACCGAATCCGCCGGAGCCAGCAGGCATGTCAGCGATTCTTCCCTCACAAATTCCCTCCGCCAGGTTGAGCGTCGTCAAATTGGGGTCCACTATAACCATGACGCAGACAAACCGTGCCCGGCGTCCCTGGTCCCGAGTTCTCGCCAAATCTGCGAGGAGCAAGCCTATGCGGTCCTCATCGGTGGCTCTATTTCCTCCAAAACGTGCCGACCGTAGACCAGGTGCACCATCCAACCTGTCAACTTCCAAGCCAGAGTCGTCTGCCAACGCACAGAGACCGGTCCGCTTCGCATAGCTACGGGCCTTGATGATTGCGTTCTCTGAATAGGATCGACCGCTTTCGTCAGGCGTGGATGTGTCGGGGTACTCGTCAGTAAACCGCAGACTCAGCGGCAGATCGCCCAGGGACGCCGCGATCTCTTTAACCTTGCCGCGATTGCTGGTGGCGATCAAGAGGTTCGGCTTTGTGATTTCAGTCATGGATAATGAATTTCAGACAACTCTTCCCAGCAACCGAGTTAGCTCTTGGAAACCTCGGCTGCGGGCAGCAGTAGCGTAATTAGAGTGCTGAATTGTCCCAATGATGAACGGGTTCTTCGCTCGATCCCCTGTTCGCTAAGAACAGTTTCTGTGGCGGAATACGGCAATGCGTTTATCGCGCGCTCAACCTCAGGGGCTCCGCTGACTGTGCGACTGCCGTCTCCCGCGCGACTGACTGCCGAAATAAAATCTTGCAAATGTCTGGCTTCATTCGTGTATGTGACGAGGACAGGTGAGCCAGATAGAGGCACAAAATGGGTTAACCGTTCGAATTTGAGTTCGCTCGCGATTACCGGCTCGCTGTTTTTGGTTTGAACGCAGCGACGCACGTCTTCCTCCAGCCCCATTAGAAGATACCCATCGAAAAAGCTGATCGCTCGCCCCTCTGGAAAAACAATAAGTTCGTTTTGCCGAATCCGGTCGCTCCTTCCGGGGCCTCCTGGTTTTATGAACATTTCCCGAAGAACTGATTCATTGCCAATCCGGGCAATTAACAGCGCTCGCTCGGCATCCGGCTTAACGCGAGCGGTTATCAGATCAGGACCAACGGCATGCAGGAACCTTTCGGGCTCCTCTATTCCATAGGGCAGAAGGGCTGATTTTGCCAGCGAAGTGAATACTACTGCTGAGAGCGTATCGAGTTGTGCGGAAACCGCAGATTCAAAAATTCGCCAGGTGGCTGCAGGATCCTCAAATTTGTAGATCGTCAGGGAATGAACATCGTCGGGTAATATTCCCAGGCCCTGGCTTTCTGTCTTACTTCCTCGAAATACTGGGCGCAGCCTGGAGACGACATTTGGCTGAAGTGAAAACAAATAGCGGTCTTCAATGCCTCCGCGATAACTCTGCGAGCTCCAACCTATGTCTCCCAAAACCTTTGCCGCACCAGTGGCGATTGTGCGTTCAAATTTAAGGTCGCCTGGGGCCCTTCCAATTAATAAAGGCGCTCCGAGCGAAAGCAACTGCGCAGCATGCGACGACGATACAAAGCCAAATGCGAGCGCACGATCGGCGGCCAAATTCATGCGCATTTGACGCAACTCGGGGTTCTGGCTAAGGCTCGTCCGATGATTTCGGCGGACGTCCAGACAGATTCTCGCAGCCCGCTCGCTGTTTCCAACGATCAGGAGACTACCGTCAATTGTTGCCACTATTTGACGGTCGCCCTCGGGCGCAGTCCAGATCAGGAACTCCGTCTGATCGACGTTGGTCCGTTCAAATGTCGGCTGCCGGTAGAATTTTTCCGCAAATCGTCTCAGAGCTTCCTCAATTGGCTCTTTTATTCGCCGCTCTGATGTGTGAGTTTCAACGAGGATTGCAGCTTCTGGTCTGATTGTTAGCGTTTCCCCGTTTTCAGAGGCGCCGAGATCGAGCATTACCATTGCCACCTGCGCGCGGCATAGAATTACTTTCGAGGTGGGCCCGATGCCTGTCCATGCAAGGAAACGGGCTAACCAACGGTTCGGTCTCGGAGCAACTTCTGGCTCCAGAAACGGGCTTAACACTTTCCATGCATCAGTGTTGGCGAGGTTTTCCGCGATCTCCAGCAGGCTGTTGGCTTCCAGGTAAACTAGAGAGTCGGCGGGCGCGTAGTCCGCCATATCGGCATTCCGGGGTCGGTTCCAGGCGAACCAGGCAACGACAACTATCAAAACAAGGATACTGACCACGACAAACCCGCGAACAAGTTTCATTGCGGGGCATCGTATCTTCAAGCCGTGATACGAGCAAGCGGCTGAAACTACCTCATCCCTGGACTTAAAGATTAGATCGGGGATAACTCTATATGGAACACTACGGCGCATTGTGGAATGACGCGGGCCTTCCTGAAATCTTCACCAGCCGGACTTGAGATATGGCGCGTCCCGTTCCAGGAATTAGGTCAAAAGCTCTGGCGGGAGAGCCCAAGCCTCCGCTTTAACCCTATAGCTGCTTTAAGTTAAACGGTGAAAAAAGCAGTTGACATTGTTTGGTGTGTATTGTAG
>JBPCIQ010000178.1:0-8221 GCA_051006135.1 Pyrinomonadaceae bacterium | reverse complement strand
CACCGGTCTTTGGAACCGGCATTCGTAGGTTCGAATCCTCCCGCCCCAGCCACTTTTTCAAGTTATAGGTGATGAGGAGAATTGCCGATTGCCGATTGCCAAGTGCCAATTTGGTCGTGATCGCCGGCATTCTATTTCCTACAAAGCGAAGCCGTCAGACTTAAGAGTTTGAAATTGGCAATCGGAAATTGGCAATCGGCAATGGGCTCACTCACCACTCATCACTGATCTTATGGGCACAACCGGCGGAATAAAAGTCTTTTCCGGAAACGCGAACCCTAAACTGGCGGAAGACATTGCTCGCCATCTGGGTTGTGATATGGGGCGGGCCATTGCGGAACGTTTCTCGGACGGCGAGTTCAATTTTCAAATCGACGAGAACGTGCGCGGTGGCGATGTATTCATCGTTCAGCCTACCTGCCCGCCAACTGATGCGCATCTGATGGAATTGCTGGTGATGCTCGATGCTTTTCGTCGTTCGTCGGCCGAGCGCATCACCGCAGTGCTTCCTTATTACGGTTATGGACGCTCTGACAAGAAGGATCGCCCCCGCGTTCCGATTTCGGCTCGTTTGGTCGCAAATCTAATCACGGTCGCCGGAGCAGACCGCTTGTTGACAATGGACCTGCACGCCGCGCAGATCCAGGGGTTCTTTGATATTCCGGTGGACCACCTGTACTCGGCGCCGGTAATGATTGGCTACTACCAGGAGAATCTACTGCCAAACCTGACCGTGGTTGCGCCTGACACGGGTGGCGCCGAGAGGGCACGAGCTTACGCGAAACGTCTGGACGCAGAATTGGCGCTTTGTGATAAGCGACGAGAGAAGTCCAACGTCGCCGAAGTAATGAATGTCGTTGGTGATGTGCGGGGCCGCAGCTGCCTGGTTGTTGACGATATGTGCGACACTGGCGGGTCACTGACGAAGGTCGCACAGGCTTTGAAAAAAGCAGGCGCGGGACGCATTCATGCCTGCTTCACGCACCCGGTACTATCCGGCCAGGCCGTGGGAATGCTGGATGAGTCGGAAATTGAGCAGATAATCGTTACGGATACCATTCCGCTACGCGATCACGCGAGCGAGTTGAAAAAGATCAAGGTACTTAGTATCGCGCCGCTTCTGGCGAAAGCGATCAAGTCGATCCACGAGGAAACCAGCGTTTCCTCGCTCTTCGTATGAAGGGCAAACACTGATGGCTTTAAGGGAAGACCATCAGCGATCAGCTTAGCTGATTTCTGATTTTAGATTTTTGATTTTAGATTTGCGATTTGTTTATCCATCAGTTTGAAGCAGGCTTGCAGACCGCAAAACTGATGCAGCAACATCAATCGCAAATCAAAAATCAAAAATCAAAAATCAGAAATCCTTTGTTGGTCGCTGAACGTTTCTAGAAGGAGCAATTATGGCTGAGAATAAAGAGATAACCGTACGGGCCAAGGTGAGAGAGGGCCGCGGTAAGAATGATGCGCGCCGCACACGACGAGAAGGATTGGTTCCAGTCACCGTCTATGGGGGCGGTGGTGAGACAATAGCTGCCGCTGCGCCACTCCGTGAACTCGCGGCTATTCTTAGATCTGAGGCGGGTCGGAACACGATCTTCACAATCGATATCGAGGGACAAAGTGCCAGCGAAGTGATGCTCCACGATCGTCAGATCGATCCCGTGCGCGGCCGGCTTATTCATGCGGATTTCCAGCGACTTGTTAAGGGTCAAAAAATCGAAGTAACCGTTCCCCTACATTTAGTTGGTGAGCCAATAGGGGTTCGGGAAGAGCAGGGAGTGCTCGAGCAGATCATTCGCGAAATCGAGATACGCTGCGAGCCGCGCGAAATCCCTGATGCGATTGACGTCGACGTTTCCGGTCTCGGCGTTCACGACGTGCTGCACGTTTCTGACATACCCGTTGGTGCAAATATTGAAATCCTTACCCCTCCCGATCAGGTAGTTGCCACGGTTGGCATTGTTAAGGAAGAGCCGGTGGCCGCGCCTGTGGTGGAAGCTGAAGGTCCCGCTGAGCCTGAGGTAATCGGCAAGGGCAAGAAGGAAGATGAAGCGGGCGGAGGGGAACCCGAGAAGGGCGAGAAGGGCGAGAAGGGCGAGAAGGGTAAGAAGGAATAGGAGAATTGCCGATTGCCAATTGCCAATTTTCGGTCTGGTTGGTTTAGTCTCCGCTTCATCCGACAAAGGCCGATGAGGGAAACCAAACCGGCTGGGTTAAGCGTCAATTGGCAATCGGCAATTGGAAATCGACAATGGCCATGATTGGCAATGGGAAATCGGCAATGTAATGCGTTTCATCGTTGGTTTGGGAAACCCGGGCGCCGAATATGAGTGGTCGCGTCATAACCTGGGATTCATGCTGATTGACAAGGTGGCCCGTGACGCCGGCATTGCAGTGAACAGGCGCGTGTGTCAGGCGTTGGTAGGGCGGGCTGAGATTGCAGGTTGCCTAGTCAAACTCGTCAAGCCCCAGACCTTTATGAACTTGAGTGGCGAGTCGGTTTGTTGCTTGATTGGCAGGCACCAGCTGCAAACGCCAGCCGAAAAGGTAATCGTTGTATCCGACGATCTAGCTTTGCCGTTCGGTAAGATTCGTATTCGGGAACGTGGTTCGGCTGGGGGTCATAACGGCTTGAAATCGATCATCGGTTGTCTGGGCACGAACGAGTTTGTGCGGCTACGAATTGGAATACAGCCGGACCACCCGATTAGCGATTCGAAGCGCTTTGTTTTGGATGTGTTACCCAAGGCAGCGCGAGCGGAAGTTGAAAAAGTTCTTGAACGAAGCGCAGAGGCGCTTAGCGCCATCCTCAAGGATGGGGTTCGGAAAGCAATGACAGAATACAACTGATTTTCGATTGCCAATAAGGGAGATTGCCGATTTCCAATTGCCAATTGCCAATTTGCAATCACGCTGTACACCGTCTTAAATCGGCAATCGGCAATCAGCAATCGAAAATGTTCAGGGAGGATGATTTGGAAACAGCAAGACAATACGAAGTGGTCTTTATTATTGATCCCGGAGCGGACGAGGCCGAGGTTTCGCGCCTCACGGAAAGTCATAAACAGATCCTTACCGACCAGGGCGCCGTCATTACGAAAGCCGAAAGTTGGGGCAAACGCCCGTTGGCATACGAGATCCTCCATCAGACCGAAGGAACTTTTGTCCTGTTTGAAGTTGAAGGGTCGGGCCGTGAGATTGCCGAGCTTGAACGCCGGATGCGCGTGAACGATCGGATCCTTCGCTACCTGACCGTGCGAGTTGACGAGGATCGCCGTCGGGCCGACAAGTTCAAGGACCGTCGCGAGCGCAAGGCAGCAAAGAGGCCCGTTGGGCGCGGCGGCCAGGGCCGCGGCCCATCGATGTCTGAATTCGCCGTCAGCAACGACGATTTAGACAGCCAGTGAAGTAAGATTTTTGATTTAGATTTGCGATTGATGTTGTTGCACCAGTCTTCCTTCTGCAGCTCCGCTTGAAACTGATGGAAGCGAATCGCAAATCAAAAATCTGAAATCAAAAATCAAAACTTTCATGGTTCACGATTCACCGTTTAAGAGGAAAACTTATGTCGAGTAATTACGAAGACCGCTCACGCGGATATAACGGCGACGATGATATGGACAGAGGGCGGCCCATGCAGGGACGCGGCGGACGCCGTATGTATAGACGAAGGATTTGTCGCTTCTGCATGGAGAAGGCCGATCTTATAGACTTTAAAGATGTGAGGCTGCTGCAGAATTATATTCCGGAGCGCGGCAAGATTATACCGAGACGAATCACGGGCAACTGCGCTATACACCAGCGCATGCTGGCCGAGGCAATTAAGAGGGCACGCAACATCGCGCTGCTTCCGTATACGACTGACTGAGGAAAGGAGAGCCTGGGATGGCACACACGAAGATACTCTTACGCGAAGATGTTGAGGACCTTGGTGCTCGTGGCGAGACGGTTCGAGTCAGGGCCGGTTATGCCCGAAACTATCTGCTGCCTCGTAAACTTGCTGTCGAAGCGACCGCGAGCAACGTCAAACAGATCGAGCGCGAGCGCACTGTCCTGCTGAAGAAGGAAGCGACGGAGCGCGCTACGGCTGATGGCCAGGCTGCTCAGATGGGCTCATTGGTGCTGAAGTTTGAACGCAAGTCAGGCGAACACGGGGCACTCTATGGTTCCGTAACCTCGATGGATATCGCCGATGCTCTGAAAGAGCGTGGCTATGAGATTGATCGGCATCGCATCCACCTGCGCGAACCGCTCAAGCGGCTCGGCGATTTCAACGTGCCGTTGCGTTTGCATCGCGAAGTAACGATTGACCTTCAGGTGAAGATCGCGGCCGAGGGCGAAATGATTGTAGGACACCTGAGTCCTGCGGAGGAATCAGAACTGGCCCGCCCGACAGAACCTGCGAAGCAAGAGGAAGCCGACGACTCTGACCAGTGAGTTACTGACCTGTAGGCGCGCACGGGGCTACCCGCCTGGGGTGGTTTGTTAAGTTAAAACGCCCAACCGAGTGCAGGTCTCAAGGCCCTGTAGTATAGTTGCGACGTTGTAGGCGGTCATAGCCTGCAGCGTCGTTTTATTCTCGTCATTCGTATTCATTTCATGGCCACCCCTGATCTTGTCCGCGAGCAATCGCTCGAACGTGCCCTGCCAAATAGCTCTGAAGCTGAACGCGCCATACTCGGTGGTGTTTTGCTCGACAACGGCTTGATTAGTCAGGCCATTGAGCTGCTCAGGCCGGAAGATTTCTATGTCCCTTCGCATCGTCGCATCTTCAACGCCA
The DNA here is from genome assembly GCA_051006135.1 of Pyrinomonadaceae bacterium. Classification (GTDB taxonomy): domain Bacteria; phylum Acidobacteriota; class Blastocatellia; order Pyrinomonadales; family Pyrinomonadaceae; genus PSRF01. The sequence continues at coordinate 3,438 of JBPCIQ010000178.1, read as the reverse complement.
TGATTGCGCTCTTTGAACGTGGCGGTGAGATCAACCCGATTCTGATTGGCGAAGAACTTAAGAAGGAAAACGCACTCGAATCAGTTGGCGGCATAAGTTTCATTACCAATCTCACCTACGGGCTGCCGCATTCAACCAATATCGCACACTATGCCAAGGTTGTCCGTGGCAAGTCCATGTTGCGGCAGTTGATCAAGGCCGCGAACAAGATCACGCAAGAAGCGCTGGAGCAGGAAGACGAACCGGAGATTATTCTCGATCATGCTGAGCAGGCGATCTTTCTGTTGGCCGATGAGCGAATTCGAGAAGGCTTCGTTCACGTCAAGCCGGTCGCCGAACAATTATTGGAGAAGATTCAGGAGATGGAGGGCCGCGCCGCGGTGCTAACCGGGCTGACCACCGGTTTTGCCGATCTCGACAAAATGACCTCGGGTCTGCAGCGGCAGGATCTGATTATTATTGCGGCACGTCCCTCAATGGGTAAGACCAGCTTTGCCATGATGCTTGCCCAGAACGCAGCAATCCATGCCGGCGCGGTTGTTGGCATCTTTTCCCTGGAGATGTCGAAGGAAGCGTTGGTTATGCGGATGCTCTGTTCCCAGGGCAACATCGATGCGCAGCGTTTTCGCAACGGCTTCCTCTCGCGTCCTGAGTGGGCCCAGATCGCGAAGTCGCTCGGGACACTTGCCGACGCGAAGATATTCCTCGACGACACAGCAGGCATCACCGTCCTCGAAATGCGCGCCAAGGCCCGCAGGCTCGCCGCGGAGCAGAAGCGGCTCGACATGATCGTTGTCGACTACCTTCAGCTGATGTCGGGTTCAGCAAAACGTGTGGAGTCGCGCCAGCAGGAGGTCTCCCAGATCTCTCGCGAGTTGAAGAGTCTGGCGAAAGAAATGAACGTGCCGGTTGTTGCCTTGTCTCAGCTCTCGCGTGCGCCGGAGTCTCGTTCTGAACACAGACCGCAGCTCGCGGACCTGCGCGAATCGGGCGCCCTGGAGCAGGATGCGGACGTAGTGGCTTTCATCTACCGCGAAGAGCAGTACAAAACACCTGAGGAAAGAAACAACTTGCCCGAAGACCAGAAAAACGTTGCGGAGTTAATCGTGGCCAAGCAGCGAAATGGTCCTACCGGTACCGTGGATCTTCGCTTTACCCCGTCCAGTATGCGTTTCGATAGCTTGTATCGTGAATAATTCATACGATGTTGCCGGACACCGACCCACCTGGGCTGAGATTGATCTCGATGCTCTGGCTGCAAATTTCTATCTGATCAAGAAGCGTGTCGGTGGTGGCATAAAAATGATGGCCATCGTTAAGGCTAATGCTTATGGCCACGGAGCGGTTGAGTGTTCGCGTCGACTCGCCCAAGTAGGCGCGGACTGGTTTGGGGTGGCATTGCCGGAGGAGGGAAGCCAATTACGCGGCTCTGGCATTACACAGCCAATTCTATGCCTCGCCGGTTTCTGGGATGGACAGGCAGCCCTCTGTATTCAGCAAAAGCTCGTACCGGTAGTCTATCGCAGGGACATGTTCGAAGCACTGGATCGAGCTGCCCGGGATGCTGGTGTCATAGCCGACGTACACGTGAAGATTGATACAGGCATGGGACGCCTGGGCTTCCGGTTTGACGAGGTAAACGAACTCGTTAACGGTTTGGGCTCGTTCAATAACATCCGGATTGATGGTTTGATGACTCATTTCGCGGCCGCCGACGATCCATCATGTAAAGATTTAACCGAAGATCAGATCGAACGCTTCGAGGCTGCTGCCAATGCATTCCGCAGTCGCGGTTTCCATCCTCAAAACCTTCATCTTGCTAATTCACCTGGTATATACACGCATCCGGCAGCATGGGAAAACATGATCCGTCCGGGTGGTGTGCTGTATGGTCTGTGGCGCGACATCCTTCCGCCCTCAGAGCAGAACAGTCAGCTGCAGCCTGTCATGTCTCTGCGCTCGCGCATCATTTTGCTGAAGTGGGTGCCGCCGGGCGAGACCATCGGTTATGGGTGCACTTTTGAGGCTTCACGAAAGACGCTCGTGGCAACAATTCCCATCGGCTATGACGATGGTTATCGGCGAGGTCTATCCAATCGCGGCCACGTGATTATACGGGGCACCCTCGCTCCCGTAGCGGGCCGCGTGTCGATGGACCTGACGCTGGTTGATGTGACTGGTGTCGAGGGAGTTGAAATCAACGATCAGGTGACGCTGATGGGAAGGGGGCGGACCCCGGAGCGTCAGGCTGGCTCCGAAATTGCCCCCTCTACGCACGCCTCTAAGGAGGATCAGCTCGCAGTGACAGCGGAAGACCTCGCCAAGATCGCCGGTACTCTTTCTTACGAAGTTACCTGTGGTATTGGTAATCGCGTCCCCAGGATCTATGTATCGAAGTGAATGCCGATAAATCCGATAGTGACTGAACAACTCACGGTCGTGGTTAATGAGCGTGAGGGCGTAACCGCTCTCCTTTACGCCGCACCAAAGAAGAACCGCGCCGGTATTACTATGATCCTCGGCCATGGCGCCGGTGCGGATCAGATGCATGCGTTCATGCGGCTGTTCGCAAATGGTCTCGCCGACCGCGGCCTTGACGTCATGACCTTCAACTTTCTCTACAAAGAGCAAGGTCGTGGAGCGCCGGATCCGAAAGTCAAACTCGAATCCTGTTACCGCGCCGTAATCGAAGCCGCGGTTAAGCAGAAAAACCTGAGGGGTAACCGTCTTGTAATTGGCGGCAAATCGATGGGCGGTCGCATTGCGTCGCAGGTTGCGGCCGAGGGAATACGGTTAGTACCCGAAGACAAAGAGCAATCGAAGGTGCGTTCGAAAAAGAATTCCAGCCAGCACGAAGAGCAGAGCAGTGGTGATCTCGCTGGTTTAGTTTTCCTCGGTTATCCGCTGCATCCGCCCGGTAAGCCTGAGCAGATGCGCGACAAGCACTTGAAGAACATCTCCGCACCAATGTTGTTCATCCAAGGCTCACGCGACGTCTTCGGCACACCTGATGAGATTCGTGCCGTAATCAAGAGAGATCAACTGCCGGCAACTCTCTATGTGATAGAAAGCTGCGATCATTCTTTCAACGTTCCCAAAAGCTCGAGTGTTCCGCAGCCGCAGGTCTACGAAAATGCAATGGACGAGATCGTGACCTGGCTACGCCGATAAGCACTTCACCACCAGCGCTGTTGCACGCCCCGCAACTGCAAGTCAAACTCTCAAACTTTGGTTACCTCAAGGTCAGCAAGGCGGACCCTGTCCCCGTTGTTGCAAAACACTCAACTGCAAGTCAACCACTAAGACTCCAGTAACCTCAAGGAAGGCGGACCCTGTCCCCGGAGCGCCGGGATAAACCGGCAAGTTGTAGTGAATGAAAGAGTCATACGTTAAAGGACTAGCCAACCATAACGGCCCCGAGTCATGCGTCGGATGGAG
>JBPCIQ010000177.1:0-21014 GCA_051006135.1 Pyrinomonadaceae bacterium | reverse complement strand
AGTTTTCCATTCTCCACCGACACTTTCGCATCGCCATACATGGCCCCTGTGTATGTGCCGGCGTAGGCGGAGAGTTGCAGCGAAGTTTTTGTGTGTGGTACGCGTGAGTCTTCGAGCTTCTTTGCCGCTGTTCGCTGCGCCGCACCACTCTGGCTGGCACGCGTCAGGAAATCTCTACTCCAGTCGCGTTGTGGTACAGCGAGAAACTCATCGAATACCTTGTTGACCATGATGTTTGAAAGAGGCGTCTCGCTGTTGGTGAGGACCACAACGCCAAGCCTCTCTTCTGGCAGCATCGCCACCTGGGAAGTCATGCCATCCAACCTGGTAACGGGATCGTCCCACTTGACCTTCCCTTCGTCGACAAGCATGGCAAGCGCAGCGGACGTGAAAGCCTTTGTGTTGGAGGCGATAGCGAAGAGTGTGTTCTCATCAACTGACTCCGGCTTACCCAGGTCGCGCAGACCGTAGCCCTTGGCAAACACCACCTTGTCATCTTTGACGATGGCGACGGCGAATCCGGGTACGTTCCAATCATGCCTCGTTTTTGCAGCGTAGCGATCAATTTCCTTGAGCCGCGCTGCAGTCGTTTGGGTCTGTGCGACGAGGGATAGATATGGGAGCAAGAGAACAAGGGTGACGAGAAGCGCTTGTACGGCCAGTTTTGGGCGTCGCAGCATGATTCGGAAAGAACCTTTCAGTTGTTTTGATTACGAATAAGGAGCGCCGCGATTATATGTAAGGCAGGGAACGAAATAAATAACTTCCGCTAACGCCCTATTGATAAGCAAACGATCCACCAAATCACACTAAGCACACTAAACTTTTTTTTTGAACTTTCGTGTCATTTAGTGGAACGTCTTTGTCTCTTAGTCGCGTGTGGCCGCGATGGCTTCGATCTCTATCAGAAAGCCATAGTGCAGATCTCTTGTTGGAATGACCGCGCGTGCTGGCCTGTGCTCGCCCATGATCCGGGCATAGACGGTATTAACCGCGCCCCACAGGTTAATGTCTGTCACATAAACAGTCATCTTTAGCACCCGGCTTAAGTCGCTATTAGCGGCTTTGAGAATCGCGTTAATATTCAGGAGCGCCTGTTCTGTTTGCTCCTCGATCGAACCTAGTTTCTTTTCACCCGTCTTGGGATCTATCGAGAGTTGGCCAGCAACGAATATTAGACCGCCATAAGCTATGGCTTGTGAGTAGTGCCCGCCAGGAGAAGGTGCGTTGGGTGTTTGAATAGATTGGATTTGCATGGGCAGAATATATTCTCACAATCGCATCAGGGTCAATTAACTATTCCCCAGAAGTTAACGTCGGGCGGAAGACTGTTCCAGTGGTCGAACGAATGAGAGTCGTCGGTCTTGTGACGCGGCTTATACCTTCCCGGCTCCAACGTGATTACCAGATCCACTTTCCGGTTTTTCCCAGCTCCGCTCGCGTGAGAAGTCTTTGGCTCTTGCATCTGCCAAATGGGAAGGCCCTGTCCACGTTTTCGATCCAGCCCTAGTCAAACATCTCTTCAGCCTGTCCTTCACCGATGGCAAAAAATACGATGGCAAAAAATACTTGCCAATGCAGCGTGCAAGCTGCCATAAGCGCCATCGCAGCCCAGTTTCGCCCGTCGGTAATCTCACTTCGGGTCATTTCACTCACTTTTCAATAGGAGAAAACCATGAATTGGTCACGTCGTCCCCCTATCAGTCTGTTCAGTCTGTTCAGCCTGATACTGATTGTGCAACTGTCGTTTCCTACCCCAACCATTGCTGCGCCTCTGCCCCCGGGCGCGCAAAGCTCTAAACAGATCGACCGTGAACATCTCAGTCGGATCATGGATCCGAAAGCAGACGTTGAGGAGTTCAGGCAGGAACTTAACGACTATTTGACGGAAATGGCAGACGCAATGCGTCTGTTCAATGAAATTAAGGTGGTGCGCGAAGAATTGAATCGGGGCGGATTAAGACCGCTCGAAATGCTCGCCCAGGCAAGGCGTTCGATGGCTGAATTATCAACGGAGGATTTAATCGCAATGCGGGCGGCATACGCCAGAGCCCCGCGTTGGCGGGAACAGTCGAGTGACATCAGTTCGCTGCTTAAACCTGAATTTCGGCAGCAGCTCGAAATCCGACTTGATAACAAAAGGAATGTAGAAATAACTCCGCTGGTTGCAGACAACTGCGCGGACGGCATCAATGCCGGCATTACCAATACCGACCTTGCGATTGCCGACGCTTTCCGAATTGCGGCTGAAGCGATACAGGATGTCATACCGGCTCCTTTTAATTTTGTGGCGGTTGCCGCAACCGCCGCTACTAAGGGAGTGGTGCTAGCCTTGCAAACCCTTAAAAACATTAAAGATGACTGTGAAGGCGACGCCTTTGAGGCGGCGATTCAAACTCAGATTGCGGACGGCACGACGACAATCACCTCGGCTGTTTCCAACGCGCAAACCGCGATTGTCAATAACGACAATTCAAATACCGCGACGATCAACAACAACATCACCGCCGCCAAGACGGAAATCGTCAACAACGACAACACCAACACCGCCAACATTATCGCCAACGACAATGCGAATGCAAATGCGCTGCGCGATTTGCTGTTGCGGACACAGATCGAAGCGGATTTGGCCGAAGCCGACAGCGCCACCCCGGTCGCGTGGTACTTAACGCCGACGGCTAACGGCGGCCACCTCAACTTGGTGCAGGCAATCGTGACGGAGACGCTGGGCAACATCCTGGCTGCCGGAGGAAGCATCGGCAACGCCCAGTCATTCCTGACCCGGGCCAATGCTGATAAGGCTGCCGGTAATTTCAAGTCGGCCTATGACAATTACCGCAAGGCATACAAAGCGGCAGCGAATTGATCTGCGAGAGATTCCTCTCCCATCCCTGACCCTGATCCGCCCACGGAGTCCGTCATGGCTCGACACGACGGACTCCGTAAAGAGTCGCGGCGCACCGCCGGCTCGACAGCACACTCCGCCGCTTAAACATACTCAGTCTTCGACTTGGAGGCATTGCAGCACAAATCCGTCTACAGACAGGAAATAACTGCGGCCTTTGACCCTACCAGACAAAAATTTCAAAATTTGTCCTAGCATTTTCGCTTCGTTTGCACTTCGAATGCGCTGGAATGCGTGTTGCCAACCGATTGGACGTTCGAGAATGAGCTCGAGTAGACGAGGAGATTAAGAATGTTAAGAAGGACTTTTGCGATAATGTTGACGGCATTTTTACTGGGCTCGACGATGGGCTTCAAATCCGTGAGCGCACAATCAGGAAGAGTTTCGGATACTGCCGAGAATGCCCGGGCGGCAGTGCAAAAACTTGGGCAGGGTCGAGATGCTAAAGTCGAAGTGAAAATGCGTGACAATAGCAAATTGAAGGGCTATATCAGCGCGGCGGGCGAAGATTCTTTTGTCGTCACGAACCCAAAAACAGGTAGCTCACAAACCGTGCCGTACGCTGAGACGATGCAGGTGAAGAGAGCTTCCAGCAGCATCTCCCGAACGTGGATTATTGCTGGGGCAGCCGCGGCAGCTGCAGCAGCTGTTGGCGTGATTGTACTCAAGCCGGTGCTGTGTGACGGCGGAGCGCAAAGTCGCGGCCCCTGCTGACCCACCGGTTTTGAGGGGAACCAAAATTCAAGCTGAGATTTGAAGGCGGATAGGGCCGCAAGACCCGCGGTAACAGGGCGAACACAGCGGACCGATTTCATGCGGAGGGCGCGCCAACCTGGTTGGCGCGCCCTGTTAGTCCTTGGAGAGTTAATCCTCTTCCCTACGTCTTCGCTTTCCACTCCGCTAATCGCTTTTCCAGATCAGCCGTGTTCGCTTTCTCCTGTTTCCCGAGTTGCAAAGCTTTCTCGCCGGCCGCGATGGCCTCCTGCGTTTTGCCCAGGAAAGCAAGCATGCGCGCCTTCGAGTACATGTTGCCGAAAGTTTCCTTGACCTTGATTGACCGTTCGAGCCAACTCATGGCTTCCTCGTCGTCGCTCGGATTATTATTCTGGAAGGCGTAATTGGCTGCCTGCAAAGGTGTGCGCCAGTCGTCTGGCTTGGCAGCGGCGATGGCAATTCTGGCCTTTTCCAAAGTCAGTGTGTTTACGTCCTTCACTTCAACAGTAAACGGAACACGCACCTTCTCCCAACGGATGTTGACCTGCGCGGATTTGTCGGTAACAGGGTCGAAAGTGTACATAAGCCACTCCTGGCTATCGGCCACAGTCTGAGGCTTCACTTTAACGCGCAGGGTGTCCTTCTTCTCATCGTAGGTAAAGCTGCCCCACTGGCCGGCATCGCTGTTGAAGATGACTGTCCACTCTTCGCGGCCCGGTATCGTGTGCAGGCTGTAGGTACCTGCCTTCAGAGGCTGGCCATTGATCAAGACATCGTCGGTTGTGATGAATTGGGTAGCTTCGTTCGCGCCGGAACGCCACACGTGACCATAAGGCACAATCACCGCATCCTTTGGACGTGCTCGCGCGTCATCCAGCGTTGCCGTGCCCCCAACGGTAGCTGTTGGCGGGGGGTCGCCCCAGATTTTTCGTTCTTTAACGGCGGGCCGGCTGTAGGTGATGGTTAGGTCAGTGACTCCGACTCTCTGCATCACGCTGGCTTTTTGACTCGGGCGTGGCAAGAGGACGGTCTGCTGCGCGAATGCATACTCGCCAGCAGTAAAGATAACAAACAACGCGAGCAAACCTGGGTAATAGAACTTCTGAAAAGCTTTCATGACAGTGTCTCCTTTCTTGATGACGATAGCTTAGCAAACCTGACGCCTACTCCCAAAGTATTCTCGCCTACCGTTCTAACCTGCTTGCGGGAAATAATGATTGACTCTCTCGCGGTTCGGTCTAGAATCACTTAAGTTGCCTTCTCATAACACAGATACAACATGTATGAGAAGTTTAAAGAGGTAGACGGCACTCATCCCTGGCGGGACGTAAGTCCTGATGGTTATATAGACTATCATGCTCGCTACCGCCCACAGGGTCGTGTCCTTTATTTCAATCATCCGCTCGCCAGGGAGATGGGACTGATACCCGTCGACCACCCGCTCACGCTTAATAAAGAACTCGAACAAGTCATCCTTGAGACCTTTTCTCTCCGAATCATCAATGAGTACGACATAAAGCACGCCAAGAAGTATCCGCCCGAAACAGTCAGGCCACGTCCTTACATGGCTACGCGATATCTGCAAACCCAGCACAGCAATAAAAAAGGCAAGACTTCAGGGGATGGGCGAAGCATTTGGAATGGCTACTTGAAAACCGAGACCCTGACCTTTGACATCTCGAGCCGTGGGACGGGCGCCACTATCTTGAGCCCCGGAGCACAGGCGTCAAATGGATCAGTAAAAACCGGGGACGAAAGTTATGGTTATTCCTCCGGTCTGGCAGACCTCGACGAAATGCTGGGAAGCGCGCTCATGTCCGAGATTTTTTACCGGCAAGATATTCCTACTGAACGCTGTCTGGCTGTGATTGGATTTCCTGACGGCAGTGCAATTGGCGTGAGAAGCGCTCCTAACTTGATCAGACCCGCACACATCTTTCGCTATCTAAAGCAAGGGCGTCACCTTGAACTCAAAGCGTCAGTAGATTATTTCATTGAGCGTCAAATCGAGAATGGGTTTTGGCAGTTTCCGCGAGATGGTACTGCAAGATATCAGAAGGCCCTGGATTACCTTGCACTCTCGTACGGGAAAATGGCCGCTGTGCTGGAAGAGGAATACATCTTCAACTGGTTAGCCTGGGACGGAGATAACATGTTGGCCAGCGGCGCGATTCTTGATTATGGATCTATCCGACAGTTTGCCGCCAAACACGATAAGTATCGCTACCTCGATGTGGATCGTTATTCAGCCTCTCTGGCGGAACAACGATACTGGGCCCGTTCGCTCGTCCAGGTGTTTGCACAAGCTTTGGATTTTATCCAGACCGGTGTGAAGGCAAACCTGCGCGCATTTAAAGATGCTGAATGTCTAAAAGTATTTGATCTCGCGTTTGAGGCCGAAAGAGACTATCGCATCCTCTGGAGAATCGGTTTCAGTCCTGAGCAGATAGACCACCTCATGCGCAGAGCGCAGGCAGAAATCAAGAGCTTCAAGGGAGCCTTGAGCTACTTTGAAGATATCAAGGTATCTAAAGGCATTGAAAAGCTTCCAGACGGCTTCACGCATAATCCTGTCTTTCTCATCCGCAACCTGCTGCGGCTGCTGCCGGCATACTACGTTGCTCAGACCATCAACAAGGTGGATGATGAGAGTGCTTACATGCCTCACGATATTTTTTGTAAGATCATGGCCGCTTCCTACGTGGGAAAAAGAGATCTGCAATCGACGCCGGCGCGCATTGGCCAGGTAAAGAATCTACAGCAGTCGTATCTCAAGCTGGTTGCTAGTATCGATCAACCGTTTGCCGACGCATTGAAATCTCTTCAGGAAAGATCGGCGGTTATTAACCATCGGCATAGAATAACCGGCGATGCCATCACCTTTATCATTGAAGAGGTAATTGCTATGAAGGGAAAGATCAAGATAGACGGGCTGCAAGAGGCACTCGACGCCTTCATCGATTCGCAGGTTCTGATCCCTGGCAAATGGCAGCCTGTTCAGCCAGAGCAACTCAAACCACACACCCTCAAATCCCGCCTGCTCGCCAAAATTCAAGCGAATTTGGAAGAATACAAGGAATCCATCTAAGCCTCCAGAGACTGGAGGACGCGACACTGATTGTTGTGGGCAAGTGCAACTTTTTTCGCGCCGGCGGTCAGGCCACAGCTCTTCTGTCCGCGCCATCGGTGTCATCACCCCTATTAGACTTGTCGCTTGTTCAATAAGTAGGTTCCAGAATGACCTGCTCCGGCAGTAGCGCCAGTAGAGCGTTATCACGCGGGTATGCATGCCCCAGGTGCTGACGAAACCCTTCGGCGGAGATCACTTTTCTCCCAAGCAATGATGCTCGCTCACCAAGCGCTCCATTCCATCGGCCAACGCTATCCAAATACTCATCCAACCCGTGATGCGCACTTAGCCAGTTGCGCTGACTCTCGTGGCAAGCCAGCAACTCCCTCTTCCGCTGCCTGAACTCGCCAATGTCCACGTAAAACTGAGGTGTGATCTCTTTGCCAAATATGTCCACGCCCTCCGTGGGCTGGGAGTAGTAAAGGTAGGGAACGGAGTGAGTTTGTTCGGCAGCCGATACAGCCTGAGTCCCGTAGTTCGGTATCGGCGCATTGAAGCAGGCGTTGCGAATCAGCAAACTTGTGACCTCGTGGTCCGACATGTAGTCCTGTGGTGAATGCGTGATAACTACTTCGGGGTTGACCTCGCGCACCAGAGCAGTCACGCGGCGGTTAGAGTCATCATCGTTAAAGATACATAGGTCGTTGAAGCCAACGTGCTGGTAGGTTGCGCCAAGGGACTCACAAGCTCTCTGCGCCTCGCGTTGACGAATGCGACGGACCTCTTCGTTGGAGTATTCTAACGAACCGCAGTCGCCAAGCGTCAGTGAGGCAACGTGAATCTCCCAACCGAGCCGGCGGAGCATCAGGAGAGTACCGGAGCACATGATCTCCACGTCGTCCGGGTGCGCGCCGACGGCCAGTATCTTCCTGTTTTCCGGACCTACCGTGGGCTGCATGATTTCAATGCTTGTTTAATTCAGTTTCTTTCGCCTTGATCTCCGCTAGAGGATGAACCTCCATCAGACGTCGTAACTCATCGGTAACACCAGGGCTTACCGGATAGAGCTTGATCGGGCCGTTACCCTCTGATCGGAACTGCGTGCCGAAGCGTTGCGGCCGCCCGATGTTCATCAGGAAGCGATCTTCGCTGGCAGCCGCCAACATCCTGGTGTCTTTATCGTTCTTGCCCTTGATGATGGCGACGACCCAAAATTCATGAGCCAACAGAAAATCCTCCGGCTCTTCGCCGTGTTGAAGAACTAAGGCGGCGCGATCGTAGTCGTTAGCGGTGTGTAACCGATTCTGCAGGTAAAGCTCCTTCACTCGTTTTAGCCGCGCCTTGTCACGAGGTCCAACGCTTGCCCAATTGATAGCCTTCCCTTCAGGGGGAGTGCGATCGGATTGGTCCTCATCGCAAAGTTGCCTTATCTCCTCATTATCTTTGCCGCTCTGGATAGTTGGTGCTTCCGCCCGGGCAGGATTGAGTTCTAGCGGCGCCATCATCGTCGCCTGCCAGCTCACGACCCGCCACGTGCCGTTGCGCTTCAAGAAGGTGCCCGTGTTCAGATAATTCATAACCTGGGTCTTCTCGCCCGTCTCAGTTACGCCGACAAGGCGAAAGGCGACTATTGCCGTATTTCCATACTGCTGAATGCGAACGTCTTCGGCTGAGTAGGCGGTGATCGGCTCTCCCGGCTTGGGGGCGGGCGCCGAGCGCAGGTCGCGCATGAGTTCCGCCTTGCCAATGCGCCGTCCGGAGGAACGGGTGTAGATCAAGTCTTCAGCCCAGAAACGATCGTGTATGGAAGCGTCGTTGCGCGAGGCTCCGGTCAGAAATTCCTTGAGCAGCTTAGTCAGTTCGGCGGCATCGGGAGCGGCCTGTACGGGCAGATCGAGCGCCGGCAGAGCTTCTGTTTGCTTCGGCTTTTGAAAGCTCTCGACTAAGAGCATTGATTCCCATTCGTCGGAAGTCCTGGCCGCGCCAACTCGAATCAGAAACAAATCCACCTCTTCACCTTTCTTCAACTCTTGTTCCAAGTTACGAAGCGGCTCCTTCTTAACTGCCAGCCAGTACTTTGCTCCATTTTCGACAAAAAGCATTTCTGTCTCATAGGGCACGGTATAGAACTCGGGGAAACCTGCATAACGCAGCGCGAATTGGCGAAGAACTTCCTTCTTGATCTGTGGGAGCGGCCTCGCTGAACCCGTATACGTGACTCTCACTCGCGAAGGAAGAATCTTCCCATAGATAATCATAGTCTCTTCCTTGTTACCCTTACTCTCCACATCAGAACCCTTAGTGGTAACTTCCTTCAACGTCCGAGCCTCGTAATCATCAACCGTACGAGCCTTCTTAGGTTTGCCCCCGAGCGATTCTTGTCCATAAGCCAGGTTGCTGCTAAGTAAAAGTGTCAGCAACAGAACAGAAGGTTTCCGTATCATCAGTTCACTTCCTTTTCAGTCATCCGTAAGTTTGTCAATAGTGGCTCCTTTTCTGCGATGCATCGGACTATGGTTAGACCTTCCGACAGAGAATACGACAGGATCAAACCGAGCAAAAAGAGAGCCAACCTTCGAATGCCGGAAACAAATGCCCCAAGCCGACTCATGTAACCAACCGAGAAGTGCACACCAATCGCTGCGGCATAAGCGGCAAGCCCGGCAATCAGGAATGTCCACCAAAGCCATGCCGAGCCTCTGCGGAAACCCCACAGCGTCGGCAGCAGAAAGACCCACCCGCTGGCCAGGAGCATGCCACCAAACGTCGCGCGGTCATGGGCGATTAGAGTACTAACCGCGGGTTGGCCGAAACCAACGCCTCGGCTGTTGTCCGCATGAATTCCAAATCTTCGTGCACGAACACCTGCGTAGTGCCGATCACCGAAATCACTATGCCTGCCGTGAGCAGAGCAAATCCATGGATGATCAGCAGCAATTGCCCCCATAGACTCCATCGCCACGCCCAATCGCCGCGCAGGATCCGGCCGGGCGACTGGAGTATAGCTCGCAAGTCGGGCATGAACCCCGAGCAGCAGCAACTGCAGCATCGCGCCCGTGACAAAAGCGTGGAAGGTATCAAGGTACCCGAATCCGAGAAATAGAAAGAAGCTGGCAAACCCCGTGAAAGCCGAGATGAATACTGCCTGCCGAGCCCAATGCAAACCATGGCGGATGCCAAAGACCGACAACCCAACGTACATTACCCCGATCGCTACCATCGTACCGGCCAGAGTGACACGGTCGTGCGCCATGAAAGCCAGCAACCACGGGTTTAACGCTGACAAGCCCGCCCGTGTTGTGCCGACAAACGCTTCATCGTAAGGCAGCACGATTCTGGTAGCAGCAATGACCAGCGCGAGCAGACTTCCGAATAGCATTCCACCGCCCATCAAGGTGGTCCAGAACCAGGTCATCTCCGGCAACCTGGCCGGCACCGCGGATGGCGAAACGCTTCGCCCGACCTGGCAGAGGAAAGCATCGTTAATCCGCTTCGGCAGACCCGGTCCCGTATAAACGAGGCCGCTATCAACTTGAACCAGGTCAGCACCGGCCGCTCGCAAGTCCAGCGCCTGTTGCGGCTCGTGCACACCACCCGAGGCAATGATCAGCAAACTCTTGCCCCAACGGTGGCGCAAGCAACGAACCTGCTCCAGTGACGGTTCGCGCGCGGGGAGGCCCAACCAATCTACCGTCAGATTCCGCCGACACGCTTCCATCGACGACAAGACCAGTTATCCCCGCAGACAGCCCCGCCTCAATCAACGGCTCAATCACGCGGTGATCCATGTCAGCCGCTACGCAGAGGAGCACCGGCCGGGGAGGCAAGGTCACTCGCACCGCCTCGAGGATTTTCCGGATGTGTGCATCCCATCTCTCAATCGGCCAGCTCTGGGCGATGAACAATTCAAGTGTAGCCAGCGAGAAAAGATCAGCGTGTGGGCCGAGTTCGAGGACTAGACGCTGGCATTCGTTATTGACTCGTTCCGGAGTCGCCCCATTGTGATACCCGAGTCGGACCATCAAGGGAAGGCCCAGGCCGGACGCTTCGGCCAGCCGGGGTGCGCATTCATCGAGGGCGAGACTGTCAGGCGGATCGCTGAACCAAAGGGCTTGTCGATCAGCTAAACGTTCGACAGGTCGGCGGGCCACAGATCCCTCGACTGTCACGGGTCCGACCTCAAGAAAGCCGAATCCGAACCGAGCTAATGCGGGGAGGGCAACGGCGCGAGTATCTAACCAGGGCCCCAAACCTATCGCGGTTGGAAAATCAATGCCGAGGAGTGATTGTCGTAGCCGGGGGTCGGCGCGCATGTGTCCCAGGAAATCAATCACGGCCGGGCCGAACGGCAGTTGGCCCAGGCGCCCCATAAAGCCCAGAGCCAGATCGCGGGCTCGGCGCGCCGGTAAACGGAACAGGATTGGTTGCGATACTGTGCGATAGAACCAGTCAGGCATGTGGTTCTGCGATAAACTTGCCGCACGGGTAAATCCGGTCTCTGGTGCTTATAGGGACACCAAGGTGCCTCCAGTGCCGGGCCATTAACTCATGAGTGCCTCAGAAACCAATAAAAATCAAGGCTGTTGTTGCAGCTTAAGCACTTACCTCACTTAATAATTGACTTTCGCCTGAAATTCGACTAGAAGCACGTTACCTGATTGTATTGCAGACTTTGAATTACATGTGGCAATCTCAGGCTAATGGCTCCGCTCGCCGCGACTCATTATCTGAACTACTAGTCCGAAATCCATGGCTGTCTTAACGCCCGTATCTTTAGAAACCGGTTCAATTGAATGAAACCTCGCAAAGATTCTCCAAGGAGCATTATTGATGCGTAGATTGTCCCTCGTCGCACTCTTTACCCTTTTCCTCGTAGCAGCGGTGTTCCCCATGCAGCGAAGCTTCGTCGGCAGCGCGGTCTCGGAGGGCGAGCGCCTGGCAATGCACAGCAAGCCGTCGGTTGTTCGGATCGTCGACGGTGTCGCCGGAAGCTTTTATTTTGACCCTCCTAATCGGACGGGGAAGAATTACGACGTCTCATTTGTCGGCCTCGGATCAGGATTTTTCATAAATTCCAGCGGCTACATCGCAACCAACGCCCATGTCGTCAGTGTTTCCCATGACATTAAACAAAAGGGTCAGGATGCGGCACTCGATATTCTGTTTTACCAACTGCTTCAACAGGTGGCCCGCCATTACAACGCGGATCCAAAGGCGCTGACTCGGGAGAACATTGCCTTCATCCGGAACCATACCAAGCTAACTGGGCTGAAACATTATCACCACGTGGTTATTCCTGACGGCAGCGTCTATGAATTCGAGGAGAAGCAGTTTGGGGCTCCAACCGGCCAGGGCAAGGATGTGGCCATCATTAAGATCGAGGTCAGGAACGCGCCAGTTCTAATCGTCGGGGACTCCGAAAAGATGAGCCTCCAGGATCACGTAGTAGTGATCGGTTATCCCGGCGCCGCCGATACCTTCAATTCCGGCATTCTCGATTCTAAGTCGACTCTCGAAGCTTCCATCACCGACGGAAAGGTCTCGGCGCGCAAAAAGTCTGCGGGGGGGGCTCCAATTCTGCAAATAAGCGCTCCGGCAACGCATGGGAACTCGGGCGGACCAGTGATGACCGACCAGAGGGAAGTTATCGGACTACTTACCTTTGGTGGCGACCGGGTGAACGGTCAGGAAATTTCCGGCTTTGACTTTGTTGTGCCGTCAAGCACTGTAATGGAGTTTGTGAAAGCAGCGGGAGTGGCGAATGAGATTGGGCCGGCGGACAAGGCCTATCAGGAGGGTCTCGAGCTTTATTGGGACCAACGTTACTCGAACGCGATTCCCAAGTTTGAAGAAGTTAGGCGCCTCTTCCCGGAACATTCCGAGGTCACCCTGCTCATTCAAGGTAGTCAGCAGGCGATTACCGAAGGAAGGGACCAGTCTGGACTCCCAACGTGGTTGATAGTGGTAGTAGTTTTGGTAGTACTTTTTATCGGCCTGGTGGTTATCGGCGGCGGTCTCGGGGCCTTCTTTATTGTTCGCAAAAGGCGCAACCAGAAACCGGTTACCAGAGCTCCATTCATTGCACCTCCAGCATCTGCTAAGCCAGCAATATCGCCAGCTTTTGCAACACCGGAGGTGAAGCCAGCGCCTCCACCACCTCCACCTCCGCCTGCACCGTCCCCTTCCACCAGTCAAGGCCCTTCCGCACCAGCGCCGAAGATTCCGACGCCTGGCCCTGTTAAATCGGATACTGCAGATGTAGATTTCTCGCGGACTGTTGCTATTATTCCCGAACCTGAAAAAGTTCCTGTCAGCTACGGCTCGATCAAATTTATTTCCGGGCTGCTCACTGGCCAGCAATTTGACGTTATACCCGAGGGCGCATGCATTGGTCGTGAAGCAACGCTTTCCCAAATTGTCATTAATGACCCCCGGATTTCGAAGCGACATCTCTGGATCGGCGTGCGGGACGGCCGCGTAGTGATTGCCGATCAGGGCTCGCGCAATGGCTCGTTTCTTAATGACCCCAAATCCCCGCGCATTACGGAAGCGGCCCTGGAGGATGGCGACATGGTCATTCTTGGAGAGTCAGATGTTGTTCGGTTCGAATATAAGAAGTAGCGCGAGTACGACTCGACCCACGGCAAAGACTAGAACTCGCTGGTTCGATCCGATGGAGAGGGTAGCAAACCACTATCGATAAAGTACGAGAAGTATACGTTGAGCAGCTCAGCATCTACGGGTGGGCAGACGACTGAAGAACCAGCCAGGCCATTAAGCGTATTCTGGCATCCAAGCAGACGGCGGGGACGTCCTTTTCAGACTTCCTCGAAACCGTGCCCGACTCTTGAGAGTGGCTCTCATACAAAAGTCGCATCAGCGAAGATAAGCCGTTTTCCATTGAACCGTTAGAATTATTCCTCAACGCCATTCGCCACTCATCGTAAGAACTCTGCTGAAACGAATAGCCGTAGGAGCGGAGCCATTTAACAAGATCAGCCCAGTGTAGCGCGTCGAGGGTTGAACAAGTGGAAGGCTTTTCCGAGCGACTTTTTTTGCTTCGATAAATAAACTATGGCCTTACTGACATAGTCCACAGGTGTCAGGTCCACCATTGTGTCCATCTCCTGCACGCTCCCGAGTTGAAAACTAATCTTGATCATTTTGCCCATCAGATCGTTTGCGTTGCAGATGCCCGTTTGACTATGACCGGTGATCCTGCCGGGCCTGTAGATGGAAACAGGAAGCCCACGCGAACGAGCCAGGGTAACAAGCTTTTCCGCCACCCACTTACTCTGAGCATAACCACCGGCGATACCCTTACTCAGATCCAAATCATCCTGCTCCAGAATCACTCCTGTATTTGCTACTCCATCGTGAGCGAGAACAGAGAGGGTGGAGACAAAATGCATCTGTAAGGCGTCACGCAATTGAAACAGCAGTTGCGTCGCCAGCAAAGAATGGCCCCCTAATTCGAAGAAGTTGTCCTCGACTCCCACTCGCTCAAGGCCAAGGACCTCAGCCCAGATCCTGGCCAGCTTTTCTTCTAAGGCGTTGCGCGGAGCTACGAACACTCGCTCTAGTTGAGGTCTCGTTGCATCAGGTGCCGGCAGTGCCTGACGGTCTACCTTTCCACTCGCAGTGAGCGGCAGCTTCTCCAACATCACGAAAGCTCATATACGCCGGCAGCTTCTCGTTGAGAAAGTTACGTAACTCAGAGATCGGCAGCGTTTGTTCGTCGGCGAGAACGACATAAGCGACCAGGCACTGGTTACCTCGCCGCTGGTTTACGGTGAGGGTGGAAACTTTACTGCCAGCGGAATATGCGCAACGCAATTGCGAAGCTCAATAATCCCCACGCGAGCATGACGCCAACTTGCGACCAGTTCGATGCCAGCGAAACGCCGTCGTTCATTACGGCGCGCATTGAATCATTCAGAGCAGTAAGCGGTAGTGCCTTAATAAAAGGCTGAAGCGGCGTCGGGAAGCGTGCTGACGAAAAGAATGTACCCGACAGCAACCACATTGGCAACATAACCAGGTTCATCAGCCCTGACACTCCCTCCACTGTCCGTGGACGTGCAGCTACCAGCAACCCAAGACCTGAAAACGTCAAACCGCCTATCAATGAGACGACAGCTAAGGCGACTAAAGAGCCTCGGACTACAACTCCGAAAGCCAGCCAGGCGAACGCGAGGACGGCAGCAACTTCAACCGCCAGAAATATCAGACGTGAGAATATGAACGAGAGTAGGTAGTGTGAACGTCGCATCGGTGTAGCCGCAAACCTTTTGAGCAGTTTTCGTCCCCGCGCAGTGACGATCACAAAGCCAAGACCCCACATCCCACTTCCCATTAGATTCAACCCGATCAGACCTGGAATTAAGAAGTCGATATAACGTGCGCCCGGCTCTGTCACTTGTTCATCGCGGGCAACGACCCGGTCGGAGCGCCCCTGCGCCCGTTGCAGGGCATCGTCGACAGCGAGTCGGGCCATACGACTCTCCGGCCGCGTCGGGTCGTATCGGTAATCAAATGAAAAATACGCGGTCTTGGTCTCAGTCGGATTGCTTGTCCCCGACGGATTCTCCCGACTAGACGGTGATTCACGATTGTTACGTGGGCGGACAATAAGTGCGACTTTTCCGCTGCGTAGTGCTTGGGCGGCATCCTCCGCTGTTGACACCACGGGCTCAATGTCAGCGGAGCGAGCGAGGACAGTTGTAATTACAGATGCACTGGACTGAATCGTTTCGTCGCTACTGCTCTCAACTGCAACACGTAACTTATCAGGGCCGGTATTGCGGAATGCCAGACCGAGCGCGCACGATAACAACACCGGAAAGGCAAAAACCCAGAAAAGCGCTTCCGGCTCGCGCAAGAACTCACGGACCCTGGTAAGCGTTAACTCAACGAGCGGGTGAGATTGTTTTGTTGCACCAGGATGTTGAGTCGATTTGCTGCTGTCGCGACCGTTATTTGTTGCGAGATCCTGGGGAGTCTTAACCATCACGTAGCATCCTTCCCGTGAGATTTACGAAAACATCCTCGAGCGTTGCCTGATGCGTAGTGAGCGTCTCTAGTTTTGTTTGCTGCCGTTCAAGTTCATCCAATAACGCCGGCAGCACCGTCCCGATGTCCGAGACTGTGAGCGCGTACCCGCCGTTGGTCGAGCGCAAATTATTCGCGCCCGGCAGTTCAACGAGTGGCTTCTCCTGCAACGACCCGGCAACGCTGAACTCTATTATTTGTTCGGCACCTAAAGATGCTATGAGCTCGTTTGGCGTTCCCAGTGCGATCACGCGTCCGTGATCCATGATCGCAACGCGATCGCACAGACGTTCGGCTTCCTCCATATAGTGAGTGGTTAAGACGATTGTGCCGCCGCTACCTCGGAACCTTTCGATCACTTCCCAGAGTTTCAAACGCGCCTGCGGATCAAGACCGGTGGTTGGCTCGTCGAGGAACAGTAGATCAGGCTCGTTGACCAGCGCGCAAGCAACTGCGAGCCTTTGCTTCTGACCACCTGAAAGCTTTCCGACTCTGGAGTTCCGTTTCTCGTCAAGGTCCACCAGACGGATCACCTCCTCGACTTCACGACCGCGCTGATAGAAACTGCGAAAGAGCCTAATCGTCTCCGCGACCGTCACCTTCTCAGCGAGTTGTGTCTCCTGAAGCTGTACACCGATGCGTTCGCGAAGGCCTCGATCAGCGCCCTCGCCCCATTTACGACCAAGCACTTCAACACTACCGGTCGTTGGTACGGTCAAGCCTTCAAGGATTTCAACTGTTGTAGTTTTACCCGCACCATTCGGGCCGAGGAGTCCGAAGCATTCACCTGCATACACTTCAAGGTCCAGGCCGTTGACTGCCGTTACATCGCCAAAGCGTTTCACCAGCCCAACGCAGCGCAGTGCGCTAGGTTGGGTCATTAGTGAAGGCGGATGAGACTCGCTTGAGAGGTCAGTTACCATGTCGTTCTTTGTAGGTCGCATCTGAATAATCCACCGACTTCCGAAGCTGTGAAAATTAGAATCGGTCCGAGATACTACTCAACATAGGGAAATTCGCAGGTTTTATGTCTCTTGAGTGGTATCCGCGATCGATTTCAATTGTTTCACAACTTCTTCCGTCGCTGGTATTAAGAACTCGAATTCGGATTTTTCGACAACCTGTTAGGGACATGCGGCCATTGCCAGCATTTGAGTCGCCAATTATGCCCCTTGACCGCGAGGGCCGCCGCATAGCCCCTGCCGGCTCTTATTTCCTGTAGGGACCAAAGGGCAGCTGTTTCAGCCTCGCCGTCGATGGTGAGAATTTCTGCCGGCTCCCCCGGCGTCAGCGAGACAACAAAACGATCGAGAGGAAGCGATAGCCCTTCGCCGCTCGCCTTAATAAAGGCTTCTTTGCGCGTCCAGCAATTAAAGAATGCTTCCAGTTGCACCTCTGACGGCAGTGCTCGCAAGGTAGCCACTTCTTCAGGCGCGAAAAATCTTTCGGCAATCTGCTCACTCGCCATTTCGGAGCGTATCCATTCAACATCGATGCCAATCTGCCGCTTGCGCGTGAAAGCATAAAGCGCGAGTTCCTTCGAGTGGGAGACATTAAAACAAAACTCGCTGAGGTTTTGATCCCGCAGCATGGGTCGGCCGTGAGATCCGTAAGACAACTCCAGACGGCCGGGCTCCTGATCCAGGTAGCGACCCAGGAGGACCCTCAAAATGCCACGGGCGACGGTAAAGTTTTCTCGGTCTTGCTGAAAACAAAAGCGCGCAGCTCTCGCACGTTCATCATCGGAAAGAACCCGCGCCAGGCTTTCGATCTCAGCTGGGTCCACATGAAGAGAGACACGCCAAACGTGAACCTCGTCGCTCTGAAGCGTCAAGCCGCCCGTTGTGGAACCGGAGAGGAACGAATGCATGGGACTACGCGGCGAGGGCCTGCTGCACCGCCGAAAGAACTCTCTTATCAGGCGGGAATCTCCAACCCTTCCTCGCTACCATTTGGTCTCCCACCCAGACGGTAAACTCACCGCGCTCGCCTTCCACTAACTCCTTCTCTACGCCCAGCTCACGCTTGATCAACTCCGCCACACGGGCGGCTCTCGGCCGAAACGAAGCTCAAACCTTGCAGAAACGGACGCGCACTTGTTTCATATGTAATCCCCTCCAGACTCTGAACAGGTTATATAGCTCGCACGAAACCCAAAGCGTGACCACTCGTTGGAGACTTGGCCTCCCGTGGCAGGCGCTCTCTCTAAACACCGAGGTGTGTCACATCACAAATTCGGCAGTCCCGATGTCTCACTCCGCGCCGCCACCACCGTCGGCAGGTCAGGGGTGAAATCCTCACCTGGATTGATGAACTGGTTCCGCTCAAAGCGATACTGCTTGTCATACAGCTGCTTATATCGCCCGCTAGCGGCAAGCAGTTCTTCATGCGTACCGCGTTCAACGATCTCGCCACCCTCAAGGACTAAAATCTGATCCGCGCTACGAATCGTCGACAGACGATGCACGATCACGAATGTGGTGCGACCGCGCCGCAGCGACTGTAGTCCATCCTGAATCATCGCCTCGCTTTCACTATCGAGGCTGGAAGTTGCTTCGTCCAGGATTAGGATTTTAGGCTCTGCTAAAATCGCCCTGGCAATGGCAACACGCTGGCGCTGTCCACCACTCAACTTCACGCCGCGTTCCCCAACCACAGTGTCGTAACCATCAGCAAACCCATTAATAAATTCCTCGCAGTGCGCGACCCGACTCGCCTGCACGATCTCGTCTCTCGTCGCGTGCGGATGGGAGAAGCTGATGTTCTCGGCAATCGTGCCGTCAAACAGAAAGTTGTCCTGCAACACCACGCCGAGTTGGTTGCGATAATCCCGCAAACGAATAGATGATAAATCCCGACCGTCGACCTTCACGCTTCCCGAAATTGGACGGTTAAATGCCATCACCAGACTGATCAGCGTCGACTTGCCTGATCCGCTCGATCCTACCAAGGCTGTTGTGGAACCAGCAGACGCAGAAAAACTAACGTGCTTTAAGACCGGCGTGTTGTCGGCATATTCAAAACTGACGTCCTCAAACGCAATTTCACCAGTAATTGCCGGACATGGTTGGCGCTCAGCGTCGTCCTCATCCTCAGTCGCCATCCGCTTGACCTCGCGTATACGATCCAGACCTGCGAACGCTTCTGTGATCTGTGTGCCGATTGAGGCAATCTCGACGATGGGAGCGGCCACGAGCGCTGTGAAGAAGATGTACATGAAAAAATCGCCGAGCGTCATTTGACCGGAAAGGATGGCGCGCCCACCTACGAGAATCAGAATCACACCGATTAGCCCAACAATGACCGTGGAAAAAGCGGTGACGCCGGAGACTGCCGTCATCGATCGCGCCACGTTGCGAAACAGGCGATGCGCCCCGCGAGCAAAGACCAGTTCCTCACGTTTTTCCGCGGCGTAAGCCTTGACGATCCGAATGCCGCCGAGGGACTCAGTCAGACGGCCGGTTACTTCAGCATTGATTTTACCGCGTTCGCGAAAAAGCGGTCTGAGCTTCTTAAAAGCGAGCCCCATGCAACTGCCGAACGCCGCGAGGGCGAAAAGGGTTATGGAAGTTAACCGCCAGTTCAAGTAGAAGAGCACTGCTAGCGCAATCACTGCCGTCACCAGGCCGCCTACCAGTTGCACTAATCCTGTGCCGACAAGGTTACGTATGCCTTCCGCGTCAGTCATGATGCGCGAGATGAGCACACCGGTCTGCGTGGAATCGAAGTATCTGATGGGTAGACGCGCCACGTGTTCCTGCACGCTCTTGCGCATCTCGGTGATGGCCCGTTGCGCGGCCACGCCCAGTATCTGCGAAAGCGCGAAAGAACTAAGTGCCTGCACCAAAGTCGCGGCTCCCGCCGCCATCGCCAAAGGCACCAGCAGTTCGCTGCGGTGTTTGAGAATGACATCGTCAATCACATATTTGGAACTTGCGGGTAACACCAACCCCGCGAGACGATTGACGATCATCAGCACCATCCCCAGAGCGAGCCGATTCCGATGCGCCCAAATCAGTTCCCGCGCATCACGCCACGCCGTAGCAGGAGTGATGCGCTTTTTCTTTGGCTCAGTCATCTCAGCTCTCATTACTAATCACCCATATATCCACTCAGTGATCAGAACTCAGAGATCAGAACTCAGAGATCAGCAGTCACAGATCCACTCAGAAATCAGCGATCAAAAGTCAATCCCGTAGGGATGCAATGTCAATAGACCAGCGGCCCGAATGTAGCGCCAGCTATGATACCAACGGTCTATAGACATCTCATCCCTACGGGATTGCCTTTCTGATCTCTGACCTCTGATTTCAGACCCCTGAGTTCGCAGCTTGCTCGAGATAGTCGCTCAGCGCCTTGTGGCCACCATAATCGGCCCACCCGGCAGGTGATTTATTAACCTTCTGATCCTTAACGTTCGGGTTTGCGCCCTGTTCAAGGAGAAACTCCACCATTTCTCGGTGCCCATTAACCGCGGCATAGTGCAGACCGGTACCAGCAAAGTCGAAGCCGGGTGGGATGGAATCAATAGCCGCGCCTTTCTGCAATAACAACCTTGCCGCTTCGACGTGGTTGTGCATGCAAGCATAGATGAAGGCGTTGTTGATGATATTCGGTGAAGTGTTGGACCGCGCGTCAATCTTCGCCTGGAGATCCTCCTTGATCGGCTTAGGTAGAGTGGAGGTTAGCGGGTCGCCAAATGGCCAGTCAATTTTCCCCGCCTCGGGCTTTAGACCACCATCACTGTTAAAGAAGCTTGCGATCAAAGCAACGCGACCCAAACCTGCAGCTATCCGCAGGTTATGCAAGGACGCGCCACGCTCGAGCAGCAGATTCACCACACCTTTGTTTCCCCAGTACAAGGCCTCTTCCAATGGCGACCAGCCAGTGCCATTGACTCGCGCTCCGGCGTGCAGCAGGGTTGCCGCAACCGCGACATTGTCGATACTTGCGGCGGCGACCAATGGCCCGGTGATATCGGCACCAGCGTCGATCAGGACTTTAGCCATCGCAACCTGATTTGGCACCTCGACAGCCTCGAGCGCCAAACACTGTAGTAAGGTGGGGTGGCTTGTCGACGACCGGGCCGTCGCCAAAGTCGGCTCCTGGCGCAGCAACGATTTTAGTACCTCAAGATCGCCAGACTTGATAGCAGCGATCGCCGGGTGAAACTTCGTGTCCATATTCTCCTTAAATAAGTGAGTAATGGGTTTGAACCAAAGTGCATAGTACTCAGGAAATTTGCAGGTTGGGAAGGGGGCAAGGCTTTGCGCG
>JBPCIQ010000176.1:0-14035 GCA_051006135.1 Pyrinomonadaceae bacterium | reverse complement strand
TTAGCAAGTTAACGTCGCTTCGCGCGTATCTCTGTTAGAATTATCTCTCTTCAACACACAGGCAACCACCAGAATTGCCTGACGCTGACCGACCTCGTGCTGGAGCATCTTCCACGCGACGGCTCCCAGAGCCGCACCCGCCGTTTCGAAAAAGGGGCGGACGTATGGCGACCGGACGATCGCGCGGACAGCATCTTCTTTCTGCTAAGCGGCCAAGTGGCGGTGATAGTCGGCGACGTGGAGGGGAAAGAAGTTGCCTTGCGCGTGGTAGAAGCTGGCGAGCCTTTCGGGGAGTTGTGTTTCTGCGCTGGTCCATCGGACTTCTACGTGCAGTTTCCCACCGTGAAAATAGACTTGAGAATTTCCGATCCCAAAGTAGTGTGTAACGAGGTTTTGAGCGGTGAAGCCGAGCTCGGATTTTCCTGCGCGAAGATTGATACGATTGGGCTCGAATTCATACCATTTGCTTCGGGCGGACTGGCGCTGGTTGTGCCAAATAATGGAGAGTGGAAGAGGGCTCGGCGTGTCACTCGGGAACGTCTAGCGGCTGAGCCGTTCCTCACCCGTGAACCGGGGTCGGGGATGAGAACTTTGGTTGAAGAAAAGCTTGGGTGCACACTTGACCAGTTCAACGTGGTTGCTACTTTCGGATCCAACGGCGCTGTTAAGGAAGCCCTCAAGGCCGGGATGGGCGTGGCCGAGGTTACCCTGTTATCCGTCAAGGATGAAATCGCCAGCGGCGAAATGAAGACGGTCGAGATTGAAGGCCTTGATCTCAGTCCGTCCGATTACTACACGGTTACCAACAAAAAATTAACACTCTCACCGGTCGCCGAAACATTTCTTGCTTGCGCGCTCGAAACATTTCGAGAAGGAACCATCGGGATGGAACTAAGCGCCTAGCGCTCGTCTTATTTCTTTTCTGTGACAGAACGGCTTCTCTCCGATGCCAAAGATTCGCTATGGTTTATGGCATAGTCCATCGGAAATAAGTATTAGACCTCCAATACCCGCCACTATAGACTCCACTCCACATCGCTTGTTCGTAGCTGAAACAAAGGCGCCTCCTGGAAGGAATAAACTTCAGGACTTTCGCGTTATAGATTTAGCGCACCTTTTATTCCCCTCGTGGCTTCGTTAGTTAATTTCGTCAGATTCGGCGGCCCGCCAGAGATACCTGTAGGTGAGGTTTCTCAGGATCCGGCTACTGAGAAGAAAAAGGAAGTTAAAGAAGATGATCAAAGAAACAAAAAAACACTGGATCTCAGATTCTCTGCGAATGATGGCAATGCCTGTGATGGCAATTCTGTTACAAGTCATGATTTCTATCTTAGGCACGGCCGCGTTCGCGCAATCGGACAATTCAAATGCGCGGAAAAATCGGGAGGGTGCGGTATTCGCAATGACCAATGTCACCGCCGGAAACGAAATAGTCGTTTACAGCCGTGCAGATGACGGCACGTTGACCAGACTCAACCACAGCGTCCGCACGCGCGGGCTTGGCATTGGGGTTGATACGGATACGCAGGGACCGTTGAGACTAAGTAACGACAACCGTTTCCTGTACGCGGTCAATCCCGGCAGCGACAATATCACCGTGTTCGAAGTGGATGGAACTCGCCTCAGATTTCTTCAGATCATTGAGGCGGGGGACCAGCCGCTGAGCCTGACCATTTCCGGTAATTTGCTCTACGTTCTGAACGGCTCGGTTGCTGGTAACGGAATTCGGGGTTTCAGTATTAGACGCGACGGTACTTTGAGGCCGTTACCGGATTCGTTCAGGGCGCTGAGTTCACCGATTGCCGTCCCCGGCGAAGTTAGATTCAGTCCTGACGGTCGCGTAATTCTGGTTACGCACAAGACAACCAATGTGCTGTTGGCACCGCAAAATGCCATAGACGCTTTCATAATTGGAGCCGACGGCTACGCCAGTGCGATGCCGATAAGGAATGCCTCCTTCGGACTCCGCCCATTCAGCTTAGCCTTCCGCAACGACGGTAAATTGGTGGTGGTCGAGTCTTTCAACGCAGCACCCAATGTATCCGCTGCGTCTTCATACCAGTTAGATCCTGGCGGTACGATAACGGTCATCAGCGGTTCAGTTCCAAACATGCAGACGGACGTATGTTGGGTGCTGATTACCAACGACGGGCGCTTCGCGTTCACGGCAAACTTTGGCAGCGGGACAATCTCCAGCTACAGCTTCGCACCCTCCGGAAATCTCACACTACTCAATGGCAACGCCGCTTTTCTGGGTGAGATGAGCCAGCCGGTGGATATCGATCTTAGCGCAGAAGGACAGTTCCTTTACCAGCTTCTAAGGGGGACTGGTGCAGTCGCCGCCTTCCGTGTTGAGGGTAATGGAAGCCTCACGCCTTTGGGCGTAATTGTCGGCGGTCTGCCGGTTGCCGACGGGGCTTCTGGTCTCGCTGCTTACTAACTGGCCCAAGGGGCGCAAGCGCAGACCAAGATGGTGCAGCGTGGCGGTACCGTACCGCCACCGCCATCAATCTCGGCGCGATCTTTGCCATGGCCGACAACTCGCGCGCGCTTTACCCCGTGCTGCAACTTTCACTGAAGGCCAACGGCGACAAGACCCTGGGACGAGCGCCAAAGGGACTGACGGAGAAATCGAGTGAGAAGGAAGTTGATGCGTATCTCAGCAACCCGTCTTTTTATCCGGTTGGCATGTTTGACGATAGCTTCGACGGCAATGGGGATCCGATGCACAACACGCCGCTCTTCCGCCACGACCTCGCCTTTCCGTTTGGCAGCGAAGGCGCAATCGCCAAGTTAGATAACTTCAGCAACCTGGTCTACACGGGACTCTTCGACCAAACGACTCTCACCACTCCGGGCGGACGGGCGTTTTTGCACAAACTCGGCGGCGCGGCTGGGGATGAAATCGCAGACGATTACGTCAAGATCTTGAAGGATACCGGAGTCAAAGCTATCCATTTGTCACAGCAACAGCCCATCCCATGCCTGGCAGCGAAGAAGCTCCGCTTGGCGTGCGCGTGGACAATACGAAGCTGCTTGATATGAGCGCGTACCTGGATAGCCTGCCCGCGCCCGATGGCGTAGACGGTAATCCAAACGCGATCGCCCGGGGGCGTCAGTTGTTCCGCACTGTCGGTTGTACCGCTTGTCATAACGTGGACCAAAGCAAGTTCGTGCCGCCTTTCATCGTGCCGATGAAAACAATCTTTCCGGGAGATAGTCCGGCGGTACTCGCACAGCGCCAGCCGCCGCTCAACCCGGTTCTGAACACAGCGGGCAACATCTTTGACGACAAGATGGCGGTGGTGAATGCCAGCCTGCGCTGAGATGAACGTGGTACGGCGCTGCCGCTGCTGCTTGACCTCGCTCGTAAGCCGGTCTTCCTGCACGACAATTCCGTGCCCAACCTCGAGAGCCTGCTGGGCCCCTCGCGAGGCCCGATGGCGCCCCATCCGTTTTATTTGTCTGACTCCGCTCAGCGGGCGGACATGGTGGAGTTCCTGCGTAGCCTCGATACCGACTCTGCTAAATCGATACAGAGGTCGGTAAATTCGCCCAGCAAGACCTCTGGTATTTTCGGCTGGAGCGGACTCTTTACCCTCTTTACCGGGATGGCTGTGCTAAAGCTCAGACGCACCATCAACCAACGCGGGGCTAATAAGTAGGGCGCGCGAGGGCAGATCAGTTGCGGTGAAGCCAACGCTGACGTCTGAGATTATGTCGAATGATGGGTTCGGAGCGATAATGGCCTAAAGAGCTTAGGGAACGCGGCGCCACGATTCCTGTTGAGAGAAGGAGACTAGAGAATATGTTTCGTGCACATCCATCCATTTACCTTTCCGTCACTGTCAGATTTCTCCTGGCACTCTGTTCAGCCGTGGCAGTTCTGGCTGGCCCTGCTTGCAACCGCGGTGAGGAGACCGCGAAAACCAACGCCCCGCATGCCGGTTCAGATGGGCCGGGTATCACTCAAAATCCGCACCCGCACCAGACTGGTAATGCAGGATCGGGTCGTGATGTGTTTAGGTTTGAGACCTTTGGCAATGAAGGGTTCTGGACTGATGCAGCGCGCCTGCCGAAAGGAATGATGGACGCTAAGTTCACTCCGAAACAAGCACTAGAATCCGGGTTGCAGGTAGATATCGAAGCGATTGATCCCGCCATGCGAAGAGTGATTGAAGCGGAACTGAAAACCGACCTGTCTCTGCAGAGCGCGCCGACGCTCAACGATCCGAAGACGACCGTGGCGTTGGTTAATGCCAACGCGGTCGTCGGCATCGTCGCGAAGGACAGCAATGGGGATGGGAAACTGAACATCATGAATGGCGACAAGGTCGGCATCGCCTGCACGATCTGTCACACCATCACAGACAAATCTGTTTTCGATATGCCAAAGGGAGGCTCCATTGGACGTCGCGTTGATGGCCCTGCGGCGCTGACCCTAAATGTTGGCAAGTTAATGGCGATGGCCGCCAACTCAAGAGCGCTTTACCCGAATCTTCAGCAAACGTTCCTGGGAGTGAGCATAGGGAGAGCGCCTTCTGGCCTGGGCCCGGACTCAACCGAAGTCGAGGTCGATGCTTATCTGAGTAACCCCGCCTTTTACCCGGTGGGCACCTTTGATGAGACACAGGATGGCAACGGCAATCCCGTAAAGAACACGCCCTTGTTCCGGCAGGACCTGGCCGCGCCTTATGGAAGCGCCGGTGAATTTAGCAAGCTGGACGACATCAGTAACAGCTCCTACACGACCAACCTCGATCCGACGACGCTGCTCACGCCCGAGGGCCGCCAGTTTCTGGAGATCAAAGCTGGGCCCGCCGGAAAACAGTTAGCTAATGAGTACGCCAAGATTCTGCAGGACACGGGCGTGACCGGCTTCCCCTTCGTTAAAGCGCAGATGACCGGCAAGGTAGGGGATCTGGCGAGCATCGTTGGCCGGCGAGTGGATAATCAGAAACTGCTGGACATGAACGCTTACCTGGATCAGTTACAGGCGCCGGCGGGAGCAAAAGTGGACGCCCAGATGGCTGCACGCGGACGTGAACTCTTCCGCGCCAACTGTACGCAGTGCCACAACGTCGATCAGAGCAAGTTTGTACCGCCGATGCTAGTGGAAATGAAAACGATCTGGCCGGGATACACACCAATTCCTGCCGGCATGCGTGGCGAGTCCAAACTGAGCACCATCCTCAACTCACCGGGCATCTTCGACGACAAGATGATCGTGGTGGATGCCAGCGACCGTGGCGAGAAGCGCGGAAATGCCATGCCTCTGTTGCTTGATTTAGCGCGGACGAACATCTTCCTGCACGACGGTTCGGTGTCGAGCTTAGACAACCTGCTCGATCCAGTGCGTGGCGATAATGCTCCGCATCCGTTCTATCTTTCAGATGCTTCACAGCGCGCGGACATGGTGGAGTTCTTGAAGGGACTCGACACCGGTAAATCCAATCAACCACAGCAAGCCAACACGAAGCCCCAGGAGCGCTCCGGGTTCTCTCTTCTGCTGCTTCTCCGATCACGGCCGCGGGGATTGTATGGCTAAGAAGCAGAAGGATTAGGCCGGGCTGCTTGACCCAGCACACTCCTGCTCAACGCTGAGTGGAGAATCTAATTGCAGCGTAACGCCCATGCGAATTTTTGTTCAGCCGTTAAGTTGTGACGTTACCACTAGCCTTTTACCCGCTCGATCTAGCGATTCGTTGACGGGTAATGGCTCGTAAATCAAGGGAGAGAAGCTATGAATCCGATAGAACGTAAAGAAGCGACGGAAGCTAAAGAGCGATTGGACACTGCAGTTATCGGGACAGTCGCGGCCCAGAAGATCGAGAAGGGCGGCAAGGTCGGGGAGAAAGCTACTCAGAAGACGACCGCGGACATGAATGCACTGAACACTCTCATTAAAGATTGGCCCCCGATGTCCATTAAGGCGGCGGAACAAACACTTGATAAGTATGGGCCGCCAAACGAAGCGGGTGCGAGCCGATTGATCTGGTACCACAACGGGCCGTGGAAACGGACTATCGTTTATCGTGATGAGGTGCTGCATAACTTCCCGGCTCCGCACACAGACGTTATTGAGGGGTTTATCGACTACCAGGTACCTTTAGAGAAATTCGGTGAGCTGGCAGAATTTGACGGCAGCGTCATCGTCGAAAGAACGAAGGGCGAAGTTTCCGCGCGCTGCGACATGGAGGCGGCGAACATCCTCGCCCTCAATCTCATGCATGACATCGTAACGGGAAAACACACCCCCGAAAAAGCGCGTGAGATTTATTCCGAAGTAACCGGAGCTTTCGTCTTGAATCAACCAGCCCCTTACGCGGAAAAATTCCAATTCGAGGTGCCTTCAGGGAACACAGCGGATGCGGACAAAAAAGCAGACCCCGGGTCCGCTGATGACTCAGATGACAGAAAAGGTCAAGGATAAGCAGCAAGAAAGGCTAACTGGCGCGAGGGTGCGCGCGTGCTAAAGAAACAGACCCTACTGTTTACTTTGAAATCATGGAGGCGGGGACGTCTCTCGGAGAGAGTTGGTTAATAGGATTCGTTATGACCGGGCACGACGATTCGCAAGACCGCTCGCATAGGCTGCCGAGATGAGGTTGGGAAAAAAGCTAAGAATGAGAGAAAAGCGCCCGCCGACACCGGCGCAGGTCGTCCGGCGAGCGATGCCACCGGTACTAATCCTAACAAGAGAGAGCCAATAGACCCCAGGCTTGGTTGTGACGGCGATACGGTTTCAATCACCGCGGCGACCCAACCGAGCATCGAGGATGTCGTCCTGGGCGCGATACCCGGGCTCCCAAAAGTGCATCTGCACAATCCAGTGCTCGCGTATGAAAACGGCGACGAGTTCATGAAGTTCTGGTATCAGGCTGAACAGGGCCTGATTGATCCATTCGTGTTAGTTGTGGAGGGTTCGATCCCGAACGAGATTGATCAAGAGTGAGGGTTACTGGGCGGCGCTCGGAAGCGACCGGTTGACGGAGCAACCGATTACCACGAACGAGTGGATCGACCGTCTGTCTCCGAAGGCAGCGGCCCTCGTTGTCATCGGCCCTTGAGCCACTTACGGTGGCATCCACGCAAAGTCGGGCAATCCGACTGGGGCCATGGGTCTCGCGGATTACCTCGGCTGGCCTGGAAATCGAAAGCTGGCCTTCCGATGGCGCTAAGCTGACGACGGGTTACAAGCCCACGACCTATTGAGACGACCATTCGACCCACCACTAGAAGAGTGCCGGCGGATCCGCCGGGAAACCCGAGTGACATGAAATTGAAACCTGTTCACGCTTATCATTGGGCCTTGGGATTGAGAAAATCAGCGATTGGGGGAAACATAGCAACATCCGCGCAGCCCATGGAACGCGCCGAAAGGTCCGATTTGGGGCGAACGCTGGAGAACGTTGGCGAGAAGGTGATTCGGTACGAGCTGGTCATCATTTTGTTGTGGGTTGGCGCGCTGAAGTTCACCGCTTACGAAGCTGAAGCATTCAGGGGCGGGTGGCTAACTCGCCGCTTATGTCCCAACAAGAGTGTAGGTTAGATTGCGTTGCCTGCAGTCGAAGGAGGTCCGCTATGCAAGCCGATCGAAGAGATAGAAAAAACAACGAGAGTGATGCACTGAAGGGGCTGGCGGCAGGATTAGTCGCCGGGTTGGTGGCGTCCGCAGTAATGAATCAGTTTCAAGCTCTTTGGAGCAGGCTGACCGAAGGCGAAGAGAGATCCCATGGAGCGCAATCCATGCAACAGGGCTTACCGCAGGTTGGAGTGGGGCGCGAGCTTCAGGCCGAGGGTAAGGACGAAGGGGAAGATGACGCGGCGATGCGGCTTGCGAATGCCGTCTCGGTAGCGGTCTTAGATCAAGAATTGACTAAGAGTGAGAAGGACACGGCAGGCACGGCACTGCATTACGCCTACGGTGTCTCGATGGCGGCACTTTACGGCACGGCCGCGGAATTCGTGCCCGTCGTCACCGCCGGCGCGGGGTTGCCCTACGGGGCAAGCATCTGGCTTGTCGCCGATGAGGGTGTTGTACCCGCACTTGGTTTGTCGAAGTCTCCCGAGGAATACCCGCTCTCAGTTCACGCTTATGCGCTTGCGTCGCACTGTGTTTATGGGCTGACGACTGAGCTAGTGCGACGCGCAGTACGCAACGCGCTATATGAACGATGAGTGGTTTCTCTATCGCTTACACACATAACTAAACTAGGAGTCAGAGGGGAATGCTGAAAGCAACTTTTGGAGCGGGCTGTTTCTGGGGGGTTGAGGCGGCGTTTCGTCAAGTTAATGGAGTCATTACAACTCAGGTCGGCTATCTCGGAGGAAACTTCGAGAACCCAAGCTACAGCGATGTGTGTACCGGAAGCACCGGTCATGCAGAAGTTGTGGAGGTCGAGTATGACCCGTCCATGGTTTCTTACGAGGAACTACTGAAAGTGTTCTGGGAGAATCACGATCCCACACAGCATAACCGGCAAGGTCCTGATATAGGCGCGCAGTATCGAAGCGCCATCTTCTTTCACTCTTCAGAGCAGGAAGCTGCTGCGAGAGCTTCCAAGCAAACACTTGAAAGAGACGCCAGATACAAGAGACCGATTGCCACAGAGATCACGGTGGCATCAAAGTTTTACAGAGCCGAAGAATATCACCAGCAGTACTTGAAAAAGCGCGGACTGGCTCAATGTCACATTTGATGCTGGGAAGAGTGGTGAGCCGTGCGAGAGGATAATGAGCTGAACGTCTTCGGCGCCAATATCTTCCTGTTCCTTCCGAGGCTCACATGCAATTAAGGGAGAATCAAGTCGAAGCCACCGACCGAATATCCGCTCTCTACGCACGTTTCCGCGCTCGCGTCGCATTTCGTTTACGGGCTGACGACCGACATCGTGCGTCGCGCCGTCCGTAGCGCGCTATGACAGATAGAATGATTTTGGCGAATAGAGATCCACGGCATTCGCACACTGATACCAACCAACTTGAGAATATGGAGGAAGAATCTGGAAGAAAGGACATACGATTTGTCAGTCCGACCTTTCGTCAGGGCCGTTCCGCCACATGGTTGAGTTTCATTCCAGTGCCACCCGAAGCGTTGTTAGAGGTGGACAGAGGCAATTCGATCTCTGGTTCGCCGCGCGGTCGTATTGATAAAAGCGGACAACTCTTTGCGGCAATCCTCTGCGAAATCAACCAACCAACCGGAGGAGGCCGAATGCAGGCGAACCGCCAATCCACTTCGGAGGAGGGGCGCGACTCAATCGTCTCTCCCCTGCCATAATCAATTGAAATTGCCGCTACCTAATGCGCCGGTGCGTTGACTGTTGACGCTTTTCAGGCTTTAATTCCCGCCAACGAATCAAGACCCCCATTTCGCCCGCTTGCGTCGTCGAAGCGGGCTTTTTAGGAGAAACCTAGCTGGTGAGTCTGCTGCTTGAAGGAAAACGCGCCTTCGTTACAGGAGGAACGCGAGGTATTGGTGCGGCAATCTGTGACGTCTTTGCGCGCGAAGGAGCTGACGTATCCTTTAGCTATGGCGTTCGCGATGATCTTGCGGAAGAGACCCGCCGGAAGGTCGAAGGACACGGGCGGCGAACACTCAGTTTCAAGATCTCCGTGACCGACCGCCTGGGGATGAAGCGACTGGTGAGAGAGATTGTGGAGAAGTGGAGTGGGATCGACATTCTCGTGAATAACGCGGCGATCAATCGAGGGGATAACTTCGCGACAACAACCGATCGAGCGTGGGACGAAGTGATTAATACAAATGTTGGTAGCCTCTTCGCTGTTACGAAGCCCATTTACAAGCAGATGATTCGACAGCGGAAGGGAAGTATCCTCAACATCACCTCGATAGGTGCATTGCGAGCGTTGCCGACCGCAGTTCACTACGCCACCTCAAAGGCAGCGATGATCGGGTTCACTAAATGCCTCTCGCGCGAAGCGGGCACATTTGGGGTCAAGGTAAACGCTATCGCCGCCGGTATTTTCGACACTGATCTGGCTTCCGCCCTGCCTGAACGTTTGCTTCAAATGCACGATTTCTGGGCATCAGCAGGCCGCCTGGGCCGGCCGGAAGAGCTCGCCGAGTATGCTGCCTTCATGGTTAGCGATCGCAATAGCTTCATGAATGGTGAGGTTGTGATTGTGGATGGTGGAGCGATTACGTAGCGGCGTGCGTCAGAATCAATTAAAGAACCGGGAGCGATAGCGACCTGATGTTAGCACTCCAGCAGAGTTACTTACTTACCATTTTCGATAGCGTTGGCCGACTCCAGCATCCGGTCGCTACCGCTCCCGTTTCTGTAATTGAGCCACGCTTGACATATCAATCTTTGACCTTCCCAATCTCGATTTCAGTCAATTTCTTCTTCAGCTCCCTAATTGTCCGTTGCATTTCACCGAGCCGGCGAAACGCGGCTGTCGATCTCAACCAGTCGCGATTGTCGAAAGCCGGGATGCCCGAGATAACTTTGCCCGCCGGCACGTCGTGACTGGTTGCGCTCTTGGCCGTGATCACAGCGTCGTCGCCAATCTTCAGATGACCTGCGACACCAGCCTGGCCCGCTAAAACCACCCGGTCGCCGATGTGCGAACTTCCCGCCAACCCTACCTGTGCGCAGAGCAGCGTGTCTTCGCCAATCGTGCAAGAGTGGCCGATTTGGACCAGATTATCGATCTTCGTGCCTTTGCTAATCCGTGATTCCCCAACCGACGCACGATCGATTGTTGTCCCTGCCCCTATCTCCACGTCGTCCTCAATAACGACCCGCCCGGCTTGTGGAATTTTAAGCCAGTGGCGTTGCTCGTCTTTTGCATATCCGAAGCCGTCACAACCCACTACCACGTTGTTGTGGATGGTGACGCGTTCACCAATCTGCGAACGCTCGCGAATTACCACACCCGCGTGGATCACTGAATCCTTGCCGATGGTAACTTCTTCATAGACCGTAACGTTCGGATAGATGCGCACCCCTGTCTCAATCTGAGCTCCCGCCCCGATCACCGAACAAGCTCCAATCCAGACGTTCTCAGCGATTCTTGCAGTAGGGTCGATAACTGCGGACGAATGAATAGAAGGAGAGACGACTGGCTCCGGATGAAAGAGACGAAGTGCGCGCGTATAGGCGAGATAGGGATCTCTAGCACGCAGTATGGCGATACCATCGCGGCCGACCTCGACATTTTCACCAGCGTAGATCGCCGAAGCTTCAGTTGTTTTGACTCGGGGCGTGTAGCGCGGGTTAGCCAGGAACGTCACTCGGCCGGATTTTGCGTCGTCGAGGCCCGCCGCACCCTCAATTTCTATGTCAGCAGAGTCTCCTTCGAGCCGGGCGCCAGTTAAAGATGCAAGTTCGGAGAGTTTCATGGCGGGAGTTTAGCGTATGAGCCAGAGGGGCGCACGCCATTACCCCACGCGGGCTGCTCGCGCGGGCACCCCGCCATCATCACATGATCGAAACCGGATCGATTTCAAGATTTATGGAGCGAAGATTCATGCCACGAGTGGCGATGCTGTTTAGCGCAGTATCGATAACTGCGCGCAACTGTCTGCGGTTGTGACATTTAACGAGCAACTGAATGCGATACTCGCCCTTGAGTCTGGCAAGAGCAGCCGGAGCTGGACCGAGAATACGACACGCACGATTCGTATTGGCCAGGTCCAGTTCCCTGCGCACCTCGATTGCATCACCCCTCACTCGCTTAAGGTCAGAACCATGAACGAGTAGAGACGCAAGCGAGACAAAAGGTGGATATGAATGGTTCTGGCGGTGGCGAATCTCCTCGTTGTAAAAACCCATGTAGTCCTGGGCGCACGCGTGCCTGAGTGCGTAGTGATCTGGATGGTAAGTCTGAATTAGAACCTGGCCCGCTCGATCACCCCGGCCAGCTCTCCCGGCCACTTGAGTAATCAACTGAAAGGTCCGTTCCGCCGCGCGAAAATCGGGCAGAGCTAGACCGGCGTCGACCGAGACGACACCAACCAGAGTGACGTTGGGAAAGTCGTGGCCCTTCGCCAACATCTGTGTGCCAACCAGCATGTCGAGCTTCCCTTCGCCGAAATCCATTAGGGACTTTTCAAAAAGCCCGCGTCGCGATGCCGTGTCGCGGTCGATTCTGGCAATGCGGAGCACAGGCAAGAACTCTTTTAGCAGCGCCTCGATCTGCTCGGTCCCCTCGCCGATATAATAGATGTACGTGCCGCTACAGGAAGGGCATTGCGTAGGCGCAGCCTCGCGATGATTGCAATAATGACAAATGATCACTCGTTCGCTGCGATGGTAGGTGAGAGTCACGTCGCAATTGGGACACTGAATCGTTTCTCCGCAAGTGCGACAGAGAATAAAACTGGAGTAGCCCCGGCGGTTGAGCAGAATTATTGCCTGCTCATGTCTCTTGTGAGTCGTTTCAATCGCTTCGATTAGCTCATCGGAAAACACTCTGGGCTTTTTATGACGGTCAAACACCTCACGCATGTCGATGATTCGAGCGGTTGCCATCGGACGATTGCCTATGCGACTTGGCAGCTGAAGGTATCGATATTTTCCGGTGAGCGCATTATGAAACGACTCAAGGGATGGTGTTGCCGAGCCCAAGATCACAACAGCGTGTTCTTTCTGCGCGCGCACAATGGCGGTGTCGCGACCGTGGTAACGAGGCGAGTCCTGCTGGCGATAAGTTGATTCGTGTTCCTCATCGATAATCACGAGGCCCAGTTTTGCGAGAGGCGCAAACACTGCGGAGCGAGTGCCAATTACGATCCGCGCCTCACCGCTTTTTACGCGCATCCACTCATCAAACCGCTCGCCTTTCGATAATGAAGAATGAAAGATCGCGACCTGATCGCCGAAATAAGCTCGCAGGCGTCGGGAGAACACAGGCGTCAGCACTATCTCAGGAACCAGCATCATTCCCGTGCGACCAAGTTTCAGGCAGAGGCGCATCGCGCGCAGGTACACTTCGGTCTTGCCACTACCCGTGACGCCGTGGAGCAGAAAGGCGCCGTAACTGGCCTTGCGTAAGGACTGCTCAATTTCACTCAGAACAGCTGCTTGACCGTCAGTTAGCTTGTATTCTTCAACCTTAGGAAAGATCGCACTTGCCAGGGGGTCGCGGCGAATGGTCTGAAAAAGAATTTCGACAGTGCCGTTCTTTTGCAGAGTGTTGATCGCCGAAATACTAACGCCTGCCTCGGCGAGCAATTCCGAGAGAGGCATGGTCTCTTTGTTCGAGAGAGTAGCCAGCACCCGGTTTTGAGCTTCTGTAACCCTTTTCCCGGAAAAAGAAGTTACAGGCAGCTCAGCAGTTTTCACCAACCGAACAGCCCGATGAGTTTTGGCTCTTGCACCAGAGTTGCGGCGTCGTTGATGAGCTTCAATCAGACCTTCGCTTAGGAGTGCGCGCGCCACTTTTGCTACTTGCGTCTTGCCGAGACTCTTTGCTAGGGCCGCGAGACTAAGTTCTCTCGCCTCGGCGATCATAGCCAGCGCATGGTTTTTAAGTTCTGACTCAAGGGGGACCGATAACGCACTGAGCAACTCGCGACCTTCCGGCTTGAGTGTCAGGATTTGGTCAATGCTTGCGCTTATTCCCGGAGGCAGGGCGGCTTTAATTACCTCACCCCAGGGCGCGCCGTAGTATTCAGAGACCCAGCGTGTAATTTGAAGAAGTTCAGGTGTAACGAGCGGGATTGCATCGAGCACCTCGTTAAGTTCTTTAATGTCAGATTCCGCCAAACTACTGCCAGCGGGAAGTTTTTCGTGAAGGGCCACAACAAATCCGGTGGTGAGTTTGCGGCCCAGAGGAATCAAAACTCGGGCACCAACCTGTGCGATGGTGCGCAAAGATTCCGGAAGGCGATATGTAAAGATTTGAGAAACGTGGAGCGGGACCGCGACATCAGCGTACATTGGCGCAGAAAGTTCGCTCGTCTTCAGTGGGCTGCGAGCAACTGATGCGGGTGACGAACTGCCTGAGTCTTTCTGCACGTGTGAGACGTTAGCGCGAAACAAGGAATTGCGAAAGCATGAGG
>JBPCIQ010000175.1:0-7709 GCA_051006135.1 Pyrinomonadaceae bacterium | reverse complement strand
GCATACGCCAGAGCGTAGTTCGGATCGAGTTTGATTGCCTGTTGAAAATACTCAACTCCCTTCAGAATGTCGTCCTTGGTTCGTTTGGAAAAGTGATAACGACCTTTGAGATAAAGCTGATACGCTTCGTCGTTGTCGGTATAGCGTTTGGTTAGGCCCTTTGTGTCTGCACCTGATAGTTTCAATTGCAGTCTGTTTGTGATTTCGGTGGCAATCTCTCGTTGCGTTGCCAATAGTTCCGACATCTTGCGTTCATACTGTTCGCCCCAGAGTAGTTTATTGTTTTCTACATCCACGAGTTCGACGCTTATGGTCAGATTATCTCCACGTTGCACCATGCGTCCCGACATCACCGCGTTGACGCCGAGTTCATTACCAATCCTTATTGCATCAGTTTCTTTGCCTTTGTAACGCATGACCGAACTCGTCGGACTGACTTTCAGATTCGGCAATTGCGAGAGACGGTAGATGAGTGATTCGGCGAGGCCATCTGAGAGATATTCCGAGTCGGCATTGCCACTCTTGTTCTCGAAAGGCAAAACGGCGATAGAGTGAATGGTCCGCTCCCTTTGCACGAAGACGAAATAGCTCGCGATGCCCAGGGCGATAACGACGACTGATGCGGCCACGGCAATCAACGCTTTTCGTCGCTTGAACTTGGTTAGCTCGCGAGTGGTGGGTGGCGTCGTGTGCGCCAGCACTGTCGTCGGCCCAGTGTTGCGAGTAATGGCTGCGTTGGTCGTGTGCGGAAGAATGCTTGTTCCGATTTCACTCGCTCCGGACGATGAGCTTAGTTGTGCCGTTCCTGCCTCACTACCGGGCGGAGACGAATCCCTAACCAGTGCCGTGCCATCTGTGCGGCAGAATCCAAGCGTGTCGTCATTCTCGAGGCGATTACATTGGGGGCAACGTTTCATGTCTTATTGAGGTAGATTCATCCGCCTAAGCAGCTCCTTAAATCGAGGGTCGCTACGAAATTCATCAAGCTCAGGCTGCACGGCGAATGTACTCGCCCAATAGCCGCGTTCAGCGACTTCTTTTTGGAGCATTCTGATCGCCTCTTCTTTTTGGTCCAGACCCATGTATGCGAATGCGAGAGCGATGCTCGGCACGTCACGCCGCAAGGAGAGATTTTTTAACTCATCGAGCAGCTTCCTTGCCTCCTCGCGCTGTCCTGCCCTACCTAGGACGAGGCTAAGGTAGCCCTTGTTGAACGCATCCGGTACTAATTCGAGGGCTTTTCGGCACGCCGGAATCGCTTGATCGAGCGAGCCCTTTGCGTAGTAGCCAAAGCATATGCCAGTCGCCGCGAGCGGAAAGCCGGGATAGAGATTAGCTGTACGGTCGAATTCCCTGAGCGCATCATCGTAGCGCCTGGCTAGAAAGAGTTGCCAACCTATGTTGAAGCTAATTACCGGCGATAGGGGATCGGCTTCGAGAGCTAGTTTCGTTTCTGCCTGGCCCTCGTCAAACCTCTTGGTCTGAGATAGGAGCTCGCCGAGCCACTGGTGAGCGGTCGCATATTTTGGATTGAGTTCGATCGCCCGACGAAATTCCTTTTCGCCACCGGCCCAGTCATATTCATATGAGCTGAGATACCAACCGAGTGCTGTGTGTGCCTCAGCTAACGAATCATCAAGTTCCAAAGCCCGCATTGCCGCGGCTTTTGCCTGCGGCATGGAGTCCTTTGCTGAGGCGACATCGTAGTTTGGAAATAATACGTAGGACTCGGCCAGTCCTGAGTAGGCGAGTGCGAAGGCCGGGTCCTTGCCGATCGCCTGGTTGTAGTATTCAACGGCTTGTTTGAGTGATTCGATCGTTCGCTTGTTCCAGAGAAAACGCCCTTTGAGATAAAGTTGATATGCTTCGTTACTTTCGGTGTACCGCTTCGTCACTCCCTTTGCGTCGTCACCTGATAACTTTAATTGCAGTTTCTCGGTAATCGCCGTAGCGATCTCACGCTGCGTTGCCAACAGATCAGACATCTTGCGCTCGTATTGCTCGCCCCATAACAACTTGTTGGTCGTGGCGTCAATTAATTCAACGCTAAGTGTGAGACTATCGCCGCGCTGGATCATACGGCCCGACATCACTGCGTTAACCCCCAATTCGCTGCCGATCTTCTGCGCGTCAATTTCCTTTCCTTTGTAACGCAGAACTGAACTGGTAGGGCTTACCTTCAAATTTGGTAATTGCGAAAGCCGATAGATAAGAGATTCAGCCAGGCCGTCTGACAGATAATCGGAATCTGGATTGCCACTTCTATTTTCGAACGGTAAGCAGCGATCGAATTGATTTGATTCGTGGCGGTGCCTTTGGAGACAAACACAAAGTATCCGGCGGTGGAAATTGCTCCTAGCAACACGAATGCAATTATCGCTGTAACCAGCTTGTGACTCTTAGCCTGATGAACGGCGTATTCAAGACTCGACGACGAGGTCGTTAGATTCTGGGTTGCCGCAACCCGACCACTCTTAGTCGCCCCAAGCGAATCTGCGGCGTAAACACGCGTTTCGTTTTCAGTGATTGCTGGTTCGCGGTTTTTTATCACGGATCGTTCAAGTTCGCCTTGAATGTCGAGGTCTCTGCGCAGGTTCTTCAGATCAATCAACAGATCACGAGCCGATTGATAGCGCATGTCGACATCTTTGGTGAGTGCCTTCCGTACAATTCGCTGCAACTCCGGCGGCGAATTTTCCAGGAGAACGGGTTCTTGCTCGAGAATCGCAACGATCGTGTGGTTGATGGTTTCGCCGGTAAACGGAACTTTTCTGGCGACCATTTCATAAAGCACAGCACCGAGGCTCCAGAGATCGGTTCGCGCATCGGTCAACTTTCCCCGCGCTTGCTCAGGTGACATGTACGAGACAGTTCCCATTACCAATCCGGGAGTTGTGTTGACCTGAGCGCGAGTGGCGTCTTCAGATCCAGTTGCTGTTCCGACCGTCTCTGACAGTTTCGCCAGGCCAAAATCCAGGACCTTGGCATAACCGTCAGCGCGCAGCATGATGTTTTCCGGCTTGATGTCGCGGTGAATAATGCCTGCATGATGTGCGGCTGCAAGTGCTTCAGCCACCTGAACTCCGATCTTCAAGATCGTGTTCAGTAGTAGTGGTTCTTTGTAGGAGAGGTGCTCGCGAAGGGTCTTGCCATCGATCAACTCGGTGGCAATGTAGTTTTTGCCTTCAACTTCACCGATCTCATAAACGGTCAAGATGTTTGGATGATTGAGCGCGGACGCCGCCTTGGCTTCCTGAATAAAGCGCTTCAGCTTGTCTGAGTCCTTACTCAACTCATTATGAAGAAATTTGATAGCTACTTTGCGATCGAGTTTTGTGTCGTGCGCAAGGTAAACCTCACCCATGCCTCCCGAGCCGAGTTTCGAGATGATGATGTAGTGTGCGAGCGTCGTGTTGGGGGATATCAACATTACCGATTTCCAATTGCCGATTGCCGATTGATTGATCCGATACGATTCAGTTGAAGGACAGCATTCATGTCTTGGTCAGACTGCGTCATCTCAGGAAGAATGCCAGGGGCTCGCTTCGCCGATGAGTTCGATCGCCTAGTAATGAAGCCTTGTGTTCAGTCATTTAACATAATTCAATCACCGCCGGAATACGAATTCGTATATGTCGGCTCACCGTACTTAGATCTACTCCGGAAGATTCGCGCGTTTCAGTAGTTCCTTGAATCGTGGGTCGAGTCGCAGATTATCTAATACGGTCTCGACCTGTAGGAGCGCAAGGAAAAAGGAACGATCACCATACGCTTTGTTAAGCCACTCGAATGCCAGGTCTTTGTCGTTTAGTCCGGCGTAAATGATGGCGATGCTGTAAGGCGGGACATGTCGTTGCTTTGATAGCCCATTCAATTCAGCCAGGACTCGCAGGGCTTTGCTCTTCTTGCCCGCTGCGGCATAAACATAACCGAGGTATCCTAAGATCGATGGGTTGTTGTCTAACGAACGTGCTTTTTCGAGCGCCGCGATCGCTTCTGGATATAGTTTCTTCTGTTCATATGCCAAACCTAGAATTTGATAGGACCACCAAAAATTCGAGTCAATTTCCAGTGCTTTTCGAGTTTGTTCAATTGCCTGGTCATACTTGCCCGCAAACAACAAAATACCCGCTAAATCCAAATTCACATTGAGGTCAAGCGGCAAACGTTGCTGCACACTTTCCTGTGCTTTGACAGCTTCTTCAAGTCTGCCCGTCGCGGCAAGATACAGCGGATAGGAAGCGGGATAGGTCGAATCAAGTTCGTTGGCTCGCTTCCATTCTCTTTCCGCTGTCGCCCAGTCCCATTCATACCAGAACACAATTTTCCCCAGCAGATAGTGAGTTTCGGCAAGTGTTCCGTCCAATTCCAATGCTTTCAGCGCCGCAGCTTTCGCCTTTGGCTCTGACTCCTGGGGAGATATATACCAACCATTCGCAAAGTCGTGGGCGAGGGCAATGCCGTGATAAGCCAAAGCATAATTCGGATCTATGGCGATCGCTTTTTGATAGTATTCGAGTCCTTTTTTGTAACCTTCTTCGGTATATTTCGTCTGATAGAAATTGCCTTTCAGATAGAGCTGATAGGCTTCCGGATTGGTCGTGTAAGTCTTGGTTACCTTCGCTTCGTCTGCGCCTGATAGTTTCGTTTTGAGCCGGCTTGAAACGTCACGTGCGATATCGGTTTGGAGTGTCACGAGGTCGGTCTGCCTGCGATTGTATTGCTGACTCCAGACCACTTTATCCAACGCAACATCAATCAACTCGACAAAGAGTGATAAATCCTGGCCCCTCTGCGAAACTCGTCCGTTCAAAATCGTCTGCACATTTAACTCGTTGCCAATCGTCTGCGGATT
Organism: Pyrinomonadaceae bacterium; assembly: GCA_051006135.1. Lineage (GTDB taxonomy): Bacteria > Acidobacteriota > Blastocatellia > Pyrinomonadales > Pyrinomonadaceae > PSRF01. The sequence continues at coordinate 2,854 of JBPCIQ010000175.1, read as the reverse complement.
TGTTTCCTTGCCTTTGTAACGGAAGACCGAGGAGCGAGGCTTGACGTTCAAATTCGGCAGTTGCGACAAACTGCTGATTAGCGTCTCAGTCATTCCGTCGGAGAGATACTCAACATCAGCATTGCTGCTGTCGTTTACGAAAGGCATGACTGCAATTGAACTAATGACACTGTTGCTTTTGCGTGTAACGTAATAAGCATACGCAACAGCAGCAATGATTAGAATCGCAAAGGCTGACACCACTAACACCCAACGACTCTTCGGCTTACCCAACTCACGAGTTCGCTCAGCCTCAGGTCGCTCAACCAAGATGGTTGTGGGCCCTGTCTGTCTTACGTTTGAAACGTTTGTGCTGGCGTCAGTGAGACGGTTGGTCCCAGCATCCGCTGCAACTGAGCCAGAACCAAGAATCATCGTGTCCGCGTCAGAATCTGTGTTAGTGGAATCACCGACGAGCAGTGTTCCATCGACGCGGCAGAAACCGAGGGCGTCGTCGGATTCGAGGCGATTACATTGGGGGCAACGTTTCATGGTGCTGATGCTCAGCTCTACAGGACCTGAAAGTGGTCGGCCGCCGATGGTTTCGCCAGTCCGAAGTCGAGAACCTTTACGATATGGTCGCTCCGGACCATCACATTCTCGGGCTTGAGATCGCGATGTATAACTCCAGCCTCGTGAGCAGCATTTAATCCGGCAACGATCTGAATTGTTACATCCAACACCTCGACCAACTTCAAACGTCGACTTGAAACGTGCTGGCGCAGGGTTACGCCATCAACGTATTCAGTGGCCATGAACGAGCCGGAATCGCTTTGACCAAATTCATACACAGTGAGAATGTTGGGATGGTTGAGATTTGAGACAGTGCGCGCTTCCTGGATAAAGCGTTGCAAGCGATCTTTATTTCCGGCAACTTCGTTCGGCAAGATCTTTAGCGCCACCATGCGGTCGAGTTCCGATGTGTCCTGTGCCAGATAGACTTCTCCCATCCCGCCCGCGCCAATCTGCGAGCGGATTTCGTAGCGGCCTAGTCTAGCGCCAACGGAAACCAGTGTACTTACTCGCCGCCTTCCTAATGTCCTGGCTGCCTGCTGGAAAGAACCCTGTATTTCGAGGGCCCCAGCACAGATAAGGCGGCAATTGTAGCGGAGTTGGTGTTGACGTGCTAGGGATTGATGGAATGCAATGACCCTCTCAACCGTGCATCGACGCTGAATTCTCAAAGATGCGACCGGCACTTCATTCCTGGACGTCGGGAGCTTTGCGCGATGGCCGATGGAATCACCGCGATCGAGCGTGGCGTGGCTTATTATCTCTGCTCGTAGTGTCTGACATGGGCAAAAAGGCGAATGTTTATGCCTCTACGTTATCAACGCGGCTACTTGCGTTGCGTGAAACGAAAATCCGGACCCTCTCAATGGGAATTTCTTTGGCGAGAAAATAACGGCAGACTCTAATGGCCTGCTTCGTGCACGATGACCTAGAAAGATGAGGGGAAGATGAGGGGATATGTGCTCGTACCAAGCCAGACCTAGCCTTGCTTTGAAAGGTCGGTAAAATACGACTTGGTAACGCGTAGTAGAATAAGGTAAGTGTCCCCGAATCGGACTTAAATCCGATGTCCTTAGGGGCTGAATCACGGCGAAGATCTCTCTTAAGATTTTGGCGTCAGCTTGACGTGACCGTAGGGCAATACATGGGAACGTGTAGGAACCTATGGAATGCGAATGATGTTTCGGACGGCTGCTTTGTTGAATATAGGTTAATCGATGGGAACGTGTGGTAGTCAGTGGAACCAACTAACTCGCGTTCGCAATGCGGAGGTCAGGGGTTCGAGCCCCCTCTGCTCCACCAATCAAATCAATCACTTACGGCAGGGCGCCCACCCTGCCGTTTTTCGTTCGTGACCATATTGTGACCACGTTTTTCGACGACATTGCTTCCAGCGCGCTTCGCTTCCTTTCTTCGCTTGCGTGCGTGTAACGCTTGGTCATGCGAAAGCTGGAGTGTCCGAGTATTTCCGCAATGGTCACAATGTCGGCTCCGGTAGCTGCGAGCTTCGATGCCGCCGTGTGACGAAGGTCGTGAAAGTGGAAATCATGAATGCCCGCAACCTCGCAAGCTTTCTTAAAACTCTTCTTGATTTCCACCCAGCATCCTCCTGTTCGGGGACTGGTAAAGACATACTCACCCTGACGCGGCTGTTGGCTCAACAGCTCGCGCACAACCTGATTCATAGGAATGATCCGGTTGTGGTTTGTCTTGGTTTGCGTGACAAGTATCAGCCCGCGAGTCAAGTCAACCTCAGTCCCCTTCAATGAGAGAATCTCGCCTCTACGCATCCCGGTATTAAGAGCCAACCGTACGATGGAATACAGCGACTCTCCTTAATCAAGTGCGTCAAGCAAGCTTGTCTCTTCCTCGTCGCTCAAGAAGCGTGTTCGTGAGTTATCGTGAGATATCCGTTTCACCCGGCGGCACGGATTGCCGGACTACGAGTTACTTAAGAGACGCCGAGTCGCTGGAGTGGGAAGCAGATCTCATCGTGATGGGCTCGCAGGGCATTCAGGTATTACGGGCTTGCTACTGAGAGACGTTGCCTAAGCGGTAATGATCATCGGTCAAAGGCAGAGCACAACGGACGGTACGGTCGATTTCGATAAAAAAGTATGATTGCAAGTTTCGGAATGTGGAACCCCATTGCAGCAGTTCCTTAAGACGAAGCCGGCCAGTTAAATAAACAGATCGGCGGGCACATGGAAGTAATTTGCCAGGGCCTTTGCTTGAGTCTTGCTGATTCCACGCTTGCCATTCAGTACTTCGGATGCAATGCCTTTGGAGCCGAACACTTCCC
>JBPCIQ010000174.1:0-9422 GCA_051006135.1 Pyrinomonadaceae bacterium | reverse complement strand
GCGTAGTGGCCTGTGGCATCCGGTCGCTACCGCTCGCGGTTCTGTAACGTGGTTCATCAAAAGTCTAATCTTGCTGAGCGCCATCCTTGGTAGGTGGACTTGAACGATCCACCCACTCTCGTGGGTGGTATTCCTGGGTTTTCACACATTCTCTACCGCGTGGTGGTACTGACCTCATGACATTGTGAGTCCGGTGGTTATAGCCTAGTCCAAATGAACAATCTGAAATTGAAAATGGAAAATGACCCCGATCGGTCCTCGGTTCTAGTGTGGTTTAGTGGCATGCGCATGGTTGTGCCAAACTGCACAAGTACCTAAAAACCGCTATAATCCGCGACCAATGACCGACACAAAAATATTTATCGCTGACGAAGTAAGCGACAGCGGGCTCGAGCCGCTTCGCGCTGCAGGTTTCCTGGTCGAGAAAAAGCCTGGCCTTACGCACGATGATCTTGTTGCCGCACTCCGTGACTGTGAAGGTCTGGTAGTTCGGAGTGAAACAAAAGTTACCGCGAACTTAATGGATAACTCGCCGAAGTTACGGGTGGTTGGACGCGCAGGAGTGGGCGTGGACAACATCGACGTCCCGGCAGCGACCGTACGTGGGATCGTGGTAATGAATGCTCCCGACGGAAACACGATTACCACTGCAGAGCACACAATGGCGCTGTTGATCTCCCTGGCCCGCCGTGTGCCCCAGGCTAACCGCAGTCTGAGATCAGGCCAGTGGGACCGAAAGAGTTTCATTGGAGTTGAATTGCAAGGCAAGACGTTGGGCATTGTGGGCCTGGGTCGAATCGGTCGGGCAGTGGCCAGCCGGGCGCGCGCGTTTGGCATGAACATCGTCGCCTATGATCCCTTTATCGCGCCGGAACATTCGCGGGATCAGGAGATTGACGTAGTGTCACTGCTTGAAGTTTTTTCGCGGGCTGACTTTCTTACTGTACACACGCCACTCACGCCAGAAACGCGCAGCATCGTCGATCGCGAGGCTTTTTCAAAGATGAAGCGTGGCGTGAGGATCATTAACTGTGCCAGAGGCGGTCTCATCGATGAAGAGGCTCTCTACGAGGCAATCAAAACTGGCATTGTCGCGGGTGCCGCACTTGATGTGTTTACTCGGGAGCCACCGCCGCCGGATCACCCTTTACTCGGGCTCGACGAAGTGATTGCCACTCCGCATCTTGGCGCCTCGACCACTGAAGCTCAGGAAGGCGTTGCGCTCACAGTTGCTGAACAGATGCGGGACTATCTTTTGACTGGGGCGCTGCGTGGGGCAGTGAACGTTCCATCGCTCGGGGCCAAAGAATTACATGCATTACAGCCCTATATCGCTCTCGCCGTGAGTCTGGGACGTTTCCAAGCGCAACTGGTTGACGCGGCCGTGAGAGAAGTCAGGATCGAGTATGCAGGTGAGACCGTCGATTTGAACGCAGCGCCAGTAACGAGATCATTTCTCGCCGGGTTGTTGCGCGACGTTAGCGCGCGAGTAAATGCCGTGAATGCCTTCTTGATTGCGGAAGAACGTGGGATCAATGTAACGACTTCCTATTTGCGGGCGGTGACCGATTCAGTGCCCGCGATTCGTACTCAGGTAATCACGAGTCAATCCGAACATAGTCTGGCAGGAACGCTATTTGGCTACGGCGAGCAGGCTCGCGAGGGTCGGATTACTGAAATAAACGGTTTTCACGTCGAAGCCATTCCGCATGGCCATATGCTCGTCATGCGTAATCGAGATGTGCCGGGAGTTATTGGTCGAGTTGGGACCATTCTGGGTGAAAGTGGTGTCAATATCAGCCGTTTCCACTTGGGCCGCCATGAGCGGGGTGGGGAAGCGATGGCGGTGATCGAAGTAGATGCGCCCCTTAGCGACGAGGCGCTCGAACAATTGCGCGTATTGGAGCCCGTGATTTCGGCCCGCCTAATAGAACTGTAGATAACTCGAGCTATCATGGCAACTGCGGAAAACTCCCAGCCCGCTTTTCCGGAAAACATTCCACATGCTTCAGTCGATGCACCTCCCAAGCCCGTCAAGTCAACTCAACTGAGAATTGATTCAATCGACTTGCTGCGCGGCATCGTGATGGTGATCATGATGCTCGATCATACGCGCGACTTTGTACATCGCGACTTCCTGCAAGGTTTAGATCCCACAGATCTGTCACGTACCAACGTGCTGCTTTTCTTCACTCGCTGGATTACACATTTCTGCGCGCCAGTGTTTGTATTCCTGGCAGGTACGGGGACTTATTTGCAATTGATTCGCGGCAAGAGCAAGAGAGACTTATCGCGCTTTTTGATCACACGTGGACTCTGGCTAATTCTGCTCGAGTTTACCGTGGTGCGCATAAGCGTTTTCTTTAACGTGGACTATAGATTCCTGGGCGTCATGCAGGTGATCTGGGTTATTGGCGTCTCCATGATTCTACTGGCTGCATTGATCCACTTGCCGTTGCGCGTCGTAGCTGCCTTTGGAATTGGGATGATTGCCCTTCACAATTCGCTGGATCGTTTTAAGGTGCAAGGCGGTTGGCAGCGGCCAGATAGTCCTGTTCCCAGCTACTGGGCGAAGCTCTATTTCATGTTGCACCAACCGTTTGAGGCTTTTCCCGTGCTGGGTTTTCCCAGCCCAGTGGTGTTCGTAATTTACCCGCTAATTCCCTGGATGGGCGTGATGGCTGCCGGCTATGCGTTCGGGGCAATTTACCAGATGGACGCACGGCATCGACGGCGAGTATTGCTGATCGTAGGAGGGACTGCGACGGCGCTATTTATCATTCTCCGGGCGATCAATTACTACGGCGATCCGTCCCAGTGGTCGGGGCAGAACACCGTGGTGTTTACACTTCTGTCATTTCTGAATACGACGAAGTATCCGCCGTCGCTGCTGTTTCTGCTGATGACGCTCGGGCCTTCCATGTTTGCGCTGGCGTGGTTTGAATCGAACAGTGATTCATCAGGTAGGTCGCAGTCTTTGGGTAGCAAGATCCGCCAAGCCTTCATCACGTTTGGTCGAGTACCGCTGTTCTTCTATCTTTTGCAGTGGCCGACGGCCCACTTCATCGCAGTCATTGTGCACTTGGCAGCAGGCAAACCAGTAGGCTGGATGTTTGGCAGTCAGATTGGATCATCAGGTCCGCCTCCGGGCGTTGGTTTCAACCTGGCTGTCGTTTACGGCTGCTGGATCGTCGGCGTGCTCCTGCACTATCCGCTGTGCAAATGGTTCGCGGGCGTGAAGCAGCGCCGGCGGGATTGGTGGCTAACGTATTTGTGAGAAGTGGTTCTAAGTGACCTGGAATCGCAACAAGACCCGGTCGCCCTCAGAGCACTTCGGCTTTCAATTCGCGAAAGAGACGCGCCAGATCCTTCTGCTGGTAATTAGCGTTCAAGCCGCTCGGATTGGGTAAGACCCAGAGCACAGTGTCGCCAATCTCTCTCTCCTGACGGCCCACGGTTGCCTTTGGCTGGCTGAACGCTAATCGGTAAGCGCCGAGACCAAGGATAGCCAGAATCTGCGGACGATATCGTCGCACCTTTGCCTTTAGCCGCTGGCCACCTTGGATTATCTCTTCCTTGGCCAGGAGGTCCGCAGTTGCCGTTGCGCGCGACACAACATTGGTGACGCCGTAACCGCTCTGAAGCAGCTCGCTCTCTTCAAACGGCGAAAATAGTCGCGTGGTAAATCCTGCCTCGTAGAGTGCTTTCCAAAAACGGTTACCGGGCCGAGCAAAGTGATGACCAACTGCTGCGGTATAGAGGCCGGGATTGATTCCGCAGAAAAGTACGCGCAGGTCATGAGCAATCACATCGCGAACGGTCTTGCCGGCGGCTGCGACGATTTGTTCTTTGGTTGGTTTCCAGGGGATGGTGCTCAACGGGGGACATCCCTGGTCACTCGATTTCGAAGCGTGTTTGCTGGGAGGCACTGGTTTTTGAAACGCGATCAATTACGGTGACCTGGAGTAAGTAGCGGCCGGCGGGTAGACCAGCCAGAGACAGATCCGCCGCATAAGGTAGGCGGTCCAAGTCGATATTCTCTGTAACGATTTTCTTTAAGGACGTTGTGACTACGGGTTGATTTTCCCGCAGGACTTGCACTTGAATGGCCAGGTCGGGTTTGGAGTCGGAGGGAGCCCGGGCGGCGTTGTATGCGAAAACGAGAAAACGTATATCAGAGTTGCGCGGAAACTGATGGTCGATGCTGATATTAGCCGAATCTGTCTGGCCGTTGCCCGAAGCGTTGTTCACCACGGGAAGCCGTGCGCCAATGATTAAACTGCTTAGAGTGAGACGGCGAGAAGCTAGATCGGGAATCTCGATCCAGGAATGCGCGCTGCCGGTGTGGCCGCTCCTTTCATCGCGCGCCGCTACTCGCACCTGGTAGAGTCCTGGTCGGAGAAAGATCTGGTGAGTGTAGCTGACATTCTCGCCTGATCCTTTCAGCGGATTCGCGGAGTCCCTGGTGACAGTAATGCCTTCGGTGAAGTTTGCGCCGGGCTGACCGCGATCGTTCAATACTAATCCGCCAATACGAACTGTGGCTTTTTGCTTGCCGTCCTCCAAACTGAACGAGAGAAACTCGCTCAGTATGTGCATCGAAGCTGCAAGCATCAGCCCTCGATCTGGAGTGAGGATATAATTCAAACTAAGCGAGATCGGAATCGCGCGCTCTGGATACGGGCTACCGATTGCTTTTCGTAACTGGGCCTCAGGTGTTTTTTCCGCCCGCTTTTCATCTTTGACCTTTGTTGCATCTGTCACCGGTTCGACATCAAAGAACCCTCGGCGTACACGGACGGTTAAGTCCGGCCTTTCCTTCAATTTCACTTCAATATTGCGAAACTTTCCTGCCTTCTGCGTTTCCTGATCCGGCTTCCAGGCAAGCAGGTAATAGACGGCAGTCTCCTTTAAGGCACGTGACAGACCAGTTCCAAGCGCGTTTGTGTTGAAGATGGGTTTTCCTCCCGTGTCTCTCGCGAGTGCATTCAAACTGTCCTGCGACGCTCGCAACTCACCAAGTGAGGCGCGAGCGAGTACACCCGAGACATCGAAACCACCCTCAGTACTGGCGTCTTGCAGACTGGCAACTAAACCACGTGCGTCCAAGGAATAGATTACTGCCCCGCTTCGTGCGGCAGCGCTTGTGATGCGTCGCATTTTACCGGTGACGTCAGAGTTTCGAGTGTCTAGAAAAAAGCCACCTGAGAGAAAAAACACAAGCTTGCGTCCCGGTAACTTACTGGAAGAGCGAATCAGGCTTTCCAGGCCTAAGAGGGTATTGGTGGTAATGTGTGCGGCCTGCTGCAAAAGAATGTGTGAACGACTTCTGACCTGATTCTCCGCCTGATCGGCACTCATACCAGGATTCATTCGAATTAACTCCTGGACGAAGTAGCCAGTCACGTCGCGATCGTAGCTGTCGATCAACAGTGCCTGGTATTCGGTCATGGGCGGACGATCAAAATCCCGGACGCTGTATGGACGCACCTTGATTCGTTGCAGTGCATTACGAAGGACGGTTCTGTTGTCGGTCAGTTGCTGCAGAAATCCGATCTGACCGCTGGCCGAGGCAATTGCCACTTCATCGTTTTGGCTCATTTCCTTTTCGATGAAGTCCGTGATGGTTTTTTGAGTTGCGTTCAGGCTGCCGAGGTCCAGATGCAAATCGTCAACGTAGAAAAACATCGTTCGTCCACGATTCAGTGGGTTGGGCCTAGGTGTGCCGGCTTTGTTAGGCGATGAAGATCCCCGCGCGGCGGTTAATAGCGATTCCTCATTCGCGGTTCCTACCGTCACTTGCTCGAAGAAATCAATGGGTCTTACCTTCCCATCTATACGAAGGTCGAAATCTTCTCGGCGCAAACCGTTTACGAAATTCCCAGCTTTATCGAAGACCATGACGTCGGTTTGGACTAGATCCGTGTAGACGCGTACAACTTCCGTTTGATCTTGCGTCGGGGATCCAGACGGGGTTTGGCCCATCGACGCAGGTGAGACTGCCAGAAAACAGGCCAGGAGGCCGAGGAATATTTTCTTGATAGGCCTAAGAGGCGCAGACATGATTCGTCAAGACAAAGCGAAGTTTACGTGCAAGTTAACCGCGGGGGAGACAGTTTCATCGGTGCCGGCAGACGGTAACGGGTTCCATTTCGTTCTGCTAAAGTCAACGATCTGCTGTGGGCAGTAACTATGTATTAGATGCGCAAAGAGCGCAACATGAAAACCCAGCCCTCCATTTCCCCGTATAAGTCGGTACCAACTTGTATAAGAGTAAGAAAGCTAAGCAGATTTATCCCGCAGCCGCCCGAGAAAATAGTCACTCCTGCATGAGCATTAGTACACCCACGGTAAAGGTCGATAACGTTACCAAGAAGTTTGGTGACTTTACGGCAGTAGGCAGCCTCATCCTGTCCGTCCGGGCTGGGAGAGTTTACGGACTGCTGGGACCCAACGGGGCTGGTAAGACCACCACGATCCGAATGATCGTTAACATTACCGCGCCTGACTCTGGTCGCATCGAAGTCTTTGGCCGGCCAATCACCTCTGAACTGCAAGACCGCATAGGTTACTTGCCCGAGGAACGAGGGCTTTACAAGAAGATGAAGATCGGAGATCAGCTCAAGTTCTTCGCCGAGCTGAAGAATATTTCTGGTAAAGAAGTCGATAAAAGAATTGATGGTTGGTTAGCACGCTTGAAGTTAACCGAGTGGAAAAATAAGAAGGCCATGGAACTGTCAAAAGGCATGCAGCAGAAAGCACAGTTTATTACGGCGATACTTCACGACCCAGATCTATTAATTCTGGATGAACCCTTTTCCGGTTTGGATCCTGTAAATGTCGAGCTGATCAAAGAAATTGTGTTAGAGCTCAAGCTCGCGGGTAAAACGATCATCTTCTCAACCCATCAGATGGAGGTTGCCGAAAAGATCTGTGACGACATTTGCCTGATCAATCGCTCCCAAAAAGTCCTGGAGGGTCCGTTGCGTGAAGTGAAACAAAGCTTTGGGCGAAATGCGGTCGCGCTGCGAGTAGAGGGCGGCGACAGCATTCTCGTCGACTCTTCTCTGGTGAGCAAGCTCGATCGACACAGCGACGAAGTTGAGGTGCTCCTCGCGCCTGGAGCAAGCGCTCAGGATCTGCTGCAGCAGCTTGTTGCGGCAAAGGCGACAGTTAGTAAGTTTGAGATGATTGAACCCAGTCTCAAGGATATTTTCATCCAGCATGTTAGCGAGGTCGAATGAGAAAATTTCTGGCTGTGGTCAAGCGCGAGTATTTCCAGCGCGTGCGAACAAAAATGTTCATCGCCGCCACGATACTGGGGCCGCTGGTGATGTCACTTTTTGGAGTCGTGCCGGCACTGATCTTCAGTATCAAGGCAGGCGACCCAGTGAAGATTGCAGTGGTAGACCAAACCGGACGGATGTACAACCGCGTCTTCAAATCGATCATGGACGAAGACGGTGATTCGGATGAAAACCAATCGAAAGCGCTTGGTACGCAGGCGCTGAACGCTAACAGCAGCGAAAGAATCGAACGGGCAGGGGCGTTGCAGGATGAGAGCTTTGCACTTGAGGAAATACCGCTGGCTGGACGCCCAATTGAACAAGTCAAGGCCGAACTGAGCGAGCGGGTCCGCAAGCTAGAGATTGATGGTTATCTGGTTCTGCCCCCAAACCTTCTACAGAATGGGAAGGCCGAGTTCTTCGGTCGAAACACCGGTGACGTATTCACAAAAGGTCGACTTGAGGATGGCGTAGGCCAGGCGGTGCGCGAGGAGCGGTTGGCGGGCGCAAACATTGATGTGAGAACTGTGCACGAGCTGTCGCGACCCGTGAGGCTCCAATCGTTCAAGATTGGTGATCGAGGTGAAGAGCGCGATAGCGGCGAGGGGTTTATTCTGGTTTTCGCCGCCGGGTTCGTGATCTATCTGACGATCTTAATGTATGGGCAAACCATTTTGGGCGCAGTAATCGAAGAAAAGGAAACGCGCATTGCCGAGATCCTATTCTCGTCAGTGAAACCGTTTCCTTTGATGATGGGAAAACTGATTGGCATCTCGCTTCTTGCTCTGACACAACTCTCGGTGTGGGGTCTGGCCTTCGCCGCATTTGCTATCTACGGCGTGGGAATGCTGTCCGCGCAAGGGCTAACCGTGAACCTGCCAAACATCGCGCCCATAGTATTTCTCTACTTCGGGCTCTTTTTCTTGCTAGGTTATTTCGTTTACGCAACGATCTATGCGCTTGTTGGTTCGATGGTGACTACTACGCAGGAAGGTGGTCAGTTAGCGATGCCTATCATCCTGTTGCAGGTCGTCGGCTTTTATCTGGCCTTCCCAGTAATCCGCAGCCCGGATTCAACATTTGCTTTTTGGGTGTCTATGTTTCCCTTCTTCTCGCCGATTACAATGCTGGTGCGTATCGTGACGCAAACGCCGCCCTTTTGGCAGATTGCGTTGTCGCTGCTGATCGGGTTTGCCACGGTTGTCCTGTTAACCTGGCTTGCTGCGCGCATCTATCGCACCGGTATGTTGATGTACGGCAAGCGCGCCACGATTCCGGAAGTGTGGCGTTGGGTGAGGCAAGCATGAGGAATTTTAGATTTGCTATTTCCAGTTGGTTGCTTTGTACTCTTCGCGCATTAGCCAGGCAAATCTCTTTCGATATTCCAAGCCGGGTCAAAGAATGGAAATCGCAAATCTAAAATCACAAATCAAAAATTTTAAATCGCCCCGATGCCGATAGAGATTGAAAAGAAATATCGTCTGACGAAGAGGCAGCGGCAGTCCGTGCTTCGCCGCTTACCTGAAATCGGCGCCAGGTTGGAGGGCGAAGAATCTGAGGAGAATACGCTCTACAGCGGTGAAACGCTCAACGTTAGTCGAACTGCCTTACGTTTGCGGCGCGTCGGTAAAAGGGCCATCCTGACCTATAAGGAACGCTTTCCCACATCGTCTTCGATCAAGCACCAGCGCGAAGATGAAACTGGAGTAGCTGATCCTGCTGCCATGGAGGCCATTCTGGACGCGCTTGGTTTTACTCCCGCTCTGATTTATGAAAAACGACGGATGACCTGGCGGTTGAGCGAGTCCGAAATTGTAATTGATGAGCTTCCGTTTGGCTTGTTCATGGAGATTGAAGGGCCAGAGAGCGACATTAAAGCCATCGAACGCAATCTTGGGATCAAGGGATTGCGAGTCGAGCGCGCTACTTACCCACAACTGGCGCTGAAGAAGGGGACAAAGTTTGGCAACGTGGTCGAGGCGCGATTTAGCCAACACCGCTAACTCCAATAACCTCAAGGAAGGCGGACCCTGTCCCCGGAGCGCCGGGATAAACCGGCAAGTTGTAGTGAATGAAAGAGTCATACGTTAAAGGACTAGCCAACCATAACGGCCCCGAGTCATGCGTCGGATGGAG
>JBPCIQ010000173.1:0-16343 GCA_051006135.1 Pyrinomonadaceae bacterium | reverse complement strand
CAGCGTCGCCGTTCACAGCGAAGCCTCACAACAGCATTACGACATGACTCGACCTCACCTGGAGTTTAAAGACGACCATATTCCAATTGCATAACTGATTACGTTTCGCGGCTACGGTACCTAGCTTCATGGTGACTCTAGCAGCTACACGAGCAGTTACGGAACCGCGAGCGGTAGCGACCGGATGTTAGCACTCAAGCTGAATTGCTCGCTTTGCTTAAAGGCTTTTAGATCAACGTTGGTTGACTCTAACATCCACTACCGCTCCCGGTTCTGGCTTAGTGGCGGCTCTCCAGTTGTGCACGTATGTTAAGGCCACGATAGTTTGGACGGTCGTTGGTAAGACGTGGATTCTATGACATTCATCATTTTGCCCGGGCCAGCAGCGATTCGTAAGTCCGCGCGAGCAGATCGTAAATAACCAACTCTTGCTGGCGCTGCGCAGAACGAAGCAGGCGATTTGCGTGCATGTGGATGTAGCTGAGCACTAACTCGCGCAGTGGGAAAGAAAGGCGTCCTGCCACTTCAGAGCTTTTGAGTTCCGCGATGATTGGCGCCAGACGCTCTGAGCGACTACGAAAAAGCTCAAGACCGGGCGCTAGTGAATGGTCGCCGATTTCCGCGCGAAGGAGTTCTTCCAGACTTTGGCGCTCTTTTCTAAACTTCTCACTCAACTGCCCCACAACATTCTTCTCAACCCGAAATTCTCTACCAAATCTCTCTCTCGCTAACTTCATGATGGCGCACTTGTCTTTTGGATCGAACCCGAAATCTGTCAGCAGCCGGTCTATGCCGGCTAATGTCAAACGCCAACGCTCGTCTGCCCCTGCATCACCAGGCTCCAACATTCCAAGCATCTCCAGCACCACCTCGCTGTCCACATGGAAGAATCTCTCAGCAAGCGTAATACCTTCCTCGCCGCCATAACGTTCTACCTCACGCTCGTAGGTATCGACCTGCAGCCGCCACAGTCTGCCGTCATCGAGCAGCGGGTTGAGCGCGGCATGAAGCGCAGGAAACACCTCGCGATGCAGTCGCTCAGGCAAGCCATGAAAACGCAGGCGCACATGCCAGTCTGGATCCCCGTAGCGGATGAAGAACCACTGGTCCACAGCGCCAGTTCGCACAGATTCTTCAGTTATGTCACTGACCACATCCCGCAACACGTAATCCGCGGTAGCCGTACCAGTGTAGAGCTTGCTGTAGAGCCACTCCGAGCCAGGGGGAAAACGACGGCGTGAAGTAGCAGGGATGAAGGGGGAAGGATGAAGTGAAGAAAGAACCTCTTCTTTCATCCTTCCCCCTTCATCCTTCATCCTTTGAGTGATCATCATCACCGTGTCTCCGCGTCCCCGGGTCTCCGCGTCTTTTTGTTTTCGCACAAAGGGCACGATTAGCTCGTGGACAAATCGACCCTCCGGCCCATGCGCGCAAAGTTGGTCGGGCCCCGGAAAGATCTCTTGAAGTGTCGCCTCCTCGCGGTCCTTAATGAGCGCAACAAACGACTCGATGCTAAGAGCGTTATCCAGGTCGACTGGTAGGACGTTATCAGCATCAGCGAGCGCAACAAGTCGGGGCAGTTGCCGGTCAGCGCGCCATCTTTGAACTGCCTGGAATCGCTTCGCGCCTTTTTCTTTACCTAGCAGGCTTAGCTCCTCCTTACTGATACGCCAGCGGGCCAGGGAAAGTACCAGACGTCCGCTGGTCACGCGGGGCAAAAATGGAGCACTCCGCAAGGCTCCCCAATCCCAGCCTGCCGCTGAACTTCCCTGGTGCTGGAGCATGCACAGGAATTTGTACACTCCCAAGCTGCCCCAGGCGTAGTTGTGGGCATTTGTCATTCGGGGAATTACTTCACGGCCGGTGCGTGCCGACCGCAGGCGTACACGTTCACCTTCCACAGAAACGTGTAGGTCGGTGACTGGAATCTGTCTATCCCTGGCGACGCCGGAACAACCGAGATAGGGAATCTCATACTCGCGGAGCAGCGGACGGAAGATGACATTGCCAATACGCCCCTCTGGAAGATGCACAATCTCCGCGAACACGGCCTCGGGTGCGAATGATTCCTCGACGCGCAAATGGGAGACCACGTGCTGCAACAGCGCTTCGTCGGCGTGGCAGAATCGTCCCAGCAAAATTGCTCCTGATGGACCAGCGACACCTTGCAGGAACACGCGAAAGTCGCCCTGGGCCAGCGCCTCCTGCGAGTCCGCAGCCACGATTGCCTCAACTGCAAAGGAATTAGGCAACGGCAGCTGGTCTTTGGCGCTCATTGATTCCAGTTCTCGCGGTTCCAGACTGATCTCCTGAGCGCCACTTCGTAACGCCTCGCTGAGCCTGCGCAACAAAAGCGTCTGGCGAACTGGATCGATGCCAGTTTCGTCAGGCGCAGGTGGAAACGCGACACCCTTTAGCAGAGGCGACGTTTCGCCGCTCGTTCCGAAACCGAGTCCAACTTCCTCGTCCAACGCTTCGACCAAAGGAACTTCTCTTTGCTCATAACGCGCGACAAAGGCCTCACGAAACTGCGTCAAAGCATTTTGGCGCGGACGTTGGGCCAGTCCATGGAGAATGCCCACGCCACGCGTGATTTCGTCGATCACTGCTCCTCCCAGAATGGCCTCACGCGCCGGCTTAATCATATCGACTTGGAACAGGCGGGAGAGTTCAACCTTCGCAGGCAAACTCCCGAGCAAGCCTGCGACGAAGCGATACGATTCCGGCTCGACACCTAATCCCGCTTTATCAACCTCCGCCAGTTTCATACGAACACGATCCAGGGTGTCGGCAAACTCGGTTGTCTTCTCGTGCGAACGCAACTCGTCCACCAGCGGATGGATTGGCTCCAGGCCAGTCACGGGCGGGAAGATCTCCGGCACCAGAATTTGGCTTTCGATTAGTTCGGTGATGAAATCCTCAGCTTCGCGCAACGAAACCGCGTCATTAACAAGTGCCTGGGCAAGCGCCGAGAACGTCTCCCCTGCTTTGGCGAGAGCCAGGGTGGCGTCGAGATAGTCAGTTTCCTCGACTGCAACCAGATGATACGAACGTATTTTGTCTTCAAGACGTGATTCGACGTAGCGCACGCGATCGGCGGCGCGATAAAGACTTGAGTTAGGGCGGTAGGTGAAGAGTTTTCTCAGTTCCTGGTCGCGCGCCAGATCGGTGGCCAGCGCGAAAAGATAGTCCATGTCCAGCCGTGTGTGGCGTTGATACCTGCCACGTTCCTCGATCAGCAATAGGGTGTGATCGCTAATCGTCCCAACTGAGCAGCCGGCAAATAGTCCGAACGGCGTAGCGCGCCCGGTCATCCGCGAGAAGTAGCGGACGAGCACGTGTTCTACCTTCCGCCCGCGCTCGCTGTCAGGGTCTTCAGTCCAGAGGTTAAAGCGTTCGATGATGTTGGGCGAGGCAACGAAGAGCGCGTCGCGGATTTCCGGGCGTTTCGCGACGATGTGGAGGCGTTCGCGCAGTCGCTCGCGGTCTCGGGCCAACGCTTGTTCCAACTTCGCAGGATCGTCGAGCGCTGCCGGAGCTTCCAGCCCCTCGCCCCACGACAGAAGTTCCTGGAAGGTTAGGAGCGGCGTGCGAAAGGCGAAAAAATCTGAGGGCTTAAAAGTTAACGTCATATCCAAAGAGTATCGTCCGCTGTCAGTTCGCCTCCGGCATCTCCCGTATTTATCGTACCAGCAGGCTCGATCAGCAGTACGTGGCATTCCTTCTCGGCGAAGGGCTTATGCTCCACTCCTTTTGGAATCACGAACATTTCTCCTGCTTCAAGGTCAACGGCACCGTCCCGGAACTCGATAGTCAGTTTCCCTTTAATAATCATAAAGGTCTCATCTGTTTCCGCATGACTGTGCCAGACAAAGTCGCCTTCGGATTTGACCAGCTTGAAGTGATAATTGTTCATCCGAGCAATGATCCTGGGGACGAAGTGATCTGAAAACTTCGCGAACTTGTCGTGCAAATTAATGGCTGTGTATTCCATATATGGTGATAATGAGTCTGCAAGGCAAATAGGCTCGGTCTTTTGACATCTAAGGCAAAAGTGGGAAATTCAGATGCATCTTCAGAAATTCATTATCCTGGCGGCCGCGGTCTTGCTCTCGGTCTCAGCAGTTAATGCCCAATTTCCCCAATCCAACGTAGCAGAGTACGCCAAGGGCGTTGCAATCGAAAAGGTAGTTGCTGCGAGCGACCCCTCCCAGAGTTATGCGCTGTATCTCCCGTCCGCTTACAATCCCGCACGCAAGTCTCCGATTCTTTACTGTTTCGACCCCGGTGCTCGAGGCTCGTTGCCTGTCTCGCGATTTAAAGATGCGGCCGAGAAGTACAACTACATCGTCGTTGGATCGAACAACTCACGCAACGGACCCAATCAACCGTTGAACGACATTATCAAGATCCTGTGGGAGGACACTCACGCTCGGTTCTCGATCGATGAAAAGCGAACTTATCTTGCCGGCTTCTCAGGCGGCGCCCGCGTCGCCATTTCTCTAGGCTACTCGCTTAAGGGTCTTGTAGCCGGAGTAATCGCCTGTAGTGGCGGCTTCCCTTCCCGGATCAGTCCGAGTACGCCGCTGCCATTTGTCCTTTTCGAGACTGCCGGCAGCGAAGACTTTAACAACCCCGAGATGCAATCGCTTTCACAAACGATCGCAGGCTCGCTCGTGGCCAACCGTCTTGCTGTTTTTGAGGGAGGGCACGACTGGCTTCCTGCAGAGCTCGTCTGGACGCTATTGAGTGGATGGAAATCCAGGCAATGCGAACAGGAATAAAAGCTAAAGACGAAGAGTTGATAGACAAGCTCTTCGGAACGGCCTTAACGCGAGCGCGCGCCGCTGAAGCAGCAAAGGAAGGATACCTGGCATATTCATACTACGCAGCGGCGGCGCAGGATTTCCAGGGCTTGCGCGCGGTAACGGAATTCCAACAGAAAGTCGCGGCATTGAAGGACGCAAAAGAAGTTCGTGAGGCGTTTAAGCGAGAGCAGTGGATAGCTGAAGAACAAGCACGTCGCCTGCTGAGCATCGATTCACTAATCGGAGCACTCGGGCAGTCCGAAAACAAAATGAAGACTCTATCCGAAGTGAGGCATTCAATTGCGATTCAGAAAAAGGCCGCAGCAGCTGAACAGTCTTCGGCCGAACGGGTTGTAGCGAGGCGCGTGATCAATTCAGTCTTTGTCGGATCTTTCGAACAAGGTAGTGCGGCGATCTTCCAGAAGGACTATCAGAGAGCGATTATTCATTTTTCCATCGGCACTGAGATTCAGCCAGACAACGCGCGGACTTTCTATCAGCTTGCTCGTGCCTACGCTCTAGCCAAAGACAACAGGAAAGCTCTCGGTGCATTGCATATGGCCGCGGAAAAAGGCTTCGTCGATTTGGAGGCTCTTGCAGGTGACGAGTTTGTTGGGCTTCGCAACGAAAAACGATTCATTGAGATAAATAATATCGTAAAAAACAATCGAGCGGCCGCTGAGAACAAACGAAACTAATGATCAAACAATGAGCCTGACCCCGCTGCGTGGAAACTCAGGTTCTAAGCGAAAAAGGCGCGAAATGTCACAGCCGTTATATAAACAGCAGGACTCAATTAAAAGAAACCTGAAAGCGAGGTGATCTTGAAAAAGTCTGCAGATGCCAGACTAATCACCTTCAATCCTGATGTCGAGACGTGGGAGGAGTTTAAGAAACGCAGCGAGCTGTTGCTCTGTCAGACAAACAAGAAAGCCGCGAACCAAGTCGCGGCTTTCTTGTTCTAAGAGCGAGCTCGGAAGGACAACAACTATTGCGGCATCTTTTGGATCGGCGTCCCTTGCCCTGCCACCAGCCACCACTTCCCGTCCTTCTTAACGAACACGTCAGTCCATCGGTAATCGCCGCTGATGTCCCGGCCCTTGTACGTGCCCTTGTCCGTCGTCTTGTAAGTGACGATGGCCACGTCCCCATGGGCCTGTACTGTCATGTCCTCAATCTTCGAGGATTCGATCTTCAAAGCACCCGACTTCACATCGGCTTCAAATTGTGCCTTAGTATTAAGCATGCCGCCTGGATCCGTGAGCGAAACATTGTCTGCCAAGTGGCTTCCGAAAGCTGCTATGTCGCCCTTGATCAGAGCGTCAGTTAACTTCTGCTCCAGTTGCATCAACTCCTGTTCGACGTTGCCGCTGTCGGCCATCTTATGCCCGGCTGCTTTTTCTTGAGTGGCCGGCTTATCGGGTGTCTGCGTCGGTGTTTGAGCTGAGGCTACCGGTGACGCCGCGATTACGAGCACGACGAGGGCAAGAATTCGTTTCATGAGATTGGCTCCTTATTAAGCGAAGGTCCGAAAGTGTGTCGCGACTTTACGAAGCGCGGGGGCGTTTTATCCCAAATTGGATGGTAAGTCAAATGGCTGTACGGAATAGATAATTTTCTGAGGAGCTCACCTCTCACGCGCCAGCCGCTCACTTTGAACAGCAGCCAGCGATTCGCGCTTTACTTCATACCGAGCCGCTAAGTTTTGAATGGGACACTACTCCTTTCCGCACTGCTGGTCGGCAAAAGCAGCGAGCAAAACCGCAGGATTTACGGCACGTCATTATTGTTCTACCTCTCGCGAGTGGCTAGAGTTCTTCGGCTGTTCGTGGCCAGTCCGCGCGCAGAAGGCGAGAAAGTGCTCGGTCTGCCAGTAGCTTTCCCGCAGTTTGGCAGCTCGGACAATAGTTGGTCTCGTTGGACGCGTAGCGAATGCGCTGGATCCTGGCATTACAGCGAGGGCACTGCTGTTGGTAACGCCCGTGAACCGCCATGCCAGGCCGAAACGCGGTGACCTTTTCTGGAAAGCTGCCGCCAGCTTCTTCACGCAAACGCTCTACCCAATTGGTGAGGGTCGTGCGCGTTGCGGTGAAAAGGCGTTCGATTTCAGCTGAGGTGAGTTTCTGCGTGAGCGCGATGGGAGAAAGGCGGGCTTCAAAAAGAATTTCGTCCGAATAGGCGTTGCCTATACCGCTGAATAACCGCGGGTCGGTGAGTGCACGTTTCAAGGTATGGTTGGCTGACTTCAGAACGGTGGCAAAACCTTCCATGTCAGTTTCGAATATCTCCAGCCCGCCAGGATCGAGACTTTGAAGAGCGGCTTCTCCCGCGACCAGGTGCAAAGAAGCGCGCTTGCGAGTACCAGCTTCGGTAAGCGAGAGCGTTCCGGTGCTGAATTGGAAAGCTGCCAAGCCGCGGTTCTTGGGAGAGTTTGAGAGTTTGACTGCGGAAGCTTTGCCTGGGGCACCTTTGCTCTGGCCTTCGTGCCAGTGCAGTCTGCCGGCAATCATCAGATGCAGGATGAGCCACAGATCATCTTCGAGTCCGATGCAAATGCGTTTACCCAGGCGTCGCAACTGAACAACTTTCCTGCCTTCCACGCTGGTGATTGACGGCACTGCCGTGCGCAGCAGAAAAGGCGTCGCGATCTGTACGCGCTGGAGCCTTTGATCTTGAATGCGTTGCTCCAACGCTTCAATGTAGACAACGATATCCGGAAGTTCGGGCATTGGTCATGGAAGGTTAATGGTTGGAGTAGAACGTCACAAGTCTGCACCGCACCCGAGACGCAGTGAGTGGCCTTCCAGTTGGAGGTTGGACACGGTCCGCCTTGCTGACCTGACGAATTTCCCTATGTTGAGTGGTATATCCCGCATCATTTGTCCCCGACTATGTTGCGAATAAATGGCGCATCCAACCGTCAACGTGGCGTCACTGGCCGGATTAACTACCAAACCTGCGTAGCCTTTCTCTAGCACGAATGTCATTGCTTCTTCGGCTGGCATGACGAGCGTTGAATTAGCTTGATTGGTGAAGCGCTGCAACTCCGGATGATCTGTAAAGAGCGCCAGTAGGCGATTGTCGCTGTCGTCTGTGACTGTTACGACAGCAAACGTGTCCCCCTTTTTGAACAGGACCTGGCCCTCAGACACTTTGGCAAGTGGCTTGTCTAAAATGATGGCTACCAGAAGCACAGACTCTTTCAGCTCCCCGATGAGTTCTGCTGCCGTTTCGTTCGTTGGGCCTATCTGATGCTTGCGAATGGCCGAAACAAATCGCGGATTAGTAACTGGCACATCCGGATCAACCGGAGGAACGACCGGCTGGGACGGCGTTTTAGCGGCCGCACTCGCTCCTGAGAAGAAACCATTCAGCGCGGACCAGAAAGATTTTCGATCGCTCATTTTTGCGATTGCCCATCTATTTTATTGTTACGGGCTCGTACTACCCCTCATCGTTTCATCGCGTTTCGCTTTGAACTCAGAACCTGATTTCCATTCAGGGTACTTATCGCCCTGGGCCACCCGGTAACCGATGGTCGTCAACAATTGCGCGTCGTCAACTGCTCCGGCCAAATCCCAGTCGGGTTTTATCTGGTCAGAAACCTTGTGATAGTCCTTTTCCGTATACTCGTCCCGTTTCTGCTTGCTGAAGTTTGCGTCCTTGCCAATGAAATCAATTCCTGAATCCGGGTAGAGCGCGGGCACGCCCACCTTGGCAAACTCAAAATGATCGGAGCGATAGTAAAACCCCTTCTCAGGTTCGGGGTCTGGATTGATGGTGCGGCCCTGAGCGCTCGCTGTCTCGCGCAAGAGTTCGACAAGCGTACTGTTGTCGTCTCCAACCATGGTGACGTCTTTCGTACGTCCCCACTGATTGACGCCGTCCATGTTGATGTTGGCGAGAGTCTTGTTCAGTGGATAAAGCGGAGTCGTCGCGTAGTATTTGGCGCCCAGCAAGCCTTTCTCCTCGGCCGTAACAGCGAGGAAGAGTACGGAGCGTTTTGGCGGCGTTGCCAGTTTAGTAAAGGCTTCCGCGATCTCGAGCAGAGCGGCGACGCCGGAAGCATTGTCGAGGGCGCCGTTGAAAATCTGATCTCCCAGTAACTTGGGGTCGCGGCCCAGGTGGTCCCAATGCGCGGAGTAGACGACGTACTCGTTTTTCAGTACCGGATCAGAGCCTTCAACCCTGGCGACGACGTTGTTTGAGTCGATCTCGCGCAAATTATTTTTGAGATCAAAGTTAGCTTTGGCATTTAAGGTGACTGGTTTGAAGTCCTTTCTGACCGCTGCTTTCTTTAAGGCATCAAAATCCTGACCGCCCGCCGTTAAAAGCTCCTTCGCGCGGTCATTGGTGATCCAGGACTCGATGGCAACGCGATTCATGTTTTTATCGGGTCTTTGGATGTCGAAATTCTCGCGCGACCAGCTTCCGGAAACCACCTCGTAGGGATAGCCCGCGGGTCCCGTCTCATGAATGATGATCGCCGCGGCCGCGCCCTTCTCCGACGCAATCTCATATTTGTAAGTCCAGCGACCGTAGTAGGTCATCGCCTTACCCTTGAACATCTTTTCGTCAAGCTTTGTCGGATCGCTAGGATCAGGGAAGGCCGGATCGTTGATGAGCATAACTATTGTCTTGCCGCGCACGTCCACACCCTTGTAGTCGTCCCAACCGTACTCAGGCGCAACCACTCCGTAGCCGACAAAAACGATGTCGGAGTTTTCGACTTTCGACTCGGGAACGTAACGCCGCGAAACGGCAACGTAGTCCTGCGGGAAATTTAGATTGATCGTCTTGGCTCCGGCGGTGAATGACGCGGTGGGCTGAGCAGTGAAACCGGCGAGCGGGACCTTCTGCACGTAGGTTCCGTCGGGATTACCGGGTTTCAGTCCGAGCCGTTGAAATTGTTCAGTTATATATTTGACCGAGAGTTCCTCACCCTTCGTCCCTGGCCCGCGCCCTTCGTACTCGTCTGCCGAGAGGGTTTTTGTGTGCTGCATAAGATCGTTAGCATTGATGGTCTCAAGTGCTGGTTTGAGTTCCGCGGGAAGGTTTGAGCTTGTTGCCGGGCTGCTTGTGGTCGCCGGTTGATTTGTTGTCGGCGTCTGCACGCATGCGTTTGCCAACATCAGCAAAGCGGCAAGCAGGCCGAAAGAAAGAATGCGCTTCTTCATAATTTCACGTGCCTCGTTTTTGTTTAATTGGAAATTGGAACAAGATGTTTCTATATTACTTTACCCAAAGCAATAGAGTCGCCCGTCCTGTGCGCCAATCACGACGCGTCCGTTGGCGATGGCTGGTGACGCTGAGAGCGGGGCGCCGGCATTAAACTCCCAGAGCTTTGCGCCGCTGTTCACATTCAAAACGTAGAATCGCCCATCATTGGATCCTACGAATACCCGACCACCGGCGATGGCCGGTGACGATTCAACCCGGGCGCGGGTCGTAAATGTCCAGACTCCCTTTCCCGCGCTATTCAGACCATGGACCATCTTGTCGCGGCCGCCGAGAACAACGCGGTCGAGAACCACCGCAGCCGAGGAGTAAAAAGGAAACTTGCGCTCGGGATGCTGGTAACGCCAACCGACGCTGTGGTCTTTGAGGTTCACCATCAAGACTTCATTGTCGAAGGTTCCGTAATAGGCAGCAGATCCTCTTAGCGCCGGGGAAGCGCCCGTATAAGCGCCGGAAGGGATTGTGAACATTTCTTTGCCATCAGAAATGCGTATTGCTCGAAACATTTCGTCGCAACCTGCAATGTAAGCGATGCCGGCAGAGATACCGGGAGTGGAATGGACCGGCCCGTCGGTTTTTACTTTCCAGAGCACCGATCCGTTGCGAGTTGAGACGCAATAAAGATGCTGATCGTAGGAGCCGATCAAGACACGGTCGCCGACAACAACTGGTGAGGATTTGATTTCATTGCCAGCTTTGAAAGTCCAGAGTCTCTTGCCATCAGGCGCGTTCACTGCATGTAGCACGCCAGAGAGGTCGCCGATATAAACAACGCCGCCACTGTAGGCCGGCGATGATTCTCCAATGGGAGCTCCGGTGGAATACTTCCAGTAGACCGAGCCGTTTTCGAGACTCAGCGCGGTCAGTTCTCCTTTTTGGGAGCCAACAAAAACCGTACCGCCTACAATCGCTGCCGATGACTCAATGGATTCCCCGGCCTCGTAAGTCCACAAATGCTTCAAAGTACCGGGCACTGCGGATTGAGAAACACCCGTCAAACGGTGGTTGCCGCGAAACTGCGACCAGTTTTCCGCCGGCGTGTCCTGCCCCAACAGCGCGGAAGGCAAGAGGCAAAAGTACAAACTTATGAATAAGAAAAGCGAGCGCACTATTTTCCCCTGTGTTGTTAATGACCTAAATTGAGTTCCTTCATTGGTCAAGCCTAACCTTGATTATGAATAGAGAAAAGGAAATACGATCCACGAACTCACACGAACCGCCACTAACAACTTTTTCGTGTTGGTTCGTGTGAGTTCGTGGATCGTTCTCTTCCGTCACAACTTGCTCACGAATAGGCACGCTCGTAAACCTCCAAAGCACCGGCCTGATCAAACTGCCGCGGGTTAAAGTTGCCGGTCCATTGCGTGGCCGCCTCTTCAGCAAGCATTCGCAGATCGGCCCTCCGCACGCCCACCGCGCTTAAACTGTGGCGTAACTCGCCCGCTGCCGCGAGTTGTTCCAATCTCTGGGCTAGTATTTCAGGAGAGCCGTGATTGTCGGAGTTCGTATGCGTCGATACCCTCAGAAGCTCGGCATATCGCTCGCCAACGACAGTGGCATTCCAGCGCACGACTGAAGGAAGCAACATTGCAAGCGCGGCGCCGTGCACCGTGCTGTAGTGAGTCGTGAGTGGATTGGCACAGGCGTGGGTGGCGCCGAGCATGGAGTTGTCGATAGCCATACCGGCGAAATAGGATCCGAGCTGCATCGCGCCGCGAGCTTCCAGTTTATCCGGTTGCTCAAGAACGATTTCGTAATTACCTTCCAACAACCGCCATGCTTCGCGAGAGAAGAAATCCGATAGCCCGTTGCGTTTAGTCGTAACGTAAGTTTCAACCGCGTGTGCGATGGCATCAAAGCCGGACGTGGCCGTGATGCTGCGTGGTTGCGAGAAAGTCAGCACCGGATCGAGCAGCGCAATTCGAAACGCAGCTTTCGGATCACCGCAAGCCATCTTGACGTGAGTTTGCGCGTCAGAAATCAACGCATAACTTTGCGCTTCGCTTCCGGTTCCGGACGTGGTAGGAACGCCAATCATCGGCAATAGTGGCTGCGTCGCCTTGCCGTAGCCCAAATAGTCCTTTATCTCGCCACCATTAGTCAGGAGAAAGTTGATTCCTTTAGCGCAGTCGAGCGAGCTGCCGCCGCCCAGACCAATAATTGAATCTATCTTAAGCGGCGCCGCATAGGTACGCCCCGCTTCAACTATGTCCGTGTCAGGATTCATTTCGAAATCGTGAAACCCGGCGACTTCAATTCCTGCGCGCCGCAGCGGTAGCAGAGCTTCGTCGACATGACCGGAGGCAACAAGACCACGATCGGCCACCAGCAGCGTCCGACGAAAGCCGAGTTCAGACGACAATTCTCCGAGCTGCTCGATGGCGCCAGCTCCAAAGATCAGGCGCGTACGAGATTGGAAGTCGAATGGCTGCATACTTTTATTCGAGCTTCTTCTGCGTACTTTTGCCAATAGCGTAGATGTAGTTTTCTGTGCGAACGATCAGGAGGTCGTTGGAGATCGCGGGTGTAGCCATCAACGCCTGGCCCATCGCATTTGTCGCCAGCAACTCAAACTTCCTGCCGGCCCTCACTACAAAAACATCGCCGTCCTGGCTCGCCAGGTAGAGTTTCCCATCGGCCGCTATGGGTGAGGCGCTGAACGAACTGGGGAGTCGTTCTTGATAGATCTGCTGGCCGGTCTTCGCGTCGTAAGCGCTGAGTACACCGTTGTCAGAACAGACATACAGCAATTCGCCATAGATGATTGGCGTCGGTGTGTAAGGGCTGCCTTTGCTCGAGCGCCAGGCGATAAAGTCATTTGTTTCCTGACCTGGCTTGAGCGATATGTCACCCACGGCGCCGGGTCGAAACGCATACATCGCACGGCCAGCTGGATAACCGCCGGTAATATAAATCAGACCGTCTGCGATTAGCGGTGCCTGCATCTTTACCTGGGTGTTGTCGTCTGAGAAGCGCCAGAGCTCCTTACCCGTCCACGGATCGTAGCCACGAATGTAGCGCCCGCCATTCGCAATCAATTCCGTGCGTGCCTTGCGCTCACGCTCAAAAATTGTAGGCGTAGTCCAGGAGGTTATTTCCCCGCGTTCGACGCGCCATGCCTGTTTGCCGTCTTTGAGATGGTAGGCCGCGATGAAAGATTGTTTGTGCCCGTCTGCCTGAATGATCACCAGGTCACGGAAGATCACGGGACTGCTGGCGTGGCCCCACGAAGAAGTTGGATCATCCCAAAGGCCGGGATTAAGTACGCCGAGATCTTTCTTCCACAGCAACTTGCCATTTACGTCGTAACAATCCAGTCCCTCTGAGCCGAAAAGCGCGACCACATGCTTCCCATCGGTTGCTGGTGTGGAATTGGATTGGGTTGCCTTGACGTGTCTTTTGGCCCTGGGCACCCCTTCGTAGGCCGATTGCTCCCAAAGCACGCGACCCGTTTGTTTGTCGAGAGCATAGATTCGCCAGGTGTGCTTCATATTGTCATTCGCCAGATCAATGCCCCTGTCTTTCGCGTTGAAGCCGGCCTTAGGGTCACTACTGATGGCAGTGATTACAAAGATGCGGTCACCCCATACGATTGGGCTTGAGTGTGAGAGACCGGGGATGGCGGTTTTCCAGCGAATGTTTAGTGATTTTTCCGCGTCCCAGGTGGTTGGAGGTCTGCTTCCCTCAGCCACGCCTGACGCGTTGGCACCGCGAAACGAGGGCCAGTTCTGGGCCTTGGCGGTTACCGTTAATGAGAAGAGCAAGAGGCAAAGGATCTGTAAGTGTTTCATGGCTGTCGAGGAGCGCCGCATACGGTTCGGTGAAACTTCATTTTGGCGCGGCCGCCGGCTTTGCTTGGGGAATCTCTGCCAGAGCGTAAAGCTGATTACGATTTGAGATATACATCACGCCGTTTGCCGGCACAGGAGTGGAGTAGACCGAACTACCCATGTTTAGCTCCGCGATGACTTTCTTAGTCTTTCCTTCCTGCATGATCACTACATCGCCATCTTCGTCACCGAGGTACAGTTTGCCATCGATCAGCATCGGTGAGCCCCAGACAGCAGCGAAGAGATCATGTACCCAATAGACCTGGCCGGTCTTCGCATCGAGTGCGTGCAGGAAGCCGCTGAAATCCGGCTGGTAAACGATGCCGTCTTTAATTGCCGGCGTAGAGATCGAACGGCGAATCTTGTCGTAATGCCAAACCATCCCGGTTTTGGTGATGTCGCCGCGCTTGGTGGCATCGATACAATACATGTGGCCAACGCCTTCGCCGTGTTCCGGATCCTGGCCATTGGCGATGTAGACCTTCTCTTCATAAATCACGGGCGTGGAGATCACTTCGTTGCGCGTCTTCGGCCATACAGACTCTTTCGGATTGAGATCAAACTCCCAGAGCTTTTTGCCCGTGAGCGCTTCGTAGCCGCGTATCCAGCCGTCACCCTGGCCGTGAATGACCTGCACTACACCACCAATGGTTCCCACGGTTGGTGAGCACCATTGACCATGCAAGATGCGCTCGCCGACCGAATTCTCTTCCCAGGCGAGCTTTCCGGTTTTCTTGTTGACGGCGATGATCGCCGGCGCTTTCGGCGAAGGGACATTGACATGGCTCTCGTCCTGTCCGTTAGACGTGCTGACGAAGATAAGATCGCCGTACGAAACTGGGGATGAGTTCGCTAGATTGTGAGGTAGGGAACCGACCTCCTCGATCATGTCGTAACGCCAGACAACGTCGGCGTTTGTCTCGGCGGTAAGTTTTTCGTCCGTCACTCCGTCATTTTCTTTGTCGCGGAAGCCCTTCGTGTCGAGGCACATCAACTCGGCGCGGTTTGAAACGTAGTAGACACGATCGCCCTCGACCAGCGGTGAGGAAGCCACGCCCTGGTAAGGCCAATCATTGACGCGTCCGGCTGCGAGTTTGTCGTGGACCATTTGCCAAAGAAACGCGCCGTCTGCTTCGTTAAACGCCATCAATATGCCCTTGTCGCCTTTGATCGAAGGATCGTAGGGCGGGTTCGCCTCGTTGTTGGTGCCGACGAAGACGGTACCCCCTGATACGACGACGTTGCCATAAGTTTGTGAACCCAGCAGGGCCACCCACTTGATGTTCTTCTTTGTCTTCACGTCCCAACTGACAGGCAACCCCTTCATGTTGGAAATCATGTTGCGATCAGGGGTGCCGCCCCACATCGGCCAATCGCCGCCGCCGGGGTCGGAAGCCTCAACGGAGGAGGCAGGAGGCAGGAGGCAGACGGCAGTAAGCAGAAGGCACAGAGCAGAACGGAGGAACCACTTCGTGCGATTCCTGTTAACAGCCGAATGGTGACTACCTTTGTGAAAACAAGGACTTTGGACTTTGGACTTTGGACTTTGGACTGTCATTTGTTTGTATAGACCTTCAGATTATCGAAATAGATTTCAGCAAGCCCGTTTCCGAAGATACCGGGTGCACCCTGACGGTTAGGAATTGGATCAATCCGTTCAACCATCCACGCGGCTGGTTCAGTATCGCTGGCAAGCCAGGCTTTGCCACGCGCTCGTACTTTGCCATCCGGTAGATTTTCTACTTGCAACTTAAGGCGATACCACGTATCTGGCTTCCACGCGAAAGCAGTTGTTACGGTACGCGCAGTCTCCGGCTGCCAGGGCTCCAGGTGAAGCATTTGGCTGTTCCCGTAAACTGCCAACACGTAACGTTGGGCGATCACACCGGCGTCGCCCTGTTGCCGGCGTTTTTGCGTTGCGAAGACGTCGGCTTCTACAGTGTAGTTCGCAAAGTCGGAAGGTCCAAAATAGGCTCGAGCACGACTCAGAAGTGAAGAACCTTCCGTTGTCTTGACGAACACCTTGTTGCCACTCACATCTCGAACGGTAAACTTCAGAGTGCTATTGACCCAGGTCGGGGGAATGGTGTTTACCGCGAGCGCGTCGAAGTTTTCGCTCCACGGTAGCGGGGAAAAAACGCGCACGCCAGCGCTGCCGGAGATTCCTCCAACTGTCGCTTTTACCAGTCCCGCCTGTGTGCCCCCGTCGGCCGCCGCGACGAACCGGCCCTTATCGATCGTTCCCTTCAATTGATCTAGCGTCCATGTCGCTGCCGGCTCCTCCCGGACGAAACGGCCTTGTTCATCAAATAGCCGCACACGAAACGCTACACTGTCGCCTGGCTTGAGTATCAGTTCAGTCGGTACTACTTGAACGTGCGCCACCGGATTTGCGGCCGCCGATACTTCGTTCACAATAGCTGGCGCGCCAGCCCTTAACTGTGCCTTCTTGCCAATGGCGTAGACG